>SVJB01000003.1 GCA_015069185.1 Oscillospiraceae bacterium
AGTACAAGTATGCTCTCTAAATACATCTCACCTGATTCATGAATCGTCATATCATAACCTCCAATAAATAACAATATATAAAATGTAGCATAATTCCATATAAAAATCAATATTTATATAAAACCTTAGTACGAACGAATAAAATTATTTATTTGACATATAATAAAACAAAGAATCTAATTAGTTAGACAAACTAAGTAAATACAAAATGTTTGCTTTGTGAAAAAATCTGAAAGTGTACACTATAATGAAAGAATATGCATGTGATAAATTAAATTCACTCTTAGACGAAACATACAGAACTCTTAAGAAAATGATCCGCGTGTCAACCGAACGCAAATTGCAAAAACCGGTTGATGTGTTAGTTGAGGAACGTTACGAACGTTTTCGTAAGTTCTGACACGTTAGTGCCGGAATGAAGCCATATTGTCATATAAATATCTTATACGATGTGCTTCTTCTAATAAGTAATCATCATTGAGAAGCTCAAAACACAGTGGCTCTGTAGTTCCCTGGTGTATGTAAGCATTTGATTCACTAACAATAATTCCTTTTTTATAATTGCCGCAGGTATATCGTCCCTGAGATTTTTTTATTATTTCTTTTATTGTATAACCGAAGCTGCTTCCTGATTCTTCTATATGAACAGGAGGTAGTTTTATTTGTAGCGCAGCTTTGAGCATGTGTACCAAATCGTAATATTTCATTGTGTCTGTCTCCAATATACTACTAATATAAAAGTTATTATCTCTGAGATTCATAGTGTTTGTGCCTGCGTCAGGGCCGCAAAAATATCCGCTGATAGCAATATTTGTGCGAAAACCGGCCAACTTCTGTACAATTTTCTTCTTCTGTACGAATTGCCATAACGGATTATCACTACAAAACACATAATCACCGGTTGCTCCGCAGATACCAAAATTATGTCCTATATAATAAAATGTAATCTCAATCCCATCCGGCTTTGTTGCAATATAGTAGCTCTTATCCTGTAATGCCTTATAAAGAGTTGGCTTTTCCTGTAATTCTGCTTTTGCTGTATGTAACAGATTACGACTATTTATATTACGCACGGGGTAATTGTTAAACGGATTATATGAAGTATAAGATTTAAGTCCAAGCAGCTTGTTAATATTTGCTTTCCTGTGCAAAAACTCAGTATTTTCACAGGAAAGGATGCTAAGAGGTAACGCCAGACCTTGAGAAAGATCTCCCATATATTGTAAATTTGTTATAAGATAGCCATTTTCTTCAGGGATCGGAATGGTATATGGGCGTATAAATTCAAATTGATTATTGGCTGGCAGCACTGTGCCGCGTCGCACAAATATGCACATATCTCCCGGTTTGAATTTATCGTTCTGTAATAAAACCTGCCAGCCAAGTATATGCGCTACAGGCATACCACCATGGCAAAACGGAGGGGTTATTTTATTGATTTTCTCAATAGATGCTATTGTAGACATACGGATCTCCTTGTTATAGTTTTTATTGTAGCTACATATATGCAATAGAGTGGAGGAATATTACTGAATTTTATAACATAATTTTATATCATCACTCAATACATTTATTGATTGTTACGGGTATTTGTGATAAACTCAAGTATATATACGGTATCAGACATGGGAGGTCTCATTCGTGAAAGATAATGCACAAAAGAAAAAGAATACATCGGGACGTGGCAGTAACGGTCAATCCGGAGTTACGGTTAAGAATACTAAGAAAACAAAGGAAATTGCAGCTGTTGTGCTGTTTTTCTTAGGAATTTTCTTATTCTTTTCCTTTATAAATAAAACAGGAACTCTTGGCAGGGTTGTTGCAGGTATTATGTACGGAATATTTGGACAACTGGTATCATATGTAATAATGTGCTTCCTTGTTGTGTTGGCATGGACTTTGCTGCGCAATACAGCCAGTCGTATCTTTGATTTAAAAACATCTGCACTTCTTGTCGCTTTTATTATTCTGTTAGGTGCACTTATTCACACTATCTTCCATTCTCCTTCTGATTATAGTGGATTGTCGTTCTTTGAAGGTGTTGCTGAGTTATGGACAAGCAAATATTCAGGAGGATTACTTGGTGGATCTATTTGTTTGTTGTTATTCAAATTTGTAGAAAAGGTAGGCGCTCTGGTTATTTTGATACCGGCGACGCTTATTGTTGCTATGCTTCTTTTCTCACTTTCATTAATGAATTTTGCACAAAAAACAGCCGTTGGCTTTTCACATGTATCAGACTGGCTGGGATCTGTAAGAAAAAGATTTGCTGCCTCGCGCAAAGCAAAGAAAGCTCAGAAGGCAGCTTATATTGCAAATGATATGTATAGCGATTCTATAGATGATAATGATCCGTATCCGGCACCTGTTGCTAATACAGATATTGCATTTGAATCGGCTGCTACAAGGAAGAAAAAACGTACTGTATTCAGTGATGATAACGCAGATGAGCCTAAGAAACAAAAGCAAGAGCTGCAAAATCAGTTTGGAGATTTAGAACCGGAAGAAGAGGAACAACCTGAACCTACAAATGGAGTGCTACCGGGCATGGATAAAACTGTGAAAACAAAGACTCCTACATTTGACACAGAGATTAAGATAACCACGAGTAAGAATGAGATTGAATATGTAAAGCCACCTGTGACTTTGCTTCAATCTGTTGAAGAACCAGAATCCACGGGTACAGAATACCGTCTTGCTGCTACACGTACTGCACGTAAACTTGAAGAAGTAATGAAAAGCTTTGGCATTGAGGCAAAGGTTATACACATCTCACGTGGCTCTAGCATTACAAGATATGAGCTGCAACCACACTCCGGTGTTAAGGTTTCCAGAATAAAAGGCCTGTCTGAAGATATTGCTCTTAATCTTGCAGCGCCAGGTGTACGTATTGAAGCACCTATTCCGGGTAAAGCAGCTATAGGTATTGAGATACCAAACTCTGAAACGCGCACAGTGTATCTGAAGGATTTAATAGAAGCAGAGGAATTTACAAATCACAAGTCACCATTGGCCTTTTGCTTGGGTGAAGACATAACAGGTGAGCCGATTATTTCAGATATTGCTAAGATGCCACACTTGCTTATAGCAGGATCTACAGGTTCAGGTAAGAGTGTATGCGTAAACTGTATGATAATGAGCTTGCTGTACAGATCATCACCGGATGACATCAGATTTATCATGATTGATCCCAAGGTTGTAGAGCTTAGTGTATACAATGGAATCCCTCATTTGCTTATTCCGGTTGTCACCGAGCCTAAGAAAGCGGCGTCCGCATTGGCTTGGGCGGTACAGGAAATGGAAAATAGATACAGACAATTCTCGCAGTTTAACATCAGAGATATTTCTTCTTATAATATATATGCCGCTAATAATGGAATGGAGACAATGCCCAGAATTGTAATCATTATTGACGAGCTTGCTGACTTGATGATGGTGGCAAGAGATAGCGTGGAGGAGGCAATTAACCGTATCGCACAGAAGGCAAGAGCAGCCGGTATGCACCTTATCGTTGCTACTCAAAGACCATCTGTTGATGTTATCACAGGATTGATTAAAGCAAATATCTCATCAAGAATTGCTTTTAAGGTAGCTTCACAAGTTGACTCAAAGACGATTCTTGATGTAGGTGGAGCTGAGAAGCTCATAGGACGTGGAGATATGCTTTATTATCCAAATGGCAGCATGAAATTCACCCGTGTACAGGGTGGCTTTGTCAGTGATAGCGAGATTGAGAGTGTTGTCGAATTCCTGACTTCCGCAAACAGTGAATATGATGAATGTCAGGATCCTTCAGCTGTACTTAATTCTGTAAGACCTCTGGGAGAAAAGGCTGGTAAGAGTCCTGATGATCTTGATGAATATTTTGGGAAAGCACTGGCAATTGCTATAGAATCAAAACAAATATCTGCTTCATACTTGCAGAGACGATTAAGTGTTGGCTACAGTAGGGCTTCTAGGTTGATTGACCAGATGGAAGAACATGGCTATATAAGTAGCCGTGATGGCAATAATCCAAGACATGTGCTAGTTGATGAGCTACCGGAGGAATTTGCTGATAGCGCATATGATATTTAAATATTTCTTGACACTCCCTGTTTACTTGATGTAAAATGGACTGGATATGTAGATTCGGCATTCAGATATGTTTGATATATAGATGCGGTACATTGATAATTATACTATTATGAAGGGGAGTGTTCTTTATAGGACCTGTATTAGATATTGTAATCCCCTTAGTTTCAGCAGCAGTTGTTGGTTGCATTTGTTGGATAATTGCAAGAAAGAGATCTTTCAAAAAAGGTTATGATACACGAAAGGCCGAGGCCGAGGCGATCTTTGGTAGCGCCGAAGCAGAGGGAAAGCGTCTTGTAAGTGAAGCCGTTAAGGAAGGCGAAGCTAAGAAGCGCGAATTCTTGTTGCTTGCTAAAGAAGAAATACACAAAAGCAGAATTGAACTGGAAAGAGAAATTAAGGATAGAAGAAGTGAGATTCAGAGAAGTGAACGAAGACTGATTCAAAAAGAGGAAAGTCTTGACAAGAAGCAGGAGTCTTTGGAGTCTAAGGAAGCAATAGTAGCTTCTAAAATTGCAGAGGCTTCTAAATATGAAGAAGAAGTCAAGAACACATTGGACAAACAGTTAGAGGAACTTCAGAGAATTGTTGGTATGTCCAAGGAAGAGGCAAAGGTATTGCTACTTTCTAACGTTGAGCAGGATCTTCAGCACGAGACTGTTATGCTTATCAAAGAGTATGAGCAGAAGTGCAAAGATGAAGCCAATGATAAGGCACGTGAGATTATTGCTACTGCAATTCAGAAATGTGCTGTTAACTATGTTTCAGAAGCTACCATTTCAGTTGTTGAGCTTCCGAATGATGATATGAAAGGCCGTATTATTGGTAGAGAAGGTCGTAATATCAGAACTCTTGAGACACTTACAGGTATTGACCTGATTATTGACGATACACCGGAATCTGTTATCCTATCCGGTTATGATCCGATCAGAAGAGAAGTTGCCAGACTTGCTTTGGAAAAGCTCATTATTGATGGACGTATTCACCCTGCACGTATTGAGGAAATGGTTGAGAAGGCTAAGAAAGAAGTTGACCATATCATCAAGCAGGAGGGTGAGAATGCTACTTACGAAACAGGTGTATTTGGTCTCCATTCAGAGATTATTAAGTTGCTGGGTCGTCTCAAATATCGTACAAGTTATGGACAGAGTGTGCTTATTCATTCTATTGAGGTTTCTCGCCTTGCCGGCATAATGGCATCAGAGTTAGGCGTTGATGTGGCAATGGCAAAGAGAGCCGGCTTGTTACATGATATTGGTAAATCAATTGATTTTGAGATGGAAGGTTCGCACATTGAGATTGGTGCGGATATTGCAAAGAAATACAAAGAGTCTGACATCGTTGTTAATTCTATTATGTCTCACCATGGTGATGCAGAGCCTGAGTCCGTCATAGCAGTACTTGTACAAGCTGCAGATGCTATCTCAGCATCAAGACCGGGTGCTAGACGTGAGACTCTTGAATCTTATATTAAGAGACTTGAGAAGCTTGAGTCAATTGCAAATTCCTTCCCAGGTATTGAGAAGACATATGCAATTCAGGCAGGTAGAGAGATACGTATTATGGTTAAGCCTGATGCAATTTCTGATGACGAGATGATAATGACTTGTCGCGATGTAGTAAAGAAGATTGAGGATGAGATGGATTATCCGGGACAGATCAAGGTTACTATGATCAGAGAGACAAGATCTGTAGATTACGCTAAGTAAGATGAGTGTTAATGTATTATTTATAGGTGATATTTTTGCAAAATCAGGCCGCAGCTGTATAAATAAGCTGCTGCCTGATTTGTTAAAAGAATATAACGTGGATTATTGTATTGCAAACGCAGAGAATGCGTCGCATGGCAGAGGTCTATCCATGGCTGCAGCAGATGAGATTCTGGAGGCAGGCGTGGATTTTTTAACTTTAGGTAATCATGCGTGGAACAATAAAGAAATATTTGACTTTATTGATAGCTATCCTATTGTAAGACCTGCGAACTTTTCACCGGATTTACCCGGAAAAGGATCTTGTGTACAGGTGACTGAATTTGGCAATATCGGAATTATTAATATATGTGGCAGAGTATATATGGACCCATGCGATAATCCATTTGAATGTGCTCTCAAACATATTTATAAACTCAGAGAAAAGACTAGCTTAATATTCGTAGATTTTCATGCCGAGGCAACTGCGGAGAAGATTGCTCTTGCATCATATATAGATGGACTTGTTACAGCTGTTATTGGTACTCATACCCATGTTGCCACAAGTGATGAGCGTATATTGCCCGGTGGTACAGCGTTTATAACCGATGTAGGAATGACAGGTGTGCAGGATAGTATTATAGGAATGAAAAAAACAGGAGTTATAAACAAATTTGTTTTAGGTATTCCGCAAGTGTTTGAACCGGCAAGTAGTGCTGCTACGTTAAATGCTGTGTTAATTACTGCTGATGAGAACAGCGGTACGGCTGTTGATATTAAAAGAATTTCAATTTATTCTGGGAAATAATTGGGAAATAATAGACCTGTGCTTTGTTTGTGTGTATTATACGCCATACATCAATTTAAAGCGGAGGCGATTTTATGAAAAAAATCAGAGTATCAACAACATCGAAATGCGTAATGTTAGCAAATAGCATTACAGTAATGCTACAAGAAGATCCAAAACTTCAGATATCAGCTATTGGTGCAGGCGCAGTTAATCAGGCTATTAAAGCGGTTGCTATAGCCAGAGGAATGATGTCCAACTATGGTTACGACGTAGTATGTAAACCATCGTTTCGTAATGCATTAATCGATGGTATTGAAAAAACAGTCATGGATATTATTATTGAGGTATGTGATATCGGATGTGCCAAATAGAGAGATACAACACATACAAGAAGTGTATTTGGCTGAAAAGAAGGTATAAAATCATCCAAATTCCAGGAGGAATTAATATAATTTTAATAAATTTTCTTTCATTTTATTAGTCATAGACAAACATAAGTGATATAATACATAGGGAAAAGTACTTAAGAACATATGTGAATGAATATGAAAAGAACGAAAATAATCTTGCTGAACATCCTTATATTATTCTTGCTTGTTTTAGCAGCCTGTACTGTATCATCGGGGCAGGATAATGATACTATTATTTTCTGGCATTCATATCAAGGATATCAACAACAAATTGTTGATCGCATGGTAACAGAGTATAATAACACAATAGGAAAAGATAATAAGATTACTGTAGAGGCCAGATACGCCGGTAACACAGATGAAATATCTTATGTATTTAAAAAAGCTTATACTTCTGTCGAAGAACAATCAAAGTTACCTAATATCGCTATTATATCTAAAGAAACAGCATATACCGCTGTGAAATATGGCTTGATTACATTTGCAGAAACGTATATGAATCAACAGGAATTAAATAAGTATTTTGATGGTTTTTTAGAAGAAGGACGCTTATCCATGAGATCAAACACTTACTTGTTTCCTGTGTCTAAGCAAATACAACAAACAATAATAAATAGAGATTTATTTCGCAGATTTAATAGTGCATATCCAATGTTTTCAGAAGCATCTTTTGCTTCGTGGGAGGAATTAATGAGAATGGCGTCTGCTTATTATGCATGGACAGATGCAATGACTCCGGAAATTGATAACGATGGTAAAGCTTTCTTTGCAATTGAATCTCTTGAAACTTTCGTTTATACATACACTAATCAACATATTCCTTCGTTGATTCAGTCTGGATATGATGAAATAACCATAAATGCAAATAAAGACACGTTTAAAGATGCATGGAAAATATATTATGAAGGTGTTGTAAAGGGATATATATCTACTTCTACAGATATGGCACACAGCCTGCAGAATGGTAATATAGTATGTTACATAGGGACACCCGGAAAGGTGAAGTACTCTTCTGTGTATATTGATCTTGATGGTAAAACAGCTCCTTTTACTGTCTTATCTGCTCAGTATCCCTCTGTTCATGAAAATAGAGTTGTAGTACCTCATTCGGGCCCGGGCGCGGTTGTGGTTGACAAAGATGAAGAGACAAATCAAGCATCGTACGACTTCTTAAAATGGTTTACTACAAATCCTAATTTTGTTTACATCTGTTTTGCAGGATATGAAGTACCTGCGTGCTCCGAAATTGCATCTTCAGAAAAGACTTTAAATGAAATTGCCGGATTGGTAACAAAAAACGAATTGCAATATAATTTGCTTGTATGCGAATACAATCAGGTGCTGTCTTTCTCAACATACTCGCCGGCAGCTTTTACTGGATTCGATGAACTTGGTAAGAATATGAGTTCTTACTTATTGAATGAATCAAAAAGTGGTAAGAGCATGTTGGAAAATTACTTGTTGAATGGTATTGCGTATGATGAAGCTGTTAATATGGTATGTTCAGAGGCTTCCTTTGAGAGATGGTTCGCTGGCATTCTAGATATTGTAGAGGGAGTTAATAGCTGATTTATGGAATATAGAAATTATCGGTTTACAATTTGCAAATTAATACAGATAATTATTATATCTTTTTTTGTTGTTATGTATTTTTTCGGTGCAAAGACAATGAATTACGTCTCTTCCAATATTGTCCATGCGGATTCTGATATTGTTATAGTATTAGATCCGGGCCACGGAGGTAAAGATGTAGGAGCAGAATCTTTATCCGGTATTGCTGAGGCTACATATAATGAAAAAATTGCCGGATATATAGCACAGGAATTGGAAAATTATGAAGGTATTACCGTGTATTTCACTAGATATGAAAAAGTTGGTGTGATACAAGATCGTCACACTTTGCTTGCAAGGGTACAATTTGGTAAAGACGTGGACGCAGATTTATTCGTTTCTCTTCATTGTAATGGGTCAAAAAGTACTTCTGATAATGGAGCATTAATTATTTTATCAAAGGGAGAATTTAAGCCTGAATTAAATAAAATACCATCAATATTAGCACCAAGAATACTGCAACGTTTTGAATCAGAAGTAGGAATAAAAAATTGCGATATAATGCTTCGTGATTCGGAAAGTAAATACTACGACTATATCGATGAAAATGGTAAAAGATATAATGCTGATTATTATGGGATTATAAGAAATGGTGTTTTACTTGATATCCCTACTATGTTGATCGAACATGGATACATAACAGGAAGTTCTGATATTAAGATATTGGACGATGATTCAAATCTTCAAAAGCTGGGTGCTATAACGGCAACAGAAATTGCTGAATATTTTAACCTGCAGAAGAGAAATGATAATACGAAGCCAAACTTTGTAGAATTAAAACCACAAGAAGAACTTTTCATGTCAGAAGATATACCTAAGACGGTATACACTAGTGATGGTTTTGTTGATTTATCCAGTTTTGGTGGCAGCGGAAATGGAGATATATTCTATGAAAGCTCTGATTGGGCTATTTTTACGATAGAAGGGAATAAGGCTATAATTGTTGGTAACGAAGGTTCTGCACAGATAACTGTGACCAAGAAGACTGATGGTGTATATTCCAGCAATTCGAGTAAAGGTTATACTATTACTGTGAAAGAGGCTACGGCGACTCCTAAGCCCACGGCTACGGCGACGCCCAAACCCACGGCTACGGCGACTCCCAAACCCACGGCTACGGCGACGCCCAAACCCACGGCTACGGCGACTCCCAAACCCACAGCTACGGCGACTCCTAAGCCCACGGCTACCCCTACCACAAAGCCTACGATAGCAGCTACCGCTACGCAAGCGACTACTACAGAGCCAACCAGCAGTCCGACAGTAACACAAAGTACCACGGTATTACTAACTTTTACCCCGGAACAGACTGAAGACATAACAATACAGCCTACTGTAACAAATAGTAATAATCAACCCACAACATTAGATAATACCAAATCTAATTCCTGTATCAATATGAATGATAATACTGCGTTTGTTATTATCGTGGTGGAAATAGCGTTGTTAGCAGTTATTGGAATAATTGTTGTAGTAAAGAGGTCAAGAAAATAAGTTACATCTTACCATCAAGAGACCAAGTCTGAATACCGGCAATCTCTACCTTGATAATCTTGCCGATGATATCTTCCTTAGATATTTTTGATTCATCAACAACAAAATTAACGATCTTATTTTCAGATGTCCTGCCTGTATAATGCTCAGGATCTGTTTTACTGGGTCCGTCTACTAAAATCTCAACTGTTTTACCTAAATAAGTATCATTTATTTCACGACAAATAGTGTTATGAGCATCAAGCAGACGGTTGAAACGATTCTTAACCGTCTCTTCATCAATCTGGTTATCGTATGATGCTGCAGGAGTGCCTACACGAGGTGAGTAGATGAAGGTGTACGCGCTGTCATATCTGACTTGCTTAACAAGAGAAACAGTATCTTCAAAGTCCTGCTCTGTTTCACCGGGGAAGCCTACGATGATGTCTGTGGACAAGGCGATGGACGGTATACGAGCACGTATTTTATCGACTAACGCAAGGTATTGCTCACGTGAGTAACGTCTATTCATACGGCGGAGGATCTCTGTGCTACCGGATTGGACAGGCAAATGCAATTGGTTACAGATTTGCGATCTTCTTGCCATTACATCAATAAGCTGATCTGACAAATCCTTGGGGTGCGATGTCATAAAACGGATTCTTTTAATATTAGCAGACTCTTTCTTGTCCAACATATCACAAATATCATCTAAAAGCAGAGCAAAGGAGCAAGGCTTGTCATTTGCTCTGGCAAGATCTTTACCGTATGAGTTAACATTCTGCCCTAATAATGTAATCTCCTTGAAGCCTTCACGGTCAAGCTTGTCAATCTCTGCCAGAATATCCTGTGGGGAACGAGACCTTTCTCGTCCTCTTACGTATGGAACGATGCAGTAGGAGCAGAAATTATTACAGCCATACATAACAGTTACCCAAGCCTTAGTATTGTCCTCGCGGCGGATAGGTAGGCCCTCGGGTACCTCATGCATATCGCCGCGTGTACTTGATATGTCGTAAACATTCTTATTTGCAGCCAGCGTTTTCTCCAACATAGCAGGAAATCTGTGAATATCGTGCGTGCCAAATACCAGATTAACATGTTTATGCTTTTTCTTTATAATGTCAACGATGTGAGGCTGCTCAGTCATACATCCGCATACAGCAATAATCATTTCCTGGTTAGAACGCTTAATCATCTTAAGCTCTCCAAGTCTTCCCAGCACTTTGCCTTCTGCATTTTCACGTATGCAACAAGTATTGAAGATAACCAGATCTGCTTTCTGTGATTTATAGTCATCGATAATAGTATAACCCATCTGTTCCAACATACCTGCCAGCTTCTCGCTGTCATGTTCATTCATTTGACAGCCTAATGTACGTACCACTGCGTATGATGGGCTCTTTATCATGCGCCTGACAGATGACATATGCTCATATGCATCTGAAATCTCGCTCTCAGGAACAATATTTGTGTTAATAAATGTATCCATTTAACTATCCTCGCAAATAAGTTTACTGCTGAAATATACCATATCCAATATATTTATTCAAGGTTGATATTTTTCGGCGAATTTCGTCTTGGATAAGGTTGAAATGACTTTGTAAATATAATATAATCTATCAGTTAAGATATGCTCATGTAGAGCCTATTAAAAATTAATTGAGAGGATGTAACAAAATGAAAAAAATTATTGCTGCAGTTTTATGTTTAGTATTAGTTTTAGCATGTGTTGGTATGACTTCTTGTAAATCAGCTGCTGAGAAGCAGAGTGTTGACGCAATCAAGAAGGCAGGAGTACTCACAATGTACACAAACGCTGAATTCCCTCCTTTTGAGTATATGAAAGGTACTGAGGTTAAGGGTGTTGATGTTGATATCGCACAGGCAATTGCTGATAAATTAGGCGTTGAGCTTGAGATTAAGAACGTTAAGTTTGACACTATTATTGGTTCTATCCAGTCAGGTAAAGGTTCTATCGGTGCTGCCGGTATTACGGTTACTGAAGAGAGAAAAGAGAGTGTTGACTTTTCAATTGAATATACAACAAGTAAACAGTATATCATCGTTCCTACTGATTCAACAGTTGCAAAGATTGAAGACCTTGCAGGCATGAAGATCGGTGTACAGCTTGGTACAACAGGTGACTTTATTATTACTGATGAGATTAACGGCTATGAGTCAGATGGCGAGCAGCAGAAGGGTGTACTGCAGGATACAGGTGCCAGCGTTGTTACATACAACAGTGCAGCTGACGCAGCTATTGCTCTTAATTCTGGCAAGATCGGTGCTGTAGTTATTGACAAGCTTCCTGCTGAGATTGTTGCAGGTAACTATGATAACCTTAAGGCAATTGAGCTTGTTTATGCTGATGGCAGCAACACAGAAGAGTCATACGCAATTTGCGTAGCAAAGGGCAATGAATCACTTCTTAAAGTTATCAATGAAGTGATTGAAGAACTTAAAGCAAGTGGTAAGATTGATGAATTTATCATCACACACACAGGCGCTGCTTCTTAATTTGTTTAAATAATACATAAAAGGTTGGTTTAGTATGCAAATCATAAATTATCTTACAGAAATGTTTGAGAAAACATTTATAAGAGATGACCGCTACAAGCTGTTTCTTGATGGCTTCAAGAATACTCTTGTCATAGCGATATTTGCCACACTTATTGGTGTACTCATCGGATTGATTGTTGCTGTTGTCAAGGTATGGCATAAACAATATCCTAAAAATGTATTTTTGAAGATTCTGAATATTGTTGCAGAGGTATATACAACGATTATCAGGGGAACCCCTGTTGTTGTACAGCTTATGATTGCATACTTTATTATCTTTGCTTTCTCAGATCGTGCGGTGTTAGTTGGTATTATTGCTTTCAGCTTTAACTCAGGCGCTTACGTATCTGAGATTATCAGAGCAGGTATCAATGCGGTAGATAAAGGACAGACAGAGGCCGGCAGGTCTCTGGGCTTGTCTCAGTTTACCACTATGAAAAGCATTGTGCTCCCACAGGCATTTAAGAATATATTGCCTGCGTTGGGAAATGAATTTATTGCAATTTTGAAGGAAACATCAGTTATCGGCTACCTTGGTGTAGTTGATCTTACCAAAGCAGGTGAGATGGTACGTTCACGTACAGCTGATGCTTTCTTCTCTCTTATTTTTGTAGCAATCGTTTACCTGGTATTGGTACTCGGTTTATCAGCTTTATTTAAGGCACTTGAGAGGAGGCTGTCCAAAAGTGATAGAAGTTAATGGTTTATATAAATCATTTGATAATAAAAAAATGGTATTAAACGGAATCACTGAGACTATCCAACAAGGTGAGAAGGTGGTTATCATTGGCCCCTCTGGTTCAGGAAAGAGTACTTTCCTGCGTTGTCTCAATCTCCTTGAGACTCCTACAAAAGGAAATATACTTTTCAAAGGTGTTGATATAACAGATTCCAAAACTGACATCAATAAATTGCGTCAGCAGATGGGAATGGTGTTCCAGCATTTTAATTTATTTCCACATATGACTATTTTAAAGAATATAGCTTTTGCTCCGGCAAAGCTTGGCTTACAAACGAAAGAAGAGGCTGAGGAAAATGCACGTCGCTTATTGGGCAGAATCGGCCTAATAGATAAAATAGACAGCTATCCAAATCAGTTATCAGGAGGACAGAAGCAGAGAATTGCTATTGTAAGAGCTTTAGCTATGAATCCGTCTGTTATGCTGTTTGACGAACCAACATCCGCACTTGATCCGGAAATGGTAGGCGAAGTTTTGGAGCTTATGTCAGAATTAGCACAAGACGGCATGACAATGGTGGTTGTCACACACGAAATGGGATTTGCTAAGGAAGTGGCAAATCGTGTTATATTCATGGATGAAGGTGTTATTGTAGAACAGGGAACACCTGATGAGATATTTAACAATCCTAAGAATCAGAGAACACAGGATTTCCTTGCAAAAGTTTTATAATTTTCACGTAGGGGTGTACTTTGGACGGCGAGAATCAAAGCTATAATATAAAATTAGACGTTTTCGAAGGCCCCTTCGATCTTTTGCTTACCCTTTTAGAGAAGAATAAGATTGACATTGCGGATATAAATATTTGTGCCATTGCAGATCAGTACATTGAGATATTGCAGGAAAATTTCAATATGGAGATTGCATCTGAGTTTCTTGTAATGGCATCCTGGTTATTGCGTCTTAAATCAAAGCGATTATTACCACAAGAAGAAAAAGAAGAGGAAGAAATCTCAGAAGAAGAGCTTATCAGGCGTCTTAATGAGTATAAGAAATATAAAGATATTACACCTCAAATTACAGAAATGTACAGTATGTGGTCCAAAGCATACTACAAAATGCCTGAGAAAATTAATTTCCCCAAAAGATATTTACCTATTACAATTGATCCTGATAATCTTGCCAATTGTTATAGTGATCTTGCCAAAAGATATGAGGACAAGCATAATGACAACAGGGAAAAAATGGATGATATTCTCAAGACTGAGAAGGTTAGCTTGCGTGCCAAGATGCGTCAGGTTGTATCGCATATAGTGAAGAGAGTTAAGACTACATTTTCATCTATTTTCACCAAGAAAGAAAGTAAAGCGGAAGTTGTTACAGGTTTCCTTGCCGTGCTGGAGCTTAACAAGCGTAAGAAGATATTAACGCATCAGGAGGAGAATTTCGGTGAGATTACTATTACACCGGGGTCTGATATAGAGACAGAGGATGATTTTCTTAATATGGATGATACAAGTGATTTTGAAAGCGATGAGGAGGACAGCATATGGAGCCAGTTACAGAAGTAAAATACAGCAAGAATGAAGCTATAATAGAAGCTCTTTTGTTTGCCACAGGTGAGAAAGTGACTATAGATGAGATGTCTGTAGCACTTAAACTGACACGTAAGGAAACGGAAGCTGTGGCACAGAGGCTCATGTCACGTTATGAAAATCGTGGAGGTGGCGTTATAATGCGCAAGCTGACAGACGGGTATATTTTATCTACCCGCCCGGAGTTGCACGAAGATATACGTGATTATTTTGAACTTGCATCTATGTCAGCTCTTAGCCGTGCGGCTATGGAAACGCTGTCTATTATCGCATATAACCAGCCTGTAACACGTGCCGGTATTGAGATGGTAAGAGGCGTCAACAGTGACGGTGTACTGGCAAAGCTATTAGAGCGTGGCCTTGTATGTGAGAAGGGCAGAAAAGACACTCCCGGCAGACCGATGCTCTACGGCACTACAGAACTGTTCTTAAAGAGTCTCGGTATATCAGATATTTCTGAATTGCCTCCTGTAGAGGTGATGGACCCTGAAAAAAATGAGCCTGATACTACAGATAAGCCAACTGATACCACCAACGAGGCAGTGGATACTGTTAGTTCTGCTGCTCCTGTTGATCTGTTTGATTCTGCTGACGACACTTTGCCTCTGTAAGCTTTGTAATAGAATCTGATATTTTATCTACCATGTCGGGGATTGCTTCTAAAAGCTTCTCCGACGTTGTTTTTTTATCTATAGGTATGAGTTGAACATTTGCTCCCTGTGGATTTTGAGAATTGGATGCAAATATAAATGCAATCGGTGTGATTGATACACCTGCTGCACTGCCTCCTGCAAAAGGATATTTTATAGGCACTATAAATTTATCATCAAGTGTAGTATTTTGCGTGTTAGCACGGGCGGCGGCATTTGCAAAGTCTACATTGCCGCTGTATTGACCTCCACCGGCAGCCAGACCAAATGAAACTTTAGAGACAGGGATTATCGTTGTGCCATCAGGTGTAGATACAGGATTTCCTATGATAGTATCCACATCTATCATTTCTTTTAGATTTGTCATTGAGGTTATCATTACTTCATTTATAGGATTTTCCATTATGCTTGCTTCTCCTTATACTTATTATTGCCTTGATAGTTGCAAACATAATATATACTAAATTGAAGTTAAATATACATTGGACAAGCATATTCGCTGTTGTCTCGGAATATTGGGGTACTACATTAATATAAGAAACCTCCAGTTCCTTCAGCTTGGAGTTCAAATAAGATATTACATTACCGAAGACAATATATGCACCGCCTGCAAGCATAGCTGTAGTCGTGGCATCATCCGCGCCTAAAGAACAATCAATTGAGAATTTATTTACTTTTAATTTTGACGCAATATCAAGAAGATTTTTATAAACTAAATTCTTTGACCGGCCATGAACTATTTTATTAAAGACTTTTTTAAGAAAAGTTTGCTGTTTGCTTAACGTTTTATATGTGCTGAGTGTAAAGAATAATAACTTTACTCTAAGTCCGTATTTTATAACACGAGTCTCGCTTTTTAAATCGATATACGATGTGAAAACAACTTTTATTTACTTCTCACCCTTTACAACACGGTCTATTCCTGATAAATCTTTGAGTATTTCAATGTTTTTAAAATTGCGCTCCATCAAAGTAGCTACCTGTGCTGCTTGATTATAGCCTACTTCGAAGGCAAGTATACCGCCTTGACAGAGATGCTTTGGGGCATCAGATATCAGAATACGATAAGCATCAAGTCCATCTTCTCCGCCATCCAGTGCCAGGTGGGGTTCAAAATCTCTGACCTGAGGCATTAAATCCGGAATATCGTTTTTCTCAATATACGGAGGATTCGATACTATAATATCAAAAGTATCAGAACTTGGTATGAACTTACTAAAATAGTTTGTCTCCACAAATGAAACACGCTTTTCACCAAGAGAGGCTGCGTTCTCACTTGCAATCTTGAGAGCTGCAGGTGAAATATCTGCGCAGATTGCTTTGAGCTTCTTATCAGGAATCTCATGTAATACACTCAAAGCAATACACCCCGAACCACAGCACATATCCAACATGTTTGTGTATCCATGGGCTTTTATAGCATCTATCGCAAAGGAGGCAAGAGTCTCTGTGTCGCTGCGGGGAATAAGTACATCCTGCGTGACTTTGACTCTGATATTCATAAAATCAGCATATCCTAAAATGTATTGAATCGGTTCGTTGGCTGCCAGCCTGCGAAGATATTCAGACAACTTAGACTCTTGTAATTCCGTTAGGGGTCTGTTTGTATGGATAAACAAATAAGATCTGGGTACCTTGAGAAGGTGACCCAGAATCATATCTGCGCTGTGTGTGTCATTAGTTATTTGAGTTATCTGTAGTTTCGCTTGTGATATCGTCATGTTCTGTAGTATTGTCAGACTCGGTATTTTCTATACATTCATCTTCATTAGACTTTGATTTGATAGTCTCACAACATGGTACTGCCTTGCCGTTCTCAAAATCAAGAGCCTTCTTGAGGGCAATTATAGCAACCTCGATCATGTCGTCGTCTGGCTCTTTTGTTGTGAAACGTTGCATTGCCATACCGGGAGCTCTCAGAATTCGTGTGATAAGATTGTTATGTAATCCGGCAAATCTGTTAAATTCATATGCAATACCTGCTACAACAGGAAGCATAAGGATTCTCAATCCCATATTGAGGAATACATTACCAAAACGAGGCAACAATGAATATACAATTATGCTTATAACCATTACCACAAATAAGAATGCAGTACCACATCTTGGATGATGTTTTGAATGTTTACGAACATTCTCTACTGTAAGCTCATCTTCATGCTCGTAGCAATGAATTGTTTTATGCTCTGCACCGTGATACATATACACACGTTTAATATCTTTCATCAGAGCTACCAGTATCATATACCCAAAGAAAAGTACAATTCTCACTAATCCTTCAAACAGATTATATAAAATCTTTGGTGAAGAGTCAGGGATAATCAATGATGACAGGAAGTTAGGCAGCAGGAAGAATAGCCCTACTGAAAATGCCAAGGCAATCAAAAGTGAGAAGCCCATCATCGCACCCATAGCTTTCTCGCTGGGCGCTGTAGATTTGCCATTCTCATCTTCCTCTTCCATAGCGATATCTGCCGAATAAAACAGAGCCTGCATACCTCTTATCATTGATGATATAAGGCTAACACCACCTCTGATTATAGGCCACCCAAGAATTGTATATTTTCGTGTAAGTAATTCTATTTTTTCTGTCTTAACAACTATATCACCTTGAGGATTGCGTACTACCTGCGCCATTCCGTTGGGGCCCAGCATCATAATACCTTCCATAAGTGCCTGTCCGCCTACAGAACATATACGCTTTCCTTCTGTGTTTTTTTGCTTTTTATCGTTAGCCATTGCTTGTTCCTCCAAATAAATGCATATATGGGACAGTATATAACTAATATAGAAAAAAATCAATTATTTCAGCTGCGTATAGGCAATTTTACCTACTTTTGTCATAGGAAGACTTTCTGGAAATTCTATTATTTTTGGCTGTGAAAATTTAGCAATATTTTCACGGCAGTATTGGAAGAATTCTTCTCGCAGCAGGTTTGTATCACTTTTGTCAACATTTTCCTTTAATACTATAAAAGCCTTGAGCTTAGTCATTTCATATGAATCTTCAACTCCTATGACACATGACATGGATACCTTGGGATGCGCATTGAGCACCGCTTCTATCTGTGATGGATATATTGAATAACCACGGCATTTGATCATACGTTTGATTCTGGATTTAAAGTATATAAAACCGTCCTGATCCATATATCCTAAATCTCCTGTGTGAAGCCATGTGTCTCCGTCCTCGTGAATACGTAGTACCCGAGCAGTTTCCTCAGGCTCATTGAGATATCCTAGCATAACGGTAGGACCTTTTAGCACAATCTCACCGTCTGTCATAGCGGGTAGGGGAGTATACGGACCATTCTCACAGTCCAAAGCCACAATTTTATATGTTATACCCTCATACGGGAGCCCTACGCTGCCCTTTCTGTAGTCATCTCCCGGTGTCAAGGCACTTGCTGTGACACATTCAGTAAGGCCATAGCCCTCCCTTAGCAGTACAGAACTGTTATTTTCCTTAAGACATTTATCAAAAGCCGTTTTAATCTCATATGGTAATGTGTCGCCACCTGCAAAAGCGCCTTTGAGACAGGAACAATCTACGTTTTTCATACGATTGTTTCTTAGCAATGCCTCGTAAAGAGTAGGGACTCCTACGATAACAGCCGGCTTTTTCTTCTTTATTAGCTTTGCGCACACATCTGCGTTGAACCTGGGCACCAACACAATTGTAGCTCCTGCGTATACAGACGAATGAATACAAACACCCAGTCCGAAGCCGTGAAACATAGGCAGTATTGCCAGCATCTTATCTCCTGCGCTAAGGGTAGGGCAGCCGTGCTGTATGGTAAGCTTTGCCAAGGCGTTGATGTTATAATGTGACAGCTGAATACCCTTTTGTTTGCCTGATGTACCACCGCTGTATAGGATAACCGCCTCATGCTTAGGATCAGATTCCGATTTTTCCTGTGAAAGGGTGTCGTCGGCTCCGGTCATAAATGTTTTCCATGACATAACACATTGCTTTTCACCGATTTTTTGTATTTTCCTGCCTTGAGTAAGCCAAAATCCAAATTTTGTAATCGGCGCCAGATAATCACCGGCACTTGAATAAATAATTGTCTTGAGCGTAGGACAGTTGATTCCGATGGTCTTATCATAAAAACTATCTAGTACAAACAGACAGTTTGATTTGGCAACATTTACTGCAAACTCAATCTCGGGACCGGCACTTAGCGGGTGAATCATATTAGCTACTGCGCCTATGGAAAGGACTGCATAGAATGCAATTACAGATTGTGGTATGTTGGGGAGGCAAATTGTTACTCTGCTACCTGGCTTCACACCAATTGCAAGCAAGCTGTCTGCACATTTATCTACCAGCTCCAGCAGCTTTCTGTATGATATTTTCGTGTTCATATAATCAATTGCGGTTACGCCTGGGTTTGCTTTTGCAGCTTTGCGAAGTACTGCCGGTATGGTAATATTAAAATCAGGTGACATGAAATGCTCCTCAATAGTTTGAAAGAATAACAAATAAAGTATAGCAAAAAAATGCGAATGTAACAAGGGAGAAGGGATGTTTGGATAGTGTCGAGCTTTTATTAGTTTTTGAATTTTCCTGCACTAGATTCAAAAACCGGCTATGTTTTTTTTATTAACACTTAGCTATACTAAAAAAACGGGCAGTTGGTGCATAATATAAACTTAATATCTTTATTACCCCACAGAATCTTTACTCAATTTCCCGACTTGATATTTCCCAACCGATGTGCCATACTAACAAGGTAGCAATAATCCCGCAGAGGTATATTTATGAACAAAGACTTTAATATTCAAGAAGAATTAAAGCTGCTTCCGGATAAACCGGGGGTGTACCTTATGCATGGTGAGAATGATGAGATTATATACGTTGGCAAGGCAAAGATACTAAAAAACAGGGTAAAGTCATACTTTGTCAATACTCCTCACAGCGCGCATATTACTGTTATGATATCACAAATAACCCGTTTCGAATATGTGGTGTGTGACAGCGAATATGAAGCACTTCTGCTGGAAAACAATCTGATAAAGAAGCATAAGCCAAAGTACAATGTGCTCCTCAAAGACGACAAAGGCTTTCCATATATTAAGGTCACCACGAATGAAGATTATCCACGGGTGATGATGGTACGCAAAGTCAGGAAAGATGGCGCCACATATTTTGGCCCGTATCATAGTGTACAGACAATTAATTCCACTCTGGATGCGCTGAAAAGTATACTGCCACTCCGCCTTTGTAACAAGAAAATCAGACCAGACGGCAATGATAGAGTCTGCCTCAATTATCATATAGGTTTATGCCCGGGCATATGCGCAGGAAAGATAAAATATGAGGAATACATGAAAACTGTATCTATGGTATTGTCGTTTCTTAGCGGTAATACAAAGGAGATTGAACAGAAGCTACGTGAGAAAATGCTTGCTTGTGCGGCGGATCTTAACTTTGAGATGGCTGCTGTGTACAGAAAGCGTCTGGAGACTCTTGAGGTTTTCAAAGAAAGCCAGAAAATAACATCTGTAAACGACGCAGATTACGATATGATTGCCGTAGGGCAGAACGGCGTAGACGCTGTGCTGCAAATATTCTTTATACGGGCAGGCAATGTCAGTGGCAGAGAATATTTCACCTTCCCAGGAGGAGGAGATCTGTACCCGGAGGAAATTACAGTGTCATTTATTAAACAATTTTATGGTGAAAATCAATTGATACCACCGCGAATTTATACAAAGACGCTACTGCCTGATGAGGAACGGACAGGCATAGAAGAGATGCTCTCTAATATTCGTGGCAAGAAATGCGAGATTGCCACACCTATGCGTGGTGAGAAGTTAAAGCTAGCTCAAATGGTAGAGCAGAATGCAAATATTGTACTACAGAATGCTCAAATTGCCGGATTAGAAGGCAGAAATGTTGAGAATCTTAAGACTTTAGATCGCCTAAGACAAGTCCTTCAATTACAGAAAATGCCACTTATTATTGAAGCATACGATATATCCAATCTGGGAAGTAGCGAGATAAATGCTTCTATGGTGGTATTTCGCAGTGGCACTGCCAGCAAGAAAGATTATAAACTTTTCAAAATAAAGAGTCTTGATATACAAAATGACTACGCCTCAATGGAAGAAGTACTTACCAGGCGATTTACGAGACTCAAAGAAGGAAGCCATGGTTTTACAGATGTACCTGATGTAATATTTATTGATGGTGGTATAGGTCAAGTGCGCGCAGCTCAAAAGGCCTTGGCCAATATTGACACGGATATTGCTATGCTTCCGGTTTTTGGTATGGAAAAAGATGACAGACACAGAACAAAATCCATCATAATCCCGGAGGATGACGATAATTACACAGAATATGAACTGAAAAAGGATCCGGAGCTATGGCGTTTCGTAGGTTCTGTACAGAACGAAGCACATAGGTTTGCTATTGAATATAACAGAAAGCTTACTAAAAAACGCTACCGCAAATCCATACTTGATGATATTCCGGGTGTGGGTGAGAAACGAAAGCTGGCAATATATAAACATTTTGGCTCTCTTACTGCTATTAAGAATGCCACCTGTGAAGAGATTGCATCTGTCCCCGGTATAGGCAAAGCTGCCGCCGGCGTCATATACAATCATATAAACGGTAACGCGCAAAGGAGGGAACCGTAAATGTCTTTGTATGTAATAGGGGACTTACATCTTGGTAGCGCAATAGATAAGCCTATGGATATTTTTGGCGAAAATTGGAGCAACCATCAACAAAAAATTGCAGACAACTGGACCGGCAAGATCAAAGACAGCGACTGGGTAGTCCTTGCGGGAGATCATTCGTGGGGTACCAAAGATACAGATATTATTCCTGATCTTACATTTATTAATAATCTGCCCGGAAATAAAATATTACTCAAAGGTAATCATGATATATGGTGGAAAACAACTAAAAAGAATAATGAATTCCTTGAGAAATACAAATTAGACCGTTTGCATATGCTTTCTTACGGTGCTATGCGTATTGAGAATTTAATTGTATGTACTTTTCGTGGTTGGCTTTGTCCGGGCTCTGAAAATTATACAGAGTCTGATCGGAAAATATATAACAGAGAAGTTCTCAAACTGAGGGAATCAATTCGCAGAGCACAAGATCTCAGACATGGAAATGAAGAGATTATCTTATTCATGCATTTCCCTCCTTGTATAAATGGCGAAAAGAATGAAATCACACAAATAATTGAAGAAAACGATATAAAACGCTGCTATTTTGGCCATATACATGGAATAAATAACAAGGACTGTGATATACACAGTCCCGTTACTAAATACAAATTAATTTCTGCGGATTTTATTGGTTTTGATCCTGTTCTTGTGGAGTAAACATCTTTTCAGTACGTTTTACATTTGTTGGGATTAACAGATTAACCGCTTTGGGAATAACCTTAACATGAAGCGGCAGTCCTCCTCCGTTCTCACCGTCATAGTCAACATGATACTCATCTATTTCCTCTGCGGGCCTTACGTATAATTCCTTGACTCTATGATATTCTGCATGAACGTTTTCTTCCAGTGAGCCATTTAAAACACGCACTGCCACACCTGCAGCTTGTACAATGTTGATTTTATCTACAATATACAGATCAAGATATCCGTCGTCTAGTGTGGCTTTTGGGGCTATTTTATGGAAACCACCTACGCTCTTTGAGTTAGAAACAAAGAAGAAGAAATTATCATGTACTTCTGTTTCTTTTCCGTCAATTGTGAAAATCAGCTTAGTAGTTGGCCAATTTATATGAGCAAGTTTCTTAAGCCCTACTGTGTAATATCCTACCATACCATATTTTGTCTTAATATCTCTTGTCACACTATGAGCTACGTCAGATAACATGCCGCCTGCTGCAACATTAAGGAAATATGAATCGTTGAATGATGCTATATCTATGGTTTTATATGTAAAGCTCTTTACCATATTATACAGACAAGGAGCTGTAGGCTTGATACCTACTGAATACGCAAAATCATTTGAAGTACCGGCAGGCAAGATCGCAAGTGGGATAGTGCTATTGGATTTATACAAACCAAGGACAGCTTCGTTTATAGTGCCGTCACCGCCGACTGCAACTACAAAATCATATCCTGTCTCCTGCGCAGTCAGAGCTTTGTTATAAGCATCATCTTTGCCTCTGGTATAGAACACATCAGCTTGACTGAGAGTACCGTCTTTAAGCAACATCTGCATAGCAGATAGTGCAGCGTTCTGAGCTTTGCCGTTGCCACTAACAGGATTTATTATGAATAACGCGTACATAGTACATCTCCTAAATATATTTTCACCGAAAATTTCAATATATTACCATAGGTGAACTGTCGCTTATTTTATATGATATTAAGTGCCTTGTCGAGTCTTTTTTTCCATCTGAATAATAACAGAATATATAATCCTCTGTTACAAGGAAATCTGTTATAGCGTTATCAAGAGTCTTTGATACAACAAGCTCAGGCTTGCCACCATCAAATCCAACTTTATAAATGCCGTCTTTGGCTGCGAAATATGTGACAGTATTTACCACCTGGAAGGCTCCGGTCTCCAGTATAATCGGATCGCCTTCATAAGTAAGTGGTGCATTGATCGTATCGTACGTTGAATATGTCCTGCCAACTGTGAAAATTCTCTGTGTTTCAAGATTTATTTTATATAAATTAATTTCGTTCTTTACTACATAATCAAAGTAAAGGTATTCGTTATCATACATAATTGTATATGCTTCATCTGTAAAGAGGCCCTGGTTAAGGGGTGTGCCTTCGTAAGTGTATATCTCATGTATTCCTTTTCCGGCACCACTACAGAAATAAACTGTACCATCAGCGCCTACTTCAAGGTCTACGCAGAATAGTGAACTGTCTTGTGTTGTGTCCAGTATTAGTTCAGGCTCTGCAGCAGATAAATCGGGAGATGCAAGATTGACACGATATATACCACCGGTAGAACCGAAATAAATATGATTGTCATGGATATCTAAAGAAACTCCCGGCATATATGATATTCTCATCGGCTCTGCGCCATCTGTTGATGTTTTATAAATGTAACCATCGCTTTGATTCCTATAGTACAGATATGTACCATCTGTAACGATTTCTTTAGGATAAGCTCCTGTAACAATCACTTTGCCTGTTGCATCTTTGGATGGATTGATACTGCATAAGTCCTTACCATTCTCGCTACAGTAATATAAATGGCTACCTAAACTTATCATGGCAGTTGTGTTTTCATATTGGATAACAGTAGAGTCGTATGTGTCAGGTGACTCCTTATCTTTGAAGAAGAAATAAATTACTAAAGTAACAAGAGATACTAACAAAATAACAATAAAGCAGGTGAGTATAATACGACGACTTGCCTTGGGTGTTTCTTCGTTGTTTGTAATATCAATTTTTTCTACATAATTTATGCTCTCGTCAGACAGACCTGCCATTTGTTCTGAACTGTCAGATTCGATATATGCCCAGTAATCAGGACACGCCTTGATAGCATCTTCCTTCAAAATAGATATAATTTCATTCTTTGAGTAGTAATTGTTTTTTATCTTAAGTTGAGTAATACCTCTGTTGTATTCAGCTTTACACGAGGATTTATAATAATTAAGCAGTTTTGCAATATCGCTTTGGCGGAGCGAACTTAACAAACGAAGTAATATAATGGAAGCACGGTCGTTTTTTGAATTGTTTATCAATTCACCGAGTAGCAAAGAAGCGTTGTCAATTCTTTGCCTGGCAAGTTGGTTTTGCAGCGCGGGTGTTGTCAGCGCGTTGCAGCTGAGCCTGTATGCTATGTCTAAAATCCAATATTCACCATTCAGGTCAGTATCAAACTTATAGGCAGATTGCTTGATGCGCTTAAACGTCTCTGCAGCAATGTCGCGGGCAATACTTTTATTCTTTACAATGCTGAGGGAAAGTGAATATACACTAACTTTCATTTTCTGATAGAGTTCATGAAAATCTTCCTGTGACTCTTTGGCTACACCGACAATTAAATACTCAATATTCATTAAGAAAACCTTCCAAATAATACTTACCTAGGCAGTATACCATAAAAACTATAGCATGGGGGAGAAAAAGTTCAGAAAACGTTGTTTTATTTTCATAAAAATAGGTCTTTTTTTCCAATTGTTGTATTCTATTTGCTTTGAGAGGGCCAGCGTCTGTAGAAAATCACTCTTTATATCTGATACACTTTGTGTACCGCACAACCATACTGCATTTTCATAATGTAAGAAAAACGAGCGGAAATCCATGTTTATGGTGCCAACAATAGCGGATGTATCGTCTGTAACAAGATTTTTAGCATGTATAAAGCCAGGAGTGTATTCATAAATTTTCACGCCGGCCTCAAGCAGTCTTCCGTAATGCGAATTAGTGACTAAATATACGTATTTTTTGTCCGGTATGCTTGGTGTGATAATACGCACATCTACTCCACTTTGTGCAGCTATGATCAATGCAGTTTGCATTTCGTTATCAAGAACAAGATAGGGCGTTGTAATGAAAATGTAATTCCGGGCAGAATTTATCATCTGCATATACATATGTTCTGCAGTATTGTTTACTGTCTGATTGCATGGTCCGTTACAAAAAGGCTGAACGAACCCCGCCTTTTCACCGTGAAAAGGTGGCTTAGGGGCATACTCATGCAATTTATCTCTATACGATATCATTTCGTTTTTATCGCGGGCATATTGCCACATTTGAAGAAACATTATTGTCATACTCCACACCGCATCTCCTTCGAGACGTATACCCGAATCTTTCCAATGACCAAATGCTTCTACAAGATTTGCATATTCATCTGCAATATTAACTCCACCGGTATATGCAATGTTACCGTCAATAACACAAATTTTCTGATGATTTCTATAGTTAAGATAGAAATTGTTTACAAAAGGACGAGCTTTATTAAAAGCAGCTGCCTGAATACCATACTGCTTCATTCTTGCCGGAAAATTCTTGGGAAGTGTTGATATACAGCCCATATCATCGTATAGTAACTTAATCTCAACGCCTTCTCTTGCCTTTTCGGAAAGAATTTCCATTAATTCATCAAGAATATTTCCGCTTGAAACAATAAAATATTCTAAAAAAATAAATTTTTCTGCTTTTTTGATATCATCAAATAATGCTGTAAAATATTCATCTCCTATTGCAAAATACTTAGTTGCGGTGTTCTCATAAATAGGGAAGCCGGCTTTGTTCAGATGAACCATACGGCGTTCCATTTCAGGATATTGTTCAACCAGTCTGCTGCGTGTTTGAGGATTCCATTTGTATAGAGGAATTGTCATTTCTGATATAATAGGTATGCGGCGTTTTAACACTTTTGATTGATGTGGCTGGCCCCACATCAGATAGCATATCAGTCCAAAAATTGGTATGATAATAAGTACTGTTATCCATGCTATTTTATATGATGCTTTACGCTTGTCCACTACAATATTAAGAGCTGTCATTGCTGTTAGAAAATGGATAATAATATATGATGTAAGAGCAAATATGTTCAAGGAGAAAAAGGCCCATATCAGGAATACTATCTGGAATAAAACAAATATTGCAGATATAATAAGTCTAGAGTAATTTCCTTTGCGCCTACGTGGTTTGTTGTAATCTGATGTACTATCCATGAAATAACACCTCCTGATGTGAATAAAGTATACCCTTGAAATAAAATCATGCAAAATCTTTACCTTATCATGTATGTTTATTGCCATTGACACTATAAAAACAGAGTGCTAAAATTAAGGGGCAAAATTTTTCGGAGGTGCATTACGATGGCATACATAATTACTGATGATTGTATTAGCTGTGGTGCTTGTGCAGGCGAATGTCCTGTAGAGGCTATCAGTGAAGGCGATGGCAAGTACGTTATTAACGCTGACACATGTATTGAGTGTGGCGCTTGTGCAGACGCTTGTCCTGTTGACGCTCCAAAGGCTGAATAATTAATTTACACAGACCCCGTATTATGCCAAGGCAAAGAAGCGGGGTCTAAGTGTATCTACGAGCAAACGGAGGTATATTTTGGCAATTGATTCTTTTATGCAACCAGGGGAGACTCTAGACGACCTGCAAATCAACGGATTGTTTATTTTACAAAAGGAAAAGGCTTTTCGTTTTGGCACTGACGCAGTCGCTTTGTCCAACTATGCCGCAAAATATATATACAAGGGAAAGAAAGTGCTGGATATTGGTACCGGCACAGGTATAATTCCTATTCTCCTATCTGCAAAGACCGGAGCAGCCGAGTTTGTAGGTGTAGAGATACAGGAAGATATTGCCGATATGGCACGACGTAGCGTTGACCTTAATATTGCAAATGGCACACTGTCTCCAGATCGTATAAAGATTATTAATAATGATATAAAAGAAATGGCTGCTGACCGGTCCTGGTATGATCAATTTGATTGTGTGGTCACAAATCCTCCGTATTATAAGCTGGGTACCGGCTACCTTAACGATCGTGATTCACTTCTGCTTGCCCGTCACGAAATGACTTGTACTTTGGATGATATTATATGTGCATCTTCGCGCTTGTTAAAACAATTAGGACGCTTTATGATGATAAATAGACCGGAACGCCTGGCTGATACAATAGAATCTATGCGTAAACACGGTCTGGAACCAAAAGAAATCCAATTCGTATATTCGCAAGCTACCCAGCGGCCTGTTATGTTCCTTATATATGGAGTTCGTGGCGGAGGCCGCCAACTGATAATAGAGAAAGGTCTGGTGATTAACTGATGTTGTATGTGGTACCTACCCCTATAGGGAATCTGGGAGATATTACATTCCGGGCTCTTGATGTTCTTCGTGATTGCGATCTGATAGCAGCAGAAGATACTCGTCATACTCTTAAATTACTCACCCATTTTGATATAAAGAAAAGAGTCATCAGTTATTTTGAACATAACAAAATAACGCGGGGCCAGGAACTTTTGAATCATCTACTGGCAGGTGCAAATGTTGCTGTAGTCTCTGATGCCGGTATGCCAGGTATATCAGATCCCGGCGCAGATCTTATAAAACTTGCTGTTGAAAACAATATTGAGGTATGCGTATTGCCCGGTGCATGTGCAGGAATAACCGCACTGGTCTCTTCTGCGCTACCTACAGACAAGTTTGTTTTTGAAGGCTTTATAGGCACGGATAACAAGAAGATTGCAGCCTTTTCACAGATGATCCGTGTAGAGAAACGTACTGTTATCATATATGAAGCACCTCACAGAATTATGAAAACTTTAGAATTACTTAAAGATAATATCGGTAATCGTAAGATTGCTGTATGCAGAGAACTTACAAAACTTCATGAGGAAATCTTCAGAGGTACTCCGGATGAGGCTATTTTGCATTTTACTGAAAATGCGCCCAGAGGTGAGTTTGTGATAATTATCGAGGGCGCAGGTGAAGAGGTACCCTTAGCAGAAGAAATACAAATGTCAGATGAGGAAATATATCAGGAAGTAAACCGGCTAAGGAGCCAGGGTATGGGCAAGAATGAAGCTTTGAAGAAGGTTTCTGATGTGTGTGGCAAGTCAAGAAATGAAATATATTCAATTTGTGAAAAAGTGAAAAAAGGATATTGACATAAGACGCGTTGGGCGTTAAGATTTATCTACGGTATCTGATTTATTCGATGTTCAAAAAGGCAGGCAGAGTTCTGCACGTTTTGGGCATCTTTTTTTGTGAACAATAAATATTTTACAGAGATAGTTGACAGTTATGTTGCCGGTCGCATGGATATGACAAAGCAGTATACTGATAGTGAACTCAAAGAGCTGATACAACAGGTAGCTCTTGAACTCTTTGAACGTATTCCGATAGGTGTTGTCAATCCTGAAGCCGTTACTACAGAAGTCTATAACAATAAAAAGAAGTCAGGATTGATACAACCACTCCTGGACGATGACACTGTCAATGAGATAATGATTAATGGTACTGATGGCATTTATGTGGAGAAGTCCGGTACTCTAATAGAGTATGGTGTACGATACAGTGATAAGGATGCTTTGTTTAATACTGTTCAGATGATGCTTTCCTGGGCGAACAGGACAGTAAATGAGAGTAATCCTATTGTAGATGCAAGGCTGGCTAATGGCTCTAGGATCAATGTTGTATTGCCACCGGTTGCTGTGAATGGCCCTATTGTGACTGTGAGAAAATTCCGTGATACACAATTCACTATGGAAGATTTCATTGCAAGAGGTATGTTGAGCCGCAGGCAATCTCAGTATTTGATACAATGCATCGCACATCGGAAAAATATTATTATTTCCGGAGCTACATCTTCCGGAAAAACTACATTTCTAAACGTACTTGCAGGATATATCCCAATAACAAAGAGGATTATTACAGTGGAGGATACGGTAGAGTTAAGATTAACTCAGCCTAATGTTGTCAGATTAGAAACTAGAAATGCTAATACTGAAGGGCGGGGAGAGATTCGGATGAGAGACCTTATCAAAGCTGCTTTGCGAATGAGACCTGATCACTTGATAATAGGAGAAGTGAGAGATGAGAGTGCTCTGGATATGCTTACTGCTCTGTGTACCGGGCATGATGGCTCTATGTCAACGGCTCATGCCAACTCTGCGGCTGATGTTTTATTGCGGTTGGAGACTATGGCTTTATGGGAGGGACACGTTAGTAGCACTGCTATAAAACAAATGATCGTATCGGGTGTTCATGTGGTAGTACAGCTAGATAGAACAGAATCTTCTGAGAGGATTGTCAGAGAAATAGTGGAGGTGGTTGGATATGAAGATGGTAAGATCCTTCTTAGACCGGCTGCTATATAGTATGAGGACATACTATCGTAACTTATTTATCCGGAAATATATGGAGTTCACTATATATATGCTGTTATGTATGGCTTCTTCTGCTCTTATCGCATGGACTATGTTTGAGTTATGGTATGTGACAATTATTGTAATGATATGCGGTGTGCCGTTGTTTGCTTTTAAAATAAAGAAATATATGGAAAAACGCATGAGTAAACAACAAAGTCTGGAATTTGCACTATTCCTACGCAAACTCAGTAGTTGTCTGGCCGCCGGAATGACTGTAAAAAATGCTGTTGCAGAGATTGTAATTCATAATAAAAGTGAATATTCGGTACTTTATTCCGAGTTAGAGAGAATGTACAGGCTTATGGAGTACAATTATTCTGTGACACAGGCTTTTGCAGAAATGGCAAAGAGATGTGATTGCAGTGATATGAAGATTTTTTCTGATTGTATCAGTTATGCTATTCCTTCAGGGGTAGATCTGGTTAATCTGATCAGATATATTTCTGCTTCGATGGATGTAAAGCATGATACTCAAAGAGATATAGACCAGATTCTGAATTTGCCAAGATATAACAATCGGATTCTGTTATGTGCACCTGTGGGCTGTATAATAATGATACGTAATATTGCGCCAGACTATATAGCTCCTTTATATAATGGGTCAGGTAGAATAATAATGGTAATCGTTGCGATCATTTTATTATCAGCAGCATTCATGGGAAATCGTATATCAGATGTAAAATATTAGTTCATAAGAGAGGGTGTGTATGAAAAAAAGAAGTAATCGAAAGGCACTATATGGAGTGCTTGGCTTTGCTGTTGCTTTCATTTTTATGGTCATAAGTGGAAATCATTTACTTGCGGGTTTTGCAGTAGCAGTTGTTGTTGGTGTTATCTGCTTCTTTATCGATAATATGTTGCAAAATAAAGCGAAAAACAAAGTGAAGCAAAGTTATGATATGGATATACCTGAATTATTGGTTAATGTGGCTATGCTTATGGAAGCAGGAGTAAATGTTTGGGAGGCTATAGGCGTGTGTGCCTCTTTGGGGGATAAAAGCAGACCACTATACATTGCATTGGAGCGTGCTGTCAGAGCTGTATCCAGTGGCAAGTGCAGAGATTATTATGAGGCATTAGAACAGATGGCAGTCGAATGTGGGACTTCTTCGGTAAGTAGTTTCGTGTCAATGGTTATACAGAACTCTCAAAAAGGGAATAACCGTATGGCAGAGGTTTTTATGAACTCGGCTTCATTTTACAGAAGTGAAAGAAAAAACACCGCTACGAAACTTGCCGGACAGGCAACAACCTTGATGCTGTTGCCATCTGCTGCAATTTTAATTGCTATGATATTACTTATGGTCGCACCGGCGGCTATTCAAATGATTGGAGGTTTATAATGTTATTTATATATATGCTGATACAAAGAGTAATGATCAAGCTGAGATTACTTAGCAAGAGTTTTTATAAACGTATTATGTATGATGAGTCAGGCATGGGAACGATAGAGGTGATCATAATTATTGCAGTGCTTGTTGCATTAGCTCTGATATTCAGGACTTTTATAATGGATCTTGCGTCCGGTATTTTTGATAAAATAAAAGACAAAACCGATGCAACAATTGATGGATTATGATATGTTAGGAGGTGAATATATGAAACTTAGTAAAGAACGATTTGGTACGAAAATCACATGTAATAATGATTTGAGTTTTTCGGAGTTAAAGGAAATATTCCGTGTCTGCGGGGAGAAATACAAGACACTATATGTGCCCCTCGATATTACGATGGAAAGTAACGGATACTCATTTTACATTGCCCATCGGCAATCACTTAAAGAATACATAGTAAAGAACAGTATAACCATTGATGAATTTGTTAGCCTTATATATAGAATAAATCAATTGTATATAGATTGTGGCCGGGATTTCCACAATATTTTATTTGATTATGAGTGCATTTTCTATGGTGTTTCTATGGATGATACAGAGTTTGTGTACGCTCCTCAATCAGGTCAAAGAGAGATAAATGACAACAGATGCAGCGATATGCTTTGTATTGTCTCTCTGATGATTAATTTTACTAATGATAGAGATAAAGATATCATAAAAGATATTTTAAGCTTTATATCTGAATGGGAGGACGCTATATTATCAAATAATACAGAATTCCGGCATGACTCTTTTCAGACAGTTATTAATTATGTGAATGATAAAATACAAAGTAGAACTAGCCTGCAGCAAGGAGGCTTATCTGCATTTGTAAACAGATTTAAGCAAATAACAACCACAGTACTTAATAAGTTAGCTGATAATAACAAATATGACAATACTGAACCACAAGCAAATATTAAGAAAAAAAGTTTGACTATAAAAGGAGAGAATGCTTTTGATAATATTATTTTTAATGGAGACACAGATCAAATATATGTTGGCAGAGATCCAACATGGGCGGATATTATTCTCGGAGCTAGCTTTGTCAGTCGCAAACATGCTATGATTTTTTGCGAAAATGGAAAGTGGTTCGTACAGGACCTTAAATCGTTAAATGGTACATTCCTTAATAATAAAAAAATAGGCGAGGACAAGGCTGTGCGTCTTCGCCATAATAGCATATTACATTTTGGGATAGAGGAGGGGAAATTACGCGTTTGCTTACGATAACCAATATTATTAATCACTGATCGCAAAACGGCGTTTCTTTGCTGAACTCATCTCACTGAGAATTTGCATAGAACCACGAACCACGCAGTACTGAGGATCTGTTGCAATCATAACATCCACACCGGTGCTTTTGCGTATTAGCTCATCAAATCCGGAAAGTTGAGCACCTCCGCCTGTCATTACAATGCCTTTGCAGTAAATATCTGCTGCCAGCTCCGGAGGTGTCTCTTCTAATACAGCATGTATACCATCTAAAATCGGTACTGCGGTATCAATCATTACTTCAAGTAATTCATCAGAGGTAATTACTCTCTCGCGTGGAAGACCAGTGAGTATATCACTTCCTCTGATCTCAATAGAGTTAGATACTATTCCATGATATAGGCAACCTACTTCGATTTTGATTTGTTCCGCAGTGGTATCGCCTACCATCAGATTGTGTTTTTTCTTAAGATAATTCTTAACTGTCTCATCAAATGTATCGCCGCCTACCTTTACACTCTTGCTTGTGACAATACCATCATATGATATCACTGCTATGTCAGTAGTACCTCCTCCGATATCAACGATCATATTACCTGTAGGACGAGATATATCAATACCTGCACCAATAGCAGCTGCCAAAGGCTCTTCGACAAGAAATACACGGCGGGCTACACTGCCTGCAGCCTGGAAAACAGCACGTTTCTCCACGTTTGTTGTCTTACTTGGTATAGCAATTAACAGATCGGGTTTGAACTTTTTCTTTATTGGATTAGTAATAGCCTTGTCTACATAGTAAGCAATCATTGCTTTTGTTACAGTGTAGCTAGAAATAACACCATTTTGCACAGGCCTGACTGTTGTAATATCAAACGGAGTACGTCCCATCATCAGTCTTGCCTCATCACCGATAGCAAGTACTTCGTTAGTACCTTCCTTTACGGCAACAATAGAAGGTGCTTTAATAACCACACCTTTGCCATCTACACATACCAACACAGTGGCAGTCCCTAAATCTATTGCAATATTTTGTTTGAAATAACCCATAACTGTTAAAATCCCTTCTAAAAGAAACTGTATTCAATGATACCACCAAATAAAGATAACATCAAGATTGACGTGATAATTCCTATTATTTTTCACGTATAAAAATATATTCAAAAAGTAGCTGGAACCAAAAAAATATTTTCATTGTTTGAATGTAAATGTAGTAAATTAAAACAGTGTAATATTCAAATTTGTCTATAAATCAGAATCTTGACTTTTCGTTTATAGATTTTATAATTACGATAAAATTAATTATTGAGGTGATAAGTGTGAAGATAGGAATATATGCAGGCCCGGAATTTACTAGTTTTTACGGAGATAAAAGATATGAAAAGATTAAAACACTTGGTTTTTCATATGTTGATTTTAGCAATTCAGACGTTAGGAAATACCCGTATAATGCTTCTTTGAGAGATGCGGAGGCCTTCTTTAAAAACGAAAGAAAAATGATGGAGCAGGCAGATGTCATTCCATCTCAAATGCACGGACCGTGGTATTCTGCAAGTAATATTACACAGGAAGAAAGAGACGAACTTTTCGGATACTTTTGTCAATCTTTACAATTTGCTTCTTATATGGAATGTAAATATTGGGTCATTCATCCTGTTTTTGCTTTTGGTACCAAATCTTTACCGGAAAACGAAGAAGAAACGAGGAAAATAAATGTTGAATTTGCCAAGAGACTTGTTGATGTAGCAAAGCCTCTCGGAGTAACGATTTGTCTTGAAAATATGCCGTTTCCAAGCTTTTGTATCTCTAAACCTCTTGAGATATATTCAATTATCAAGGAAGTTAACGATGAAAACTATAAGATGTGCTTTGATACAGGACATGTGAATGTTTTTAAGGATCTTGATGTTGCAAAGTGCTTTTACGATGTGGCTGATGAGGTTGCCGTTTTGCATGTACATGATAATTGTGGTGATACAGATTCGCATTTATTTCCAACTTTTGGAAGTATTGATTGGAAATCGTTTTATAAGGCTCTGTGCAATACGGGCTTTGATGGTGTTTTTTCTCTTGAGACCTCTCCGAAGAATTATGCAAACATAGATGAGTTTGAAAATTCTGCCGGTGAACTTTATTCTATCGCAAAGAGAATCACTGAATTTAATTAAAAGATAAATCAGAAAGAAATTATTTACACTATCTGATACGATTAATCCGGTTGACACTAAAAGAGATTAATAGTAAAATCACAAAGTATGTGCTCGTGAAAATGAGCATTCTCTTAATATTTGGAAAGGGGCTTATTTAGCAAATGAATTATTCACATGAAGTAGAAAAAATGTGCACAGTAAGACAAGGCACAAATCACGGCCCGGCACCGATCCCAGAAGAGGGACAGTGGGTTAAAGCAAAACAAATTACTGATATTTCAGGTTTATCACACGGTATCGGTTGGTGTGCTCCTCAGCAAGGTACTTGCAAGCTCACACTTAACGTTAAGAACGGTATCATAGAAGAAGCTCTTGTTGAGACACTTGGTTGTTCAGGTATGACACACTCAGCAGCTATGGCAGCAGAGATTTTAGGTGGTAAGACACTTTTAGAGGCTCTCAATACTGACCTTGTTTGTGATGCTATCAACGTAGCTATGCGTGAGATTTTCCTCCAGTTAGTATACGGAAGAACACAGTCAGCTTTCTCGGAAGATGGTCTGCCGGTTGGTGCAGGTCTTGAGGATTTAGGTAAAGGCCTCCGCTCACAGGTTGGTACAATGTTTGGTACTAAAGCAAAGGGTGTTAGATATCTTGAGATGGCAGAGGGTTATGTTCTCAATATCGCTCTTGATGAGAATGATGAAGTTATCGGCTACAAGTTCGTTCACCTTGGCAAGATGATGGAAGCTATCAAGAAGGGCGTTGATCCTAAGGAAGCTTATGAAAAGAACATAGGTACATACGGCAGATTTGCTGATGCTGCTAAGGTCATTGACCCGAGAATGGAATAAGGAGGACAAGACCATGATAAGATTTGAAGGTTATGAAAGAAGAATTGACGGTATCAACAAGGCTATGGCTGAGTACGGTATCGAATCTTTAGAAGATGCTGTTGCTATTTGCGAAGCAAGAGGTATTGATGTAGCAGGTATCGTTAAGGGTGTACAGCCTATCGCTTTTGAAAATGCTGTATATGCTTATACTTTAGGTTGTGCTATCGCAATTAAGAAAGGTATTAAAAATGCAAGTGAAGCTGCAGCTGCTATCGGTATTGGTCTGCAGGCATTCTGTATCCCCGGATCTGTTGCTGATGCAAGAAACGTAGGTCTTGGACACGGTAACTTAGCTGCTATGCTTCTTAGTGAAGATACAAAGTGTTTCTGCTTCCTGGCAGGCCACGAATCATTTGCTGCTGCTGAGGGTGCAATCGGTATTGCAAGAACAGCTAACAAAGTTAGAAAACAGCCTCTCCAGGTTATCCTTAATGGTCTTGGTAAGGATGCTGCATATGTTATTTCAAGAATCAACGGCTTTACATACGTTAAGACAGACTTCAACTACACTACAAGAGAGCTTACAGTATTAGAAACAAAGGCTTTCTCAAACGGTGACAGAGCAAACGTACGTTGCTACGGTGCTAATGATGTAAACGAAGGCGTTGCTATCATGCAGAAAGAAGCTGTAGAAGTATCCATCACAGGTAACTCAACCAACCCAACAAGATTCCAACACTTAGTTGCAGGTACATATAAGAAATGGGCTACTGAGAATGGCAAGAAATACTTCTCAGTTGCATCAGGCGGCGGCACAGGTCGTACACTTCATCCTGATAACGTTGCTGCAGGTCCTGCTTCATATGGTCTTACAGACTCTATGGGACGTATGCATGGTGATGCACAGTTTGCAGGTTCATCTTCTGTTCCGGCTCACGTAGAGATGATGGGTCTCATCGGTGCAGGTAACAACCCAATGGTTGGTATGACAGTTGCATGCGCAGTTGCTATTGAAGAATCCAGCAAATAAGATAATTGGATAATAATTAAAAATAAAGTGGACACATCTTTGTTAGAAACAGAAGATGTGTCCGCTTTTTATACTATAAATTTATTCTATATGAAATATTTCCGTCTGTACAATGTATAACAGCCGTAGCAAAGAAAGAATCAACAGGCGATATACTGTTATTCATTAAAGCATTCCACTCCTTTTTTGTACCACAGAATGAAATGTCAGAAAGTCTTGGACAACTACTTCTTGAAGTTAAATCCAATTCCAGTTTTTTACTTAAAATAGTCAGCTCTGTTAATTTATCACATCCATTGAATGCCGACAGATCAAGATACGTTGTTTCTGATGGGATTGTAATACTTTCGAGATTAAAACAAAACTCAAAAGCTGCACCCCCAATTGTTGTGAGCGAGTCGGGCAGTATTATACTTGTCAGTTGAGTACAGCAACGAAAAGCCCTGTCCTCTATGTAAACAACATTCTTAGGTAATACACATCTTCCTGATGCACTTGGATAAGCGTAAATTGATTTTTTGTCTTTGTAAAATATTATACTGTCTTTCGCATAATATTGTTTGTTCTCTTTATCAATCGATATTTCGGTAAGCTTATTACATTCAGTAAAAGCACCGGGCAACATAAGGTCTACTCTGCTTGGAATCATAACTTTTTTTAGATTGTTGCACCCGATAAATGCATCGGAGGCAATGGTGAGTGCTGCTATGCCTTCTTCGATAACAACTGATTCTAGTTTTATACAGTTTCCAAAGGCAAATCTTTCAATTGAAGACACTGTGCCCGGAATTGTAATACTCGTTATATCTTTGCGATCACCGAATGCGTTGCTTTCTATGGTAGTAACTGTATATCCATCGATTTGCTCAGGAATAGTTACATCTGAATCTGTTATTATACTGCCCTGGATGATGGCACAGGTATTCTCGCCAGTGATCTTGTATGCCAATTCTGTTTTTATCACAGGTTTTATCTTATCTGCATTTGATGGTTGACATGATACTGAAAAAAGACAAATCGTGCATAGAAGAATCACTACAAAACCAACGGATTTTAATTTCATGAAAACACCTCGAATACTAGAATATAAGCAGTATATCATAGTACCCGATGTTTGACAAACCGACACACTTTGATATAATACCGAGTAATATGAGTTTAATTTGTCGCTTTTCGTATTCGACACAGTGAAGATTGCATGTAAAATAGTGAGTGAGAAAATGAATAAAACAAACGCTTTATATTTAAAACGAATAATACTGCTTCTTGCTTTAGTACTAATGCTGAATGCGGCAGTATCGTGTAATGATGCAAATAACTTACCTTCAGAAACAACACCGGATATGATAGGAGAGAATGAAATGTACGTACCTCAATTGTCAACTACATGGTATAATGCACAAAAGATTGTAGGAGAGGATGGCTCTGAATTTCTAAGTGATTTTCTATTAATAAAAGATACAAAGAGTCGTTGGCACTGTATAGGCATAGGCGGACAAGGTCATATACAGGATTCTTTTTTTCATGCTATAGGAGATGATTTGTTGGCGCCATTTACATATACAGACAGAGTGTACAGTAATGGTTCAACAAGTCTGAGTACTACAGATTGGATGTGGGCTCCATATGCAATTTATACAAAAGATGGTAAGACTGCATATATGTATTACCACCATCAGACTAAAAGTCATCGATCAGAAATGCGTATGTTGCAATCAGTGGATCCTACTCTGGAACAATGGATACCTGCAAACATAAATGATCTGGAAGAAAACTGTATTGCGTTTACGGGGGATTCTTGTCGTGATGCTTGCGTGTTTTATGACGAGGAAGCATGCAAATATCTTATGTATTACGCAACTGTTAATATTTGTCTGAGAACATCAGATGATCTGATTCATTGGTCAGAGCCTACTATAGTAATGACGCCTCCCGATGGTTTTCAGGCGGCAGAATCCCCATACGTTGTGAAACGTCACGGATACTATTATCTGTTTGTGAGTGGATATGATTATGGACGGGTAGCAGTATATGCGTCTAAAGATTACAGTGATTTTGGTCATCCAGTAAGAGACCTCCTGGGAGAACTTAATGGTCATGCTCCGGAGATCGTAAGTGTGGATGGCAAAGATTATATTGCATGTGCTGCCATTAATGCTACAGACGGTAAAGATGTTTATCCGGGAGGCAAACCGGGTGAACACAATATTTCAGGTGTGTATATTCAGGAGTTAAAGTGGGTACCGAAATCACAGGCACAATGGTTAAAACTCCCAGCTCCTGTTGTTGAAGAAGAACATCATATCATTACTGCTGAGCCTGACTATTACTGGAGCTTTGATGGTAACTTGATAGAACAAATTACTGACACACAAACGGAATTCACATCAACCCGAGAGAATACTATTGATGGTGTTGTTAATGAGGCTTTGTGGTTTGATGGCGAATCAAAGTATATTATGCCGCAATTTGATTTCATACTTGAAAAGAATTTTACAATTTCATTTTACATTGTGATGGATGAAAAAAACGGAGATTTTAATGTTTTGTTATCAAAAGGAGACAAGACTACAGGCCATTTGGAAATTTATGTTACACCGTCTGGCACGATTAGCTTTTACCAAAACGAGATAGGTATACATGATACAACCGGCATGGTTTGTGATGGCAAATGGCATCATGTGGTTTTCACATATGACGGTAATACTCTTATGGGATATCTTGATGGCGAAAAAATATATACTGCAAATGTAATTGCAGTGCCTCAAAATGTAGATGACACACAGCTTGTCTTTGGCTGTATGTCTCCACGTCCGCCGGAAGCATTTTATTACTTTAATGGTGGTATTGATGAACTGAAAGTATTTAATAGGGTTCTGACAGATACAGAGTTGGGTATAAATTAAGTTATAAATTATAAGAAGAGAGGTTAACATGAATATTGCATTAATACTTGCCGGAGGAACAGGTGTCCGAGCAAAAGGTGATAAACCGAAACAGTTTATCGATATAAACGGAACACCAATGTTGATACGGACTATTAACTGTTTTAAGCAGGTACCGCAAATAGACAGCATCTGTGTGGTAGTACCAAAAGAGTATATAACACTTACGGAAAATATGATGCGTGCATACAATATGAGTGTGGATCATCTGATTGCAGGCGGTAAGGATAGAAGAGAGTCTTCGTATATCGGAGTAAAATATCTGGCTGATATTTTCACAGAAGAGGATATTGTGCTTATTCATGACGGAGCAAGACCGAATGTAAACCAGCGTATTATAATAGACAATATAAATGTTGCAAGACGCAATGGAGCTGCTGTTACGGCTATTCGAGGACAGGATACGTTACTAATAGGTGATTGTGAAAATAATGTGGCAGGTTATGTTAACCGTGAGAATGCATACATGGTGCAAACGCCTCAAAGTTTCAGACTAGGCTTAATAAAACATGCTCATGAAAAAATTCAAGAGGAAATAATCGACGGGAAAATTAACCCCGGAGAAATAACAGATGATAGTCGTATTGCTGTACTTGCGGAAAATAAAGTTACTATTGTCGCAGGAGATAAATTTAATATAAAAGTGACGACACAGGAGGACTTTGGCATAATTTGTAACATAATGGAATAAACAGGCAGGTGATAAAATGCTCGCACGTGACTGTTATATAATCACAGCAGAACAGGCACAGAATAAGGCAAGCCTGATTGTACGATTGCTAAGCAAGAATGGCATTGAGGGACAGATAACTTCAACCCCAAAAGAATATACCGGAAAAGCGTGCGCATATAGCGTGAGAATAGCTGCTTCGTCAGCGGTGCAGGCAGAAGATATTATAAGACGAAGCAATATTAAGGCACAGCTTTTTTGCAAATAGTAACAATTTCCTGTTGCATAAAATAAGGGCAGTGCGTATAATATAAACAACAGGATACGAGAATTACTTCCTGGGGTGTGCGACAAGAACCCGTATTTTGAACCTACATCACATAAGAGGGACTCTTAAGTTAGATGATTTTAAAATCGGGCCGCAAGCTAATTCCGTAACGGTCAGGCCGACGGCAGCGGATGATTGCGATATCACACAAGATACCCACCTAGCATAGCTAGGTGTCAAAATCCGGGGGCGGCATTTCGGGAGTTAATTCGAATATCCATATAATGGTAAGCAGCGCATAACAGTATGTTATGCGCTGCTCTTTTTCACGGAAGATTATTGTGTCAGGTTTGAGAGGCTTATGCATATTATTAAGATGTAAAGTCGTTAAAATACTTAATTGTCATCATTGTTTTTATGTGATACAATGAACTATGTGTGCAGTTAATCTGTAAACAGGAAAGAGGGTAGGATTATGGGACTTATTAAGGATGCAAAGTTAATAGCTAAGAGAGACCCTGCGGCGCGCAACGCGGCAGAAGTTTTCTTTCTGTATCCGGGTTTTCATGCGTTGATATACTTTAGAATTTCCTCATTCTTTTACAGATGTCACATGAAGTTTATTGCAAGATGGATATCACAAATCGGCAGTAGACGTACTGGGGTAGAGATACATCCTGGTGCGAAGATTGGTAACGGTTTGTTTATTGACCACGGTCATGGCATTGTTATTGGTGAGACGGCTGTTATTGGTGATAACTGTACAATATACCATCAGGTAACGTTAGGTGGTAACGGAAGAGAAAAAAATGCTAAGCGACATCCTACAGTAGGTAATAATGTGTTGATAGGAGCAGGCGCTAAGATTCTTGGTCCTGTTACGATAGGAGATCATTCACAGATAGGAGCCGGTTCTGTTGTTTTGATAGATGTACCGGAGTATTCTACTGTGGCAGGAGTAAAGGCTCGTGTTATTAAGCTGCAGGGAGAGAGAGTCAAACCTGAAAATGAGCCCTCCGTAGCACTTGAACACAACAAGATTCCGGACCCTGTTGCGCAGGAAATGGCACAACTCAGACAACAAATCGAAGAAATGCAGAAGAAGCTTGATAAAATAGAGAAGCAAGAAAGGTGACAATTATGGCAGGAAAATTAATGGTTTACAATACATTGACAAGAAGAAAGGAAGAGCTCAGGCCTTTATCAGGTAACGAAATATCAATTTATTCTTGTGGCCCTACAGTATATAACTACGCACATATAGGTAATCTGAGAACATATATATTTATGGATACTTTGAGAAGAGTCCTCAAGTATAATGGATACAAGCTTAAACACGTTATGAATATTACTGATGTAGGTCATCTTGTATCAGATGCTGACGATGGAGAGGACAAGATGGTAAAGGCTGCTAAGGAACAGCAGAAGTCACCTTGGGAAATCGCAGAGTATTATACAGGTATATTCTTTAAGGATCTTGCAAAGCTCAATATTGATTTGCCTGAGATAATAGAGAAAGTCACTAACCATATCAACGATATGATTGAGTTTGTGGAGAAGCTCCTTGAAGTTGGTGTTGCATACGAGACAAGCGATGGTATTTACTATGACATTTCAAAATTCCATAACTACGGTAAACTCTCACGTATGAATTTTGAAGAGCAGATTGCAGGTGCCAGCGAGCGTGTTGATGAGAATGTTGAGAAGCGTCATCCGTCTGACTTTGCGTTGTGGATCAAGGCTCCTAAGGAACACATTATGCAGTGGCCCAGTCCTTGGGGCATGGGTTATCCGGGTTGGCATATTGAATGTTCTACTTTGGCAAAGCTGTATCTCGGTGATGAATTTGACATTCATACAGGTGGTGTAGACCATATACCGATTCACCATGAGAATGAAATCGCTCAATCAGAGGCTCTGACAGGCAAGAAAGTAACTCAGTACTGGATGCACGCCGAGTTCTTGCTGGTAAATAACGGAAAGATGTCCAAAAGTCTGGGCAACACATATACAATTGATAATTTGGCAGAAAAAGGTTTCTCACCACTTTGCTATAGATATTTCTGCCTGAATGGCAACTATAGAAACAAGCTTAACTTTACATGGGATTCACTGTCTGCGGCCAAGTCATCCCTCCAGCATTTTTACGAGGCACTTAAGAAGCATAAGGATGCAGGTGATATTGCCATAGACGAAGTGATTGGTGAAGATAGTAAAATGGCCGGATATAACGATGAAAATGTGGGCAAGAATATTCTTGATGTGTACAAATCAGAGTTCGATAATGCGGTAAATGATGATCTTAACATTCCTCTTGCACTTGGTGTTGTATGGAATGCTTTGAGATATCCTGTGAAAAGTAAAAAAATCTATGACTTCGTTGTTGCTACAGACGAAATTTTAGGTTTAGACATGGAAAAAGAAGTTGAGCTCCTTAGTAAAGATGTAGATGAGGAACAGATATTTTCACCTGAGATAATGGAACTTGTGGCTCAAAGAACACAGGCTAAGAAGGATAAACAATATGCCCTGGCTGACGAGATTCGCGCAAAGCTTCTTGATATGGGCATTGTACTTACAGATACGAAGGATGGCGTAAAGGTTGCCTATAAACAATAACGAATATAGCGATGAATATTATGTTGACCTTGTACGCAAGGGAGACGAGACAGCTTGTGAATATCTGTTGGATAAGTACAAGCCTACTGTTCGTGTTGTTACGAGAAGCTTCTATTTGGTAGGTGCAGAGGGCGATGATATTGTTCAGGAAGGTATGATTGGCTTATATAAGGCTATATGTAGTTACAGTAGTGATAAGAATGTACCCTTTGCCGCATATGCCAAGCTTTGTATCAGAAGCCAGATTATTACAGCAATTAAAAATGCATCTCGTATGAAACATAAACCGCTTAATGAATATGTATCCATAGAGGATCAGGGTCTGCTATCAATGGAGGTCGGAGGCCCGGAGGAACAGTTTATTACAGAAGAATCTTATGAGATTCTAAGTAATAGGATAAACGACATTTTAAGTAAGTTTGAGATATCTGTTTTACAGCTTTATCTTGGTGGCAAGACGTATCGTGAGATATCAGAGCTGCTGGATAAGGATATAAAAGCAATAGATAATGCGCTTCAGAGAATTAAAAGCAAACTGAGAAAATGGAAAGAATAACAGGTAATAAATGGTAAAGATTAGGTCGTTTACAGAAAAATATGTAAAACAATTCGCAATTGTTGTGTTAGTTGCGACTGTTGTAGCTACGGCCTTTATCTCCCATTACAGAGTAAATTCATATAGCATAGGTTATGAAGAAGCTATTATTTTGGGGCAGCTTGGTATTTTCACAGGTTACGAGGAAGGAATTGACGATACAGAATTTCGTGATTTTCTGCAATCCAAGGCCAGCGTAAACACTGCCATTTTGTCTTTTAAGCGTATGCAGGGTGCGTATAATATTAATGGTGTTGACGGGTCAATATTAAATGAAGATGACATGTTTCTGTATTATAAGTACCTGGATATTGATGCTGTGCCGGATTTGATGCCTGCAGGTAAGGACGCGAAGGACAGGATTTCTGCTCGCGAGGCGTATTACATGGCGGTGAGAGCTCTGGGGTATAGCGAGTATGATTATAGCGGATTTGCTTCGGATGAATCAGACGGTCTGCTTGAGTTCATACAGCATCTTCAGTTTGGATTCACACTTCCTGTTGATGAAGTTGAGGAACTGACAAACGGCGAACTTGCATGCATTATTTACGAAACCTTCTACGCTATTCCCGATGGAGCTGATATTCAGGTGTACAGAATCCGCGCAAATATTAATTCTGACTTCAAGCGTCTCCTGCTGGAACACGGCTTATATGATGATATACCTGTAACATACGTGCCGCTTTTCGTAAATGGCGTATACGCTCAGGATACTTTTTTTGCTTTTATGGGTGAAAATGCTGAGGGTACTTTGCCAAAGAACGAGTGGGGAGCAACATACAGTTACGCGTCACAAATGGACGCTGATGACTATATTGAGTTATTGAAGACAAACGGTTACACAGTGGATTCCCAGTATAATATGGAACACACAGATGACTTTGGTATGACATACAACTACATCATTACGTTAATGTACAAAGAAGTAAGCTGTCCATATAAAGGTGAGAATATAGAAATGACTGCTTACTGTGTACTGAAATACGATATAGATAACGATACGCTGGAATGGAATTTATTAATATAATATTATTTGGAGGAGAAGAAAATGAGTAGTGCAGACATAGCTTTTATTAACACTTGTAGAGATATTATTGCAAATGGTGTCAAGGTTACTGAGGGAAATGTAAGACCTAAGTGGGCTGATGGTACACCGGCATATACTATTAAGAAATTTGGTGTGGTTAACAGATACGATTTAAGTAAAGAGTTTCCTCTTATTACCATACGGCCCATTAAGCTGTCTGCTGCCATTGATGAAATTCTCTGGATATGGCAGAAGAAGTCTAACAATATTAAGGACCTGAACAGTCATATTTGGGACAGTTGGGCAGATGAAAATGGCTCTATCGGTAAAGCTTACGGCTACCAGATGGGCGTGAAACATAAGTATAAGGAAGGCGAGTTTGATATGGTTGATAGGGTTCTTTACGACCTGAAGCACAATCCTGCAAGTCGCCGTATTATGACAAACTTGTATAATTTTGAGGATTTACATGAAATGGCGCTGTATCCTTGTGCCTACAGCATGACATTTAATGTAACAGGTGGCAAGCTCTGTGCCATTCTCAATCAACGTTCGCAGGATATGTTGGCGGCAAATGCGTGGAACGTCGCTCAATATGCTGCTCTTGTTTACATGATAGCTCAGGTGTCTGACCTGGAGCCCGGTGAGTTTGTTCATGTTATTGCAGATGCTCATATTTATGATAGACATATCCCAATTGTTGAGGAAATTATTAATCGCCCTGTGTATGACGCTCCAAAAGTTACTTTAGACAAGTCTATCAAGGATTTCTATCAGTTTACACCGGAGAGTTTTACGGTAGAGAATTATGTACACGGTGATAAAGTCGGAAAATTTGAAGTTGCTATATAAAGGAGATTTGTGAAAATGAATTTAATCGTTGCAGTAGATAAAGAATGGGGAATCGGCTATAAAGGAGATCTGTTGGTTCGCTCAAAAGATGACCTTAAGAACTTTGCAGCTTTGACAACAGGTAAAGTGGTGATATTGGGATCTAATACTTTGGCTACTTTTCCAGGTGGCAGAGTGCTCAAGAATAGGGTAAATATAGTGTTGCATCCTTCTTCTGACTACGCACCTGAGGGTGCTGTTGTCGCTCACAGTATTGATGAGGCTGTCCGGATTGCAAAACAATATAATTCAGACGATGTTTTTGTTATCGGAGGAGCCAGTGTATACAAGCAAATGCTTCCTTATTGCGATCGTGCATATGTTACAAAGTTCGAGAAGTCTTACATAAAGGATGCGTATTTTCCTAACCTGGACGAAGATCCACAGTGGCATCTTGACAAGGTAAGTGAACTTGTTCATTCAGAATCTGATGGGCAGGAATGTAATTTTTATTTCACGGAATACGTAAGAAGTTGACATAAAAAAGACAATTTATGAGGATAGAATAGCGCCTGTAAGATAAAATATCTTAGAGGTGCTTTCTTGTTTACTGGTAAGAAAATAGTTAAATCAATAATTTCATGTGTCATTATAGTTTGTGTCTTGTGTTTGTGCGGATGCATAAGAAAAGTAAATGACAACCTTTTCACAGGCTCGCCCACATTTCCGGTCGGAGACAGCAATACACCGGATACATCCACGTTGCTTGAGGATGTTAAGTCAGATGTTGAGGTTGAGTATAGTGATTTTGATGTTAAGGATGCTGTAGGAGATGCGGCGCCGGAGGCTGTTCGGATTGTTTTAAATGACAGCAATACGTATGTTGATGCAGAAAGCTTTACAGGAATTGCAGTGTCCAACGAAAACAATCAGTGCATAGTGTCGATTACTGAGGGCGGCACTTATTTGCTATCTGGTAAATTAAGTGACGGACAGATTTATGTTGAGGCCGGTGAAAATCAGGTTCGTTTGATTCTTGACGGCGTTGATATTTACTGTTCTGATAGCGCGCCTATTTATTTGAATAATGGGAAGAAGACTGTAATTACGCTTGCTTCTGGCAGTGTGAATACTTTGACCGATACTAAGAATTATGAGTATGCGGTGACGAAGACTAACGAAGAGACAGGCGAGGTAAGTTATGAGCCTAATGGCGCACTTTTCAGCAAGAAAAGTCTGACAATTAATGGTAGCGGCTCTCTTATAATTGAAGGGAATTGTAATAATGGTTTGTCGTGTAAAGACGAACTTAAGATTATTGATGCTACTGTTACTGTTAGTGCAGTGAATAATGGTATTAAAGGCAATGATTTCGTTGTTATTCGTGATAGCAATATTACTGTAGAGTCTAACGGTGATGGCATTAAGTCTGATAAGGAAGATAATGCGCTTAAAGGATTTATTTGTATTGATGGCGGAAATGTAAATGTAACGGCAGCAGAAGATGGGCTGCAGGCTGTTACGACTGTTGCTATATATGATGGCCAAGTAATAGTAAAGGCAGTGGCAAAGGGGATCAAGTCCGATAATGCAATGCTTATTGCAGGTGGCAGTGTTGAGGTGACTGCGGATGATGATACGTTGCATGCTAATGATTTTATTGATATTATTGACGGTAATATTACTTTGAGTGCAAAAGATGATGGTATTCATGCAGATAATGCTATTACTATAAGTGGAGGAAATATTGAAATAGTACGTTCATACGAGGGCGTAGAAGCAGCTTGTATTGTGATTGATGGCGGCAACATTGATTTGGTGGCAAGTGACGATGGATTTAATGCCTCCAACGGTCTTGGAATGGGCGGTATGGGTGGTCCTGGCGGCGGTGGCGGCATGGGAAGACCCGGCAGCTTCGGCGGATATTATGGTGACTATGGTGCTACTGAGGACAATGGATCTACTATAACTCAGTGTTCTCTTACGATCAACAATGGATATGTATATGTAAATGCATCTGGCGATGGCCTTGATTCTAACGGCAGCATTACAATTAATGGCGGTACTACCATTGTAAACGGACCTACTAATAGCGGTAATGGAGCATTAGATAGTGGAGATGGTGGATATGAGATACTGGTAAATGGAGGTACTCTTGTTGCTGCCGGTGCCAGTGGTATGGCAGAGGTGCCATCGTCAAACTCCAAACAATATATTGTTTCAATTAACGTGAGTGCCTCAGATAGTGATCTTGCAATTGTGGATTCCAACGGAAACAGTGTTATTCAATTTGATGCAATTAAACAGTATCAATCCGTGATAATAAGTAGTCCTTCTTTGATTAAAGGAGAGACGTACAGTATATATTTAAGAAATAATTCCGATTCCTCCAGTGGCACTGAGCTTGCGTCGTTTACGATCTCTTCGGTGATTACAACAATTGGCTCCGGTGGAGGCATGGGTGGCGGCATGGGCGGCGGCTTTGGCGGTGGTCCCGGCGGCGGTGGCAGGCCGGGTCGCTGGTAAACAAGAGTGTATTTTTTTGATTTTATTTTAGTGTTCAGTATACTGAACACTTTTTTGTACTTGCGTGATACATTTGTAATGTTTTGATACTTTTTCACCATGTAATAATATAAAAAATGCATTTGAAATTTATATTTATTAGTATATGACAAAAAGACGGTTCAATATATTGAACAATAAAAAATAATGCAAAAAAACATGTTATTTCCTGTTGCTGAAATATAGTCACATCAATGAACAGTGTAAATATAAACGAATTAACAGAAGCAGATTTAGCTTACTACAACAAGGTTGTAAAGCGCATCAATAAGAAGTTGGAAAATCTTGACTAACAAACAAGGCCTCTTATACGAAAGGGGCCTTGTTTCTTTATTGACATACAAAATCTTGCTACTCTCATATCGGTATTAACTATTGATTTTCTTCGTAAAAAATGATACATTACAATCGAAACTTAAAGGAGGAAAAAACTATGAAAAAATTACTATCTTTATTTGTTTGTGTTTTATTAATGGTTTCAATGATATTTGTTTTAACAAGTTGCGGAGAGCCTGATGCTGAGCCTACAATTGTTGGCAAGTGGACAGCTACTGTAGATGTTGACGAATTAATTACTGAAGGCATGGGTCAGAGTATGGAAGACGCTGCTCAGTTCTTTGAGTTTAAAAATCTGAGTTTAGTAATGAACGCTGAGTTTACAGCAGACAGCAAAGTGACTATGAAGGTTGATGAAGCATCTATTGACGCCCTTTTTGATGAACTTAAAAAGTGCATGAAAAACGGCATGGAAGATTATCTTAATGATTTATTACAAAAAAGTGGTGCAAATATGACTCTTGAACAGTATTTGGCACAGACAAATCAAACAATTGATTCCTTAGTTGACGCTGCTATGAGTCAAGTACCAAGAGATTCTTTAGAGTTAGATATGACAGGTACATACAAAATAGAAGGTAACAAGATCGCTCTTGCAGAAGACGGCGAAGACTTCGATGAGTACAATGAATTTGAATTAACCAGTAACACTCTTACAGTAGATACCGGAGATGAAATGGGTATCCTGGAGTTTACAAGAGTTAAGTAAAAAATAATTGTTGTGTAAAGCACCCGCTTGATTTTGACGGGTGCTTTTTTATGGCAAAATCCCAACACACTCTGCGTTATTTTTTCGTTGACACCAATATACACTCAGTGCTATAATCCGCATACATGCTAGGGGAGCTGCTTTCCCGCCCAACATAACAGGCAAAGAAGCGGCTGAGAATGTCACCGGTGACGTACCCTCATTACTTGATCCGATTAATGTCGGCGTAGGGAAGCATAACAATTAAGCAACTAATTGATTATGGTCTCCTTACATGTAAGATAAGCATGTAAGGCTTTTTTATTTTACCCCAAAGGTGTTGATTGTAGGCAAATGAAACAAACAATCAAGAAAATACTAAGTAAATCATACGCGCTTATTGGTATCGTAGCATTAATAGGAGTATGGCAGCTTGTATGTAGCCTGGAAATAGTACCTGGCTTCATGTTGCCGTCCCCCGGAGCTGTAGTAAAAGCACTCATAGAAGACTTTGACCTTCTAATGATGCACGCAAAGACCACACTTTTAGAAGCACTTTTTGGGCTGTTAATAGGTGTTATTATCGGATTTTTACTGGCGGTAATGATGGATTCCTTCAAATTATTAAGGAAAATTACATATCCGCTGCTTGTAATATCACAAACAATACCTACAGTAGCCATTGCGCCACTTTTGGTACTGTGGTTTGGCTACGAAATGCTACCAAAAGTTGTTTTAATAGTACTCACAACATTTTTCCCGGTAGCAATCGGCCTTTACGAAGGATTTAGCTCTTGCGACAGGGACTGTATTAACTTGCTCCGCTCAATGGGCGCAAATAGATTACAGATATTCGGCTATGTGAAAATCCCGGCCAGCATTACACCTTTCTTTTCTGCACTCAAGATTTCAGCATCATACTCAATTGTAGGCGCGGTTATCTCTGAATGGTTAGGTGGATTTGAAGGATTAGGTGTATATATGACCAGGGTGAAAAATGCATACCGTTACGATAAAATGTTTGCAGTTATTATAATAATATCATTGCTTAGTTTGATTTTGATGGGAATAATATCATTTGTACACAAAAAATTAACGCCATGGGAAAGAACAACGAAAAAAGGAGAGGACTAATTATGAAAAAGCAATATATAATTTTACTTCTTGTGTTCTGTATGGCAATAGCATTAATACTGCCGGGTTGTGGCTCAGAGAAAACCGCAACAGATATAACCTTTGTATTGGACTGGACACCAAACACCAATCATACAGGCTTATACGTAGCAGAAGCTCTTGGATATTTTGAAGAAGAGGGTTTGAATGTAACAATAGTACAGCCTCCGGAGGATGGTGCAGAGATGCTGGTTGCATCAGGTAAAGCACAGTTTGGTGTATCTTTCCAAGATACAATGTCAGCTTTAGTAAGCGGTAGCGGCAAATTACCTGTTACAGCAGTAGCAGCGGTAATACAGCATAATACTTCGGGTATCATATCACGTAAAGGCGAAGGTGCCCACACGCCCAAAGGTATGGAAGGAATGAAATATGCTACATGGGAGTGGCCTATCGAACAAGAGATTATCAAAAATGTTGTAGAGGCCGATGGTGGTGATTACAGCAAGATAACTATGATTCCCAGCACAGTTACTGATGAGATCTCAGCACTCAAATCAGGAACTATTGATTGCATATGGATATACTATGCATGGGCAGGCATTGCAACAGAAGTAAATAATTATCCTGTAGATTACTTTGCCTTCAAAGATATTAATCCTGCATTTGACTATTACACACCTGTAATAATCGCAAATGACACTTATCTTGAGGAAAATCCGGAGCTGGCCAAGAAATTTATGAAGGCACTGTCCAAAGGGTATGAATATGCCATAGCACATCCCAAGGAGGCGGCCGATATTCTGTGCGAGGCAGCACCGGAACTGGACTATGACCTTGTCTATGCAAGTCAATTATGGCTTCAGGATCAGTATCAAGCTGAGGCTGACAAGTGGGGATATATAGATCCTGCTCGCTGGAATGCGTTTTATACATGGCTAAACGACAACAATCTTGTTGAAAATGTTATCCCTGAAAACGCCGGCTTTTCAAACGAATTTTTACCGCAATAAATTAGCTAAGGAAGCGCAGTAATATGAATAAACTTGAGACGATCAATATAACAAAATCCTTTGATGGACGCACCGTAATAGAAGATGTATCTATAGCCGTAGACCAGGGACAGATAGTAAGCTTGCTGGGAGAGAGTGGCTGTGGTAAGACTACACTTTTTAACATAATATCCGGTATGTTCATGCCTGATAGAGGATCTGTTATGATTGACGGGACAGACGTTACCGGCAAGACCGGCATCGTCGGCTATAGCTTTCAGAAAGACTTGCTCCTTCCTCACAGAACGGTAATCGACAACGTTATCCTGCCCTTGTTATTAAAGGGCAGGAACAAGAAAGACGCGCGTAAGACAGCTACAGAATATTTTCCGCTCTTTGGTTTAGAAGGCACCCAAAATCTGTATCCGAATGCCATTTCGGGAGGGATGAGACAGAGAGCCAGTTTACTTCGCACATATCTTTATTCGCCGGAAATAATGCTTTTAGATGAGCCTTTTTCAGCCTTAGATGCACTTACTAAAAGCAAAATGCATCAGTGGTATCTGGAAGTTTCTATGCAATACAATCAATCAACTCTTATGATAACTCATGACATTGATGAAGCTGTATACATGTCAGATGTAGTGTATATATTATCTCCCTGTGAAAATAGTGCATCCTCAATAAAAGCGCGCATAGATATCAACAAAAAAAGAGAGGAGCGCAATGGCTTTGATTTAACCGATGAATTCCTCTCGTACAAAAAGCAAATCAATGAACTTCTAACGGATAATAACTAAACAAAAGCCTATCATCAGAGCAAGAAATGCAAAATTGATACCGGTAAATTCCAGGAAGTACCTCACCTTTTCACCAGGATAGTAATTTGTATACTGACGGAATGTAATCAATGACGCCAGTGATGCAATCAACGTACCTGTGCCACCGATGTTAACGCCTACAAGCAACGCTTTCCAATTATCGGTAAATTGTGACAGTAATATTGCGGACGGAACATTTGACATAAACTGGCAACTCAAAGTAGACGCCAGCAGAGTGTTTCTCTCCAAAAGGGGCGTGATAAAATTACTTACAGCATCTATTCTTGATATATTTCCTGCAAATATAAAGAATGCAACAAATGTAAGTAACAGTGGATAATCCACCTTAGCCAGTGCATGGCGATCCATTATAAACAGAACTACAGTAACTAAAATAATACCTATAATATATGGTATGAAACGGAAGACAATAGCAATAGATAAGGCAAATAGCACTAAATATATTACTGTGTTCTTCTTGGGTAGTCTGATTTCATCAAAGGATGCAATGGACAGCTTGTCATTTTTCACAAAAATAAAACAAGCAATTGTTATAAGTGCAATGGCAAACAGGAAAGGCAGTAGCATTACCAACATGAAGCTACCTGTAGATATATCAAAGAACGAATATAAGTAAAGATTCTGAGGATTGCCAAAAGGGGTCAGCATACCGCCCAGGTTTGCCGCTATGTTCTGCATAATAAATGTAAAAGCCATGTATTTATCGTTGTTAGTGCGATGCAATACTATATACCCCAGAGGAAGAAAAGTGATAAGCGCCATATCATTTGCTATGAGCATAGATCCGATAAATGTTATATAAACAATCCCAAGTACAGCTGTGCGCAGACTACCGGCAATTGTAATTATTTTTCGGGCAACATATGTAAAAAACTTAATATCTCTCAGTGCCATGACAACTGCCAGTACACAATAAAGACAGCTTATTGTTTTATAGTCAATATATTTTGCATAACCGCTATCCGGCGGCACGAAGAACATAGATATACCCGCAGCCAGCAGGGCGATTATAAGGACTGTATTCTTTTTTAAAATATTTATCATTTAATCATCTTCTTGTTTGCAAAGTTAATACAAAACCACGTCATGCTATCACATCTATGTAGAAAGTCAAGCGAAATATTTATTCCTATATGTAGTTGCTAATACACATTTTGAATAAATTTCTTGATGTGTGCAAGTTTGGTAAACAGTGGGTTGTTTCTATGAAGACTATGTGTAGAGAATACGGAAATCCGCGAATATAATATTGAATTTAATTATGCATCTGATAAGAAATTGCTTTTATAAAATTATCCATGTTTTGTCCATGTAATCATAAAAAAAATCCATTTAATTTACTGGAATTACGTGATAGACTGAGTACAATATTGAGATTCATACTATAAAGAGGAGGCTTCATATGTTGAAGAAATACATTATTCTCATAGTTTTAGCGGCTGTTATGTTGACCAGTTTTGTGCCGACAACTGTGTATGCAAATGAAGTAGATATCAATAGTGCTCAAATTACTATAGACCCAAGCACATGGGTGGCGGTAGACGGTCTTGGCAGGACAGTCAATACATATGAAACAGTAGGAGGGCCCCGTGAGAATAAATATGTGGGTATCTTTTATTGGGACTGGTTTACAAGTGAATCACAACAAAAGAAAATATATAATGTAACTGAGATAATGAATGCAAACCCTGATACATTTGAGGATGCACTTTATGATTTTGATCATCCTATATGGGGAAACACTTCATCCGGTACTTCGTATTTCTGGGACGAACCAATTTTTGGATATTATATAAGTAATGATAGATATGTTGCAAGGAAACATGCAGAGCTACTGGCAGATGCTAATGTGGATGTAATAATATTTGACTGTACAAATGGTACTTTTTTATGGCAGGAAGGATATGAAACAATATTTGAGGTGTTTACAGAAGCAAAGGCTGATGGTATTGACGTTCCTCAAGTTGCATTTATGTTGAATTTTGGGCCTAATGAAAATTCCAAGTTAGAGCTTTTGAACTTATACAGACACATATATTCCAAAGGTAAATGGCAGGATTTGTGGTTCATGTGGGAAGGAAAGCCGCTTATAATGGCGCATCCTGAATGCCTAAACACAGACAGAACAACAGAAGCCGAAATAAGTCAATTTTTTACATTTCGCCGAAATAATGCGGCGTACAATGCTGCGGATAGTATGATAGACCAGAGTCAGTGGGGATGGTTATCAATATACCCTCAGACAAAGTTTGGTATAAGAGAAGATGGCAGTGTAGAGCAAATGACAGTAGGTGTTGCTCAAAATGCTTCTGATAATGCAATGCCTGTAGCTATGAATGACTATAAAAGATTGGGTGTGGTGTATGGAAGAGCATATGCCAAAGGTGATTATTCATATTCATATACATACCAGAATAAAACAGTAAATGTAACAAAAGATATGGAAAATGCCTATTTTTATGGCATTAATTTCCAACAACAATGGGACTATGCACTATCAATTGATCCGGACTTTATTTTTGTTACAGGCTGGAATGAATGGACAGCCGGAAGATGGAAGACAGAGTGGGGCGATGTAAATTCTTTCCCGGATCAGTTTAATACATATTATAGTCGTGACTGCGAACCCTCTCGCGGTATATTAAAAGACCATTATTATTGTCAGCTGGTAAGCAATATAAGAAAATTCAAAGGTGTTAGCAAACCGGCTATCGCTGACCAGTCCACCAATGTTAATAAAACAATTGATATTAACAGCTCGGTTGACCAGTGGGCAGATGTCACTCATGGATATGCACATTATGCCGGTATTTATTCACGGGATGCCAGAGGTTGGGAACGCACCAAGTACGAAACTAACACTATGAGAAACGACATAGTACTGTCAAAAGTTGCATATGACGATAATAATGTGTATTTCATGGTAGAGACTACAAATGATATGACAACACCATCAGATCCTGCGTGGATGCGTTTGTTAATCGATACAGACCCTACAGATGTTTCAGATAACTGGGAAGGATTTGAATATATAATCAACAGAACTTCACCGACAGATGGCAATGCTGTAGTTGAACGTTCTACAGGTGGTTGGGCATTTGAACAAAGTGGCACTGCAACATTCTCAGTAAGTGGTAAGCGTTTGCAAATAGCAGTACCCAGAGAGGCTTTGGGAATGACTGTTGGATCAGATGCTCCGCAATTTAACTTCAAATGGGCAGATAATACAAGAAAAGATGGTACAACAGAAGATACCGGCGATATTATGGACTTTTATCAGTATGGCGATGTAGCACCCGGCGGACGTTTCATGTTTGCTTTTAGTACTGTAGCCAAGGAATACAATCCTCCTGTAGTAGCTACTGATAATAATTTCTCACCTATAATATGGATATGTGCAGCTGCAGCACTGGTTCTTATTATAGCAGTTGTAGTAGTTATAGTAATAATCAGTAAGAAAAAAGCCAAGGCAGTTGTGCAATAATTATGTTTTATATTATTCAAAGACAGGAGTGAAGATATGTACATAAAGATTTCGTTGCTTTTGATATTGGCTGCTATGCTTGTCGTACTTGCATGGTGCTTATATATCCGTAAATATATACGTATTAAATCAGCTGCGATAATGTCTGTCTGTTTCATGTTGCTGATAAGTGCTGTTGGTACATATATGTTTCTGACAGATAATGCACATTATCAGTCAGAAAAAGAACGTACTATTGTTAGCAGAAGTGAAGACAATAGAGTTATGGACATGATAATGTGGTACGATATAGATATAGGTCCATCAAATGCAAGACCACTTAATGGTTGGTGGACACTTAATCCTAATCATCCTGACACTGTTAATATTGGTGGTTGTTATCGTGCTACAACTTCTGTTCTGGGATTATATGATCTTGGTGATTCTGATGTATCAAGACAGCATCTATATTGGATGTCGGCGTTGGGATGTAATGGTGTTGCGGTAGACTGGACTAACTATACATCGTATAGAGACCTTACCGTTAATAATGTTTCATATAATACTGGAGTTTATCGCAATACAGAAGTGCTCCTGAAAACAGCCAAAAACGAAAAGGATTTTGATACACCGGGAGTATATGTAACAGTTCGTTTGTCAGGAACGAATTTTAAAAAATTAAAAGAAACAATAGATGATGTATATGCATTATATGAAAAATATTCTGACTCTTGGTATTATTTTGATGATGGTACTGAAAATGCAGATAAACCGTTCTTGGTTATATTTACTGATTGGGACGTAATAGATGCATACATAATGCAGGACGATGTATTATATGAAGATGATAGATTCAATATTAGGTTTAGTAATGGATTCTTATCTTCAAGGGCAAATTTGGAAAAGGATGGTACACGTTCTATCGCGGGTAATATACCTTTATGGCTTTTTATAGAAAATGAGATGGATGATTCTGCCGGAGAAGGCATGTACAGAACATTTCACAAAGATGGTTCTGATGGAAAAGTAGAACAGATGATTGCATGGGCTTCGGTGTACAAGGGCGGCACTAAATGGGACGGACTTAATAATATAATAAACAATCAGACTACATTTGAACGCACACTGAGAAATGTAGATGAATTGTCACCTAAGGCTCTGCTTATCTGTAGATTCAACTATCCTGTTGTTTGGTTAGAAGAACCTCAGGAGGGTGTTTCGCTTTATGGAAGCACACACATAGAGCCTAATAAAGATTTTGGCTTTTTAGTATTTGACAATGTAAGAAAGAATTTATACAGGTTGAACTACTGGGAAGAAAAGGTTCCGGGAGGACCAACTATAAATAACATAAGTGATAATGCGATTTTTCTTGATTTTGATGAATATATTACTGAATATCGTATTTCTGTTTTATCAGGTGAGATGGGAGATTGGGAGTATTACAACATAAATAGTGGTATTGAGATATTGGATGAATGGATAGGGAAAACTATATACATACAGACAAGGAATTCTTTTGGTGAGAGTACAGTAACAGAGTACACTTTAAGTGCAGATTGATTATGCAAGGAGAAATAAATTATGAAATGTAGATTTTTGACAGCTTTGCTAATAATTATTATTTTAATGGGGACTTTTTCTGTTAATGCTGATGACAATAATACAGAAGAAGCTTCGCCTGAATGGATGGAAATGTATGGCGTAGATTTTGAGGACTTTCTTGAAGATGGGGAGTTTAATTACATCTACGATATATACGATATGAATATATCAAATATAAAAACGAAAAATGGCAACACTTATTTCAATTCTCAATGGCCTAAAGGCTCAGTGATAAAGAGTAAAGATCCTTTATCTAAGTATATGATTGAATTTGAAATGCAGACAAATGCTCTGAATTCAAATAATAACGGTTATAAAGCGGGCCTTGCTTTACAGATTATAGAAGGTGAACAAGCCTTTGTGATGGAACCGGATAATGGTGATGAAGATCCGACTTCATACTTGGGAACATCTGGTGTGTATCTGTTTTTTTACAACAAGACTTTGGAAGTAGTTATTCACAGCAACAAAGATGGTGGCACTGCAGGTCCTGTAAACGGTAGCGGAAAAACAACTATTGTGAACTCCTCTGCAGACCGATTGTTTGGTGTTTATGGCGTCTCATATTTATTTACCCTACCGTCCGGCATAAACTTTACAAATAATTTTGTGGATGTAAGAGTTGAGGTTTGTGAGAATATAATAGAAGTTTATATGCAAGATAATATTCATATTTGTTCTATTGAACTGTCAAATATACAGGATACTGTGACATATTGTAATGAAAAATACTGGCAAGAGGCGTGGAGAGGATCGGAACTGGTTGACGGAAGTTGTTACAATACTGCGATTGTAAAAAATGCTGAGGGCGAAGTAGTGCTTACAGTAGATAATGCAGTTGTACCTGTAGAGGGCTTGTTTGCTTTTACACACAGATGCAGTGGATTCAATATTGATAACATTGTGTTATACGAAGAATATGTAGAGGCGACACCTACTCCGGAAACTAAGCCATCTCCTACACCGTCTGCGACGGATGCTCCAGAAACGGATAGCGAGGCTGAAACAAATAATAATACTGCCGGTATTTCAGGCGATGATATTATAATTTCAATACTGATTGCTGCTATTGTTCTTGTAGGTATTACTATTGCATTTGTATTAGTAGCAGGAAAGAAGAGGGCTTATTAAGGTCAGAACCTAATAATTCAAATTGACAAAATCACACATCATTGATATTATCAAGGATGTGTGATTTTTGTTATTTAAGAAGGTATTATAAATGGATATAGTTACAAAAGATAGAGAAGCAGAGTACAGAGCGAAGCTGACAAAAGCACATAAAGTAGTTATTAAAATCGGCACCTCTTCTCTAATGTATGAATCAGGAGGGATTAATCTCAAACGTATACACAAACTGGCAGAGATTATTTCTGATATGATGAATGAAGGTCGCGATGTTATACTCGTATCCTCTGGTGCCATTGGTGTGGGCGTGAAAATGCTAAGACTCTCAGAAAAGCCAAAGACAGTAGAGGGACGTCAGGCGGTTGCTGCTGTAGGCCAGGTTGACCTGATGAAGTTATACAGTATGGCTTTTGCAGATTACGGATATTCTGTAGGACAGATTCTGCTTACAAAAAACATTTTGGATAACGGAGAGTCAAAGAAACACTCTGTAAACACGTTCTCACAACTGCTTAAGATGCGTATCGTGCCGATTGTTAATGAAAATGACACAGTGGCAGTAGACGAGATTAAGTTTGGAGATAATGATAGCCTGTCTTATATGGTTGCTACTATAAACAATGCTGATTTGCTTATTATACTTACTGATATAGATGGATTTTACTCTAACAATCCTAATGAAGACCCTGATGCAGTACTATATCATACAATCGAAGATTTATCTGAGAAAATAGAGGAAGCAGCAGGTGGTGCCGGCAGCAAGCTTGGCACAGGCGGTATGCTTACCAAGGTGCATGCCAGCAGACTTGCTGCATCAATGGGTACTGATGCGGTTATCGCAAACGGTGATCACCCTGAGATTATTTACGATATACTTGATGGAAAAGATGTTGGCACGCTATTTGTTGCCCAGGGAAAGGATGAAAAGTAATGTCTCAATACACAGAATATCTTGAAAATTATGGTAAGAGAGCGAAGAAAGCCGCTGCAGAGCTTGCGGTACTTCCTGTACAAATAAAGAATAATATATTAAGAACCGCTGCTGATATGCTTGTGTCAAACAGCGCTGAGATAATCGCAGCTAACAATCTTGACCTTGAGAACGCAAAGACAAATGGTATGAGCGTGTCCATGCAGGACCGTCTCCGCTTGACAGAAGCCCGTCTTGAAGGAATGGCTGACGGTCTGCTTAAATTGGTCGCACTTAAGGACCCTGTAGGCAATGTGATAGGCGGCCATACGTGTGAAAATGGTTTACAAATCATCAAGAAAACTGTTCCGTTGGGCGTTTTAGGCATAATTTTCGAAGCTCGTCCGAATGTAACAGCAGATGCTGCAGGTTTATCCATAAAATCAGGTAATGCCTGTATTTTGAGAGGCGGCAAGGAAGCTATAAATTCAAACCTTGCAGTAGCAAAGATTTTTTCACAGGCCCTTGAAGCAAATGGTGTATCACCGGATTGCGTACAGCTCATAGATAATACATCACGAGAAGTGGCGACGGAATTGATGCAGATGAATAAATATGTAGATGTGCTCATCCCAAGAGGTGGCAGAGGGTTGATTGAGTCTGTGGTTAAGAATTCTACTGTGCCTGTTATTCAAACCGGTACAGGCAACTGTCATATATATGTTGATGAAGATGCCGACTTAAAAATGGCACTTGATGTTATCATCAATGCAAAGACACAACGTCCATCTGTTTGTAACGCAGTTGAGACTGTCCTGATTAGCAGTGTTATCGCAGATATTTTCATTCCTGCAATGGCAAGAGAACTTATAGAACGCAACACGCAACTTCGTGTATGTAAGGAAACAATGTCAGCTATTAAGGCATCTGGGTGTGAGAATATTGACATGTCGTATGTTATAGAGGCTCAGGATGCAGATTGGGATACTGAGTATAACGACTATATATTAGCATTGAAAATTGTTAATGATGTGGATGAGGCCATCTCTCATATTAATGAACATGGTACAAGACATTCAGAGGCAATCATTACAGAGAATTTTACAACAGCTGTAAAGTTCCAGGAACTTGTAGATGCATCTTGCGTATATGTAAATGCGTCAACACGTTTCACCGATGGATTTGAATTTGGCCTTGGTGCAGAGATTGGCATCAGTAATCAAAAATTACACGCAAGAGGTCCCATGGGTCTTTGTGAACTCACAACGTATAAATATATAATTAACGGTAAAGGTCAGATTCGTAAATAAGGAGTATATTATGGGAAGTAAAGAAGTAGCCGCAGCAGCTATAAAAGTTGCAGTAACACAAGATAGGAATCAGGAAAAGGCAGTACAAGAAGCTTTGATAGTAGACGGCATTCAGGCTGTTGCTGTTGATTTTGGCGGTGAATTTATTTCTTCGATTACAAAAATAATTGAAAGAGCAATTGTTGCTGCCAGACGAGAAGGTCTGATAGATGAATCTCACATAGATGAAGGAGCAGTTGCAGGAGCAGCCAAAGAGGCTGTTTCACAAATAATGAATAAAGCAATCGGCCTTAATGTAGGTGGTAAGATTGCTGTGGCGCGCTGTGGTGAACATATTAGCGTAGCTGTGTTTTTCGGTATCGGCTTATTGCATCTTAATGAAGTTGCGGTAGGTGTAGGACATAGAGTTCTGTGAGGTGGGAATATGAAAAAAGAATTTTATGCAATAGCAATTGATGGCCCGTCAGGAGCCGGAAAGAGTACAATGGCCAAGATCCTTGCGGCTAATCTTAAGATAACTTATCTCGATACAGGCGCTATGTATAGAGCAGCAGCGGTCTATGCTACAAAACAAGGTATAGATGTAAATGACCGTGTCAATGTAATTAAGCTTCTTGATACACTGGATATAGGTATTTCCTATGAAGATGGACATCAAACTGTATCTCTGAACGGAGAGGATGTAAGTCTCACTATCAGAGAACCATGGGTATCAATGAAAGCCTCGGATATATCAAAGATTCCTGAGGTGCGCACAAAGTTAGTGGACCTCCAGAGAAAGATAGCTGCAGGTAAGAATGTAGTCATGGATGGACGTGATATTGCTACATGTGTATTACCTGATGCTCAGGTGAAAATATTCTTGACAGCAAGTGCTGAAGCAAGAGCTCAACGCAGGCATGCAGAATTACTTGAGAAAGGAAATAATATATCATATCAAGAAGTATATGAAGATATAATTAGAAGGGATGAGAATGATATGAATCGCGCGGTATCTCCTTTGCGACAAGCAGAAGATGCGATTTTATTAGACACCTCAGACCTTAACATAGAACAAAGTGTCATGGCTATTGAAGAAATTGTAAAACAAAGAGGTGTTTTATGAAAAAGAAATGGTACATGGAGTTTTACCGTGGGATTGTAACATGCTTTTTTGCATTGTTTATGCCTTTGAAGGTATACGATAAAGAAAAACTCATAAAAGAAGGCGGAGGTATTATTGCTTCCAATCATAGGTCTATGCTTGATATGTTTATGATTGGCGTACGTATCCCGAGATATCCTCATTGGATGGCCAAAAAAGAACTTTTTAAAAACAAAATCTTTGCAAAGATAATTACAGGCTGTGGCGCGTTTCCTGTTGATAGAGGCAATGCTGATGTTGGAGCTACTAAAACAGCTATTGGCTTGCTTAAAAGCGGAGAATTGGTAGGCATCTTTCCTGAAGGCACCAGAAATAAAGATGGTAAACAGAAACTTAAAGTTCATGTTGGTGTTGCTAAGTTTGCTATAGAAGCCGGTGTACCGGTGCAGCCGGTAGCAGTATGGGGGAAATACCGTATCTTTAGTAGAGTATATGTTCGCTTTGGTGATCCTTTCTATTTGCCTGAGAATGATCCTGAAAAACCATATACTAAAGCTGATTATATTAAGTTTGCAAATGAAATAATGGATAAATGCTACAGTCTTATGGAGGATAACAGTGGAAATAATTAAAGCTCCCTCTGCCGGATTTTGCTTTGGCGTTGCCAAGGCGGTCAATGCTGCTTATGATGCAATTGCAAATAAGAAAAATAAAGTATATTGTTGCGGAGAGCTTATACACAATCAAACTGTAACAGACGAACTTGCAGACTATGGCATGATAACAGTAGCCTCGCCGGAACAGCTACCTGAGGCAGAGACCGGTGATACTGTTCTCCTCAGAGCTCATGGAGTGGCTCCGTCTGTATACAAAGCAATTGAAGACAAAGGTTATGAAATAATAGACGCTACATGTCCTTTTGTCAGTAAGATTCACAACCTTGTGAGATACGAATATGAAAAGGGTAGACAGATAATTATTGTGGGTGATAAAAATCATCCTGAAGTAATAGGAATCAATGGTTTTTGTGAGAATAATGCTATAATAATCAACTCTTTTGAGGAGTTTCAAGATTTTTTTTACAGCCAGAAAAATAGTCAACACAATATATTGTATAGTGTTGTGGCTCAAACTACTTTTTCACAAAAAAAATTTGCTGAAATTGTAAATTTTTTTAAAAATTCCTTTGACAATATGCAATTTTTTGATACAATATGCAGTGCTACATCTTTGCGACAGCAGGATACTGTAAGAATTGCATCAGAAGTTGATTTGATGGTTGTTGTGGGTAGCCGTGTGAGTTCCAATACTCGCAAGCTATTTGACATAAGCGCTGAGTTATGCCCTCATGCTGTTCTTGTAGAATCAGCCCAGGAGCTGGATGGTGTGCGCAAAAATGTATTTAAAAAAGTGGGAGTGACTGCAGGTGCATCTACGCCTGATAAGGTCATCGAGGAGGTCATTGGTTATATGAGCGAAGAAATTAATAACGTAGTTGAAGAAGTTAACGAGGCTACAGAGGAAGTTGTAGCTGAGGAAACTGTCGAGGTTACAGAGGCAGCAGAAGTTGCAGAGGTTGCTACAGAGGAAGTTGCAGAAGAGTCAGAGAATAGTTTTGAAGATATGCTTAACAGCAGTCTGACAACTATCACAAGCGGACAGGTTATTACAGGACCTATCAGCAAGATTGATTCAAAGGGTGTTTATATTGATTTAGGCTTTAAGTTTGAAGGCTTTATCGCTATGGACGAATTTGCAGAGGTTCCCGGTTTTGATATTGAGCAGCTTAAGATCGGCGATGAAGTAGAGGCTATGGTCGTTAAGGTAAGCGACAAAGACGGTGAAGCTATTTTGTCAAAGAGACGTGTTGATAACAAGAAGAATATGAAGCTTCTTGAAGATTCATTCGCAAACCAGACTCCTGTATCAGTAAGAGTTGCAGAAGTAGTAAACGGTGGTGTAGTTGCATATCTTGGTTCAGTACGCATCTTCATCCCTGCATCACAGCTTTCTGAGAAATTTATAAGAGATCTGTCATCTTTCATTGGTAAGACAATTGATGTTATTATTACAGCATTTGAGAAAGGTCCCAGAGGACGTAATCGTATAGTTGGTTCACGTAAGGTTATCCTTGTTGAACAGAGAACAAAGAAAGAAGAAGCATTCTGGGGTAAGATTGAAGCCGGCAATACATATACAGGTGTTGTTAAGAGCCTCACTCCTTTTGGAGCTTTCGTTGATCTTGGTGGTTATGACGGACTTATTCATATGTCAGAGCTTACATGGAAGAAGATCAGACATCCTAAAGAAGTTCTCAGCGTAGGTCAGGAAGTAGAAGTTAAAGTTCTCGAATTCAATCGTGAGCAGGAGAGAATTTCTCTCGGTTATCGCAAGGCAGAGGAGAATCCTTGGTTCGATGCTGAGAATCTCTATCAGGTTGGAGATATTCTTGAAGTAACAGTTGTTAGATTTGTAAAGTTCGGTGTATTTGTAAACATCGCTCCCGGTGTTGATGGTCTTGTTCATATTTCACAAATTTCTAACCAGAGAATCCAGAGTGCAGCAGATTGCCTCAAAATTGGTCAGAAGGTTATGGCAAAGATTATTGATACTAATATTGAGGAAAAGAAAATTAATCTTAGCATCCGCGATGTTCAGGAATACAACCCTGAGCCGAAGCCTGTTGAGTATGATGAAGACGGTAATCCTATCGTTCCTGAAAAGAAGGAAAGACCTCGCAGAAAGCCTCGTACAGAAAATGCTGAGGGTGAGAATGGCGAAGCTCCTGTAAGAGAACGTAAGCCTCGTGGCGAGAGAAAGCCTAGAAAAGAAAATAAAGAAGAGACAGTTGTTGCTGATGTTGAGTCATCAATTGGTACTTCTTTGGGCGACCTTCTCGCAGCACAGCTCCAGGATGCAGCTCAGACAGATGCTGAATAATCCTAAGTAGGTAATAAGAATGACAAAGCAGAGAATTTCGGTTCTCTGCTTTTTTGTTGTGTTGATTTTTGTTAGCATGTCGCACATCAGAAAAAATCAAACAGTCTTTTATAAATGCAATATTTTCTAGTATGTGTTGCAATTGAATTGCAAATAACACTCTTGTATAATGCTATCTATTATTTAATATTAGTTTAATTCATCAAAATTCAAGTTTTAGGAAGATAAATATAAATTATAAAACATAAGCTGGTTGCTTTTTCTGATTTGCGTATTCAAGGACTGCCGTTTTACGGTGCTAATATTACTTATAAGCTTGGTGTTGTTGTGCCGGGAGAGAAAGGTATCAGAAGACGGTTAGGTGTGAAAATACCGATGTTCAAAGGTCCGCTTGTTAGCGTTTGCCTTGACGGAGAACATAAAGGTGATATTATTTATGACCCGAATTTTATGGTAATAGATGATGTTGTGCCCGGTTCGCATAGCCTTGAGCTTGTATGTTATGGCAATAGATATAATTCCTTTGGACCTCTTCATATGCAAGACGATAAGTGCATTTGGTTTGGCCCTATGTGTTGGTATACCCAAGGAGATAAGTGGACAGACGGATATGTGCTGAAGGAAAGCGGAATAATAGGAAAGCCGGAGATTGTTATATATTAATAGCAGGATTATGTAAACAATCAACGCAAAATTTTTATATTGACATTCACGATTATCGGCATATAATAAAAATGTGGAAACCAAGACGGTTGCCCACGAAGTAGTATCATTTTGTGAGTATTAACTCACAAATGACCCATCTGGTGCTAGCAGACGGGTCATTTTTTTCGCTCATCTTTTATATGTAAAATAAATTCAACAACTTTAATTAAGAAGCTTAAAATATCATACAATACAGACAGTATAGAAAAAAACATACTGTAATTCGCCTCCCTTCGTGCGAGATATTCTCGCCTTGGGCGCTATTACACTTGCCCTCCTTTCCACGCCATAAGGCGAGTTGATTTTGGGCTAGCCGTCTTCTGCCGTCAACCTTTTATAGTAAACAGAAAAGTATCTTTTCTATATACAGGCTGCATTGGTTGATTTCCACCCCTTGAGTATACACCCATAATTATCGCTGTCAATACATTTTTATAACATATACAACCTATAACATATTTATGCTATCCATGTCAATCATTAGCGAAAATGTCTCAAAATAGTTGAATAATTTAAAGCTGTTTTGCCGCTCATAAAGCGAAAGCTTGGGTGGATTTTCCTATCTACACCAAAACCGATAACGCTTCGAAGACATTTTCCCTTGTGGTTTATTGAGACATTATCATAAATGGCTTATAAGATGCCACAACGAATAACTCCATCCATTGACTTTTGCTCAATTCCCGATATAATTAGTTTGTTATGTAATAATTATAAAAAGGTAGGCATTTGTATTATGTTATCACCAAAGGAACAATACAGAATTATAACAAAAGGTGTACAAACACTTGTTAATGAAGAAGAACTTATGCAGAAGTTGCAAAAGTCATATGATAATAATAAACCCCTTATTATAAAACTTGGTTTGGATCCATCTGCTCCCGATATTCATATCGGACATGCGGTAGTTATCCGTAAGATTAAGCAGATGCAGGATCTGGGTCATCAAGTTGTAATTATTATTGGAGATTTTACCGGTAAGATCGGTGATCCTACAGGAAAATCCAAGGGACGTGTAGCTCTCTCTGATGAGCAGGTTCGCGCGAACGCGAAGACATATTGTGACCAGATTTTTAAGATACTTGATAGAGATAAGACACAGGTACGTTTCAATAGCGAGTGGCTTGCTAAAATGACATTTGAAGATGTTATTCGTCTTGCTTCAACTACTACTGTTGCCCGTATGCTTGAGAGAGATGATTTCCAGAACAGATATGCAAAGCAGGTACCGATTGGTATTCATGAATTCTTCTATCCTCTCATGCAGGCAAGAGACTCTGTAGAGCTTGAGGCAGACATAGAGCTTGGCGGTACAGACCAGACATTTAATATTTTGATGGGACGTATGCTCCAGAAGTCTGTAGGCCAGGAGCAGCAGATTGCTATGTTCATGCCTATTCTTGAAGGCCTTGACGGAGTAGAGAAAATGAGTAAGAGCCTTGGTAACTACATCGGTGTTAATGAACCGGCTGAGGTAATGTTTAAGAAAGTTATGGAAGTGCCGGACTCACTTATTATTAAATATTACGAGCTGTGTACAGACGAGCATCCTGATACAATTGATGCTATCAAGGCACAGTTGGCTGCCGGTGCAAATCCACGCGATATTAAGTACGGTTTGGCAAAGGTTATCACAAGCTTGTACCATAGCGAAGAAGAAGTTCAGAAGGCAATCAGCTTTTATGATGCAGCATTTAGTAAGAAAGCTATACCGGATGATATACCGGAGCTTACAATCGCAGAGGGTGCTACAATCGGAAGTGTAGCTCTTAGTTTCGTTGAAATGAAGTTTGTACCCAGCAAGAGTGAATTTATACGTATGCTCAAGCAGGGCGGAGTACAGCTCAATGGCGAGAAAATAGGTTTTGCGGAAATCGACAAGGCTTTGGCTGACGGAGATGTCCTTAAAATAGGCAAGAAAAATTTTGTGAAATTTATTAAGTGAGGTAGACTTGTATGGCACGCAGAGATAAGATTAACTATTACCTTGATTTGGCAGAAGTTGTATCCCAGAGAGGCACCTGTATCAGGAGACGTTACGGCGCAGTAATTGTGAAAAATGATGAGGTTATTTCTACCGGCTACGTAGGAGCCCCCAGAGGACGCAAGAATTGTTCTGATCTTGGTGTTTGTATCCGTGAGAAGCTCCAGATACCGAGAGGTGAGAGATACGAGCTCTGTCGCAGTGTTCATGCCGAAATGAACGCAATTATCTCTGCTCCTCGTGATAAAATGATAGGTGCTACATTATTCCTTGTGGGTGTGAATGCAAAGGATGGCAGTTATGTGGCAAACGGCATGTGCTGCTCTATGTGTAAACGAATGGTTATCAACAGTGGCATCGAAAAGGTATACATAAGAGATGACAAGGATTCATATAGAATTATTAATGTTTCTGACTGGATAGAGAATGATGAATCTCTTGATGGAGTACGTGGATATTAATAGAAATAGTAATCAGGTTATAAGTAAAACGGCGGACAGTTAAATAAATGCTCGCCGTTTTAAAATAAATACCGAGGCGATAATAAATAACTCATAAAATACAAATAATATGCAATAATATATGTTGACAAGACAAAGTTTATGTTGTATTATATCGATAATAGGAATCATTCCTATTTTGAATGGAGAAAATATGAGTAAACAAAAAGCACTGGTATATGATATAATATGTAATAGCCCTCGTCATATGAATGCAAGCGAGATATATGATCTCGCAAAGGAGAAGCTTCCTAATATTTCGTTTGGCACAGTTTATCGTAACCTGAATGTACTAGTACAGGATGGGGATATTATGAGAATTGCTATTGATAAATGTCCTGATAGATTTGATAAGAATCCAATGGCGCATCATCATATGATATGTACTAAATGTGGTAATGTAATTGATGTATTCAAAGATGATTCAAATGATATCAGGGAGATCGAGGAGCATATGGGAGCGCAAATTACAGAGTATATAATTTCTATGAAGTGCATATGTAAGCAATGTTTACAAATGGATTAAATTCCGGAAAGCATGTTTGTGTACATAGCAGACGTAGCGTAAAGGATTTATATAAAAAGGGTATAACACTAATATTAAAAAGGAGAACAGTATTATGGAATTAAAAGGATCAAAGACAGAAGCGAATTTAATGGCAGCATTTGCAGGTGAATCACAGGCAAGAAATAAGTACACTTATTATGCATCACAGGCAAGAAAAGATGGATATCAGCAGATTGCTGCTATCTTCGAAGAGACAGCTAATAACGAGAAAGAACATGCAAAGATGTGGTTCAAACTCTTACATGATGGTGCTGTTCCTACAACTGCTGACAATCTCTTAGATGCAGCTGAAGGCGAGAACTATGAGTGGACAGATATGTATGCTGGTTTTGCAGAGACTGCAAAAGAAGAAGGTTTTACAAGAATCGCGTACTTATTCGAAGCAGTAGCTAAGATTGAGAAAGAGCATGAAGAGAGATATAGAAAGCTCCTTGCTAACGTAAAGGATGAGTTGGTATTCTCAAAAGACGGCGATGTTATTTGGCAGTGTTCAAACTGCGGTCATATCGCTATCGGCAAGAAAGCTCCTAAGGCTTGCCCTGTTTGTGAGCATCCTCAGTCATTCTTCCAGATCAAAGCTGAGAATTATTAATAAATATATATTTCAACCAAAAGCCTGCTTGTATATAAGCAGGCTTTTTGACTTAGGGGAGGTAAAGTTAATTAATGAGTCTGAAAAGACAAATGAAAAGTATAAAAATGCTTTTTGATTTGTTCACGCCGGATAAGCAGATTGCGCCTACAATACAACATGTACCACAAAAAAAGTGTTGGGAGGGCAGCATCCGTAGCTGTTCCGGTGAATTTCATTTTCCATTCTCAACACCGGAACGAGAAGGAATAGACACTCATTATATAAGAGAATATATCAGAGAATTAAATATAGAGCCAACTGTTGATATTCACAATATAATGATATTGCGTCACGGCAACATTATATGGCAACAGAGCTTTGGGGGATATAATGCTGATTTGTGGCATGTATGCTATTCCCTTAGCAAAACAGTAACAGGACTGGCAATTGGTATTATGTGGGATCAAGCCCTTATTGATCTGGATGAGAGTATTTCAGATATATTCGCTCATCGCATTACCAGCCGCCAGTATCAGACTCACAAGGAAGTCACTGTGAGAAACCTTCTTAATATGACAAGTGGTGTCTTGTTTAACGAAGCTTCTGCTCTTACAGAGGATGACTGGGTTAAGGGTTTCTTTGAAGCTGTTGTTATAAATAAACCTGGAAAGAAATTTTACTATAACAGTATGAATTCTTTTATGTTAAGCGCCATTATTAAGGAAAGAACAGGCTTAAATATGATGGATTATCTACAAAGCCGTTTGTGGCAACCGCTTGATATCCAAGATGTTTATTGGGAACTGTCTCCGTGTGGCATTGAGAAAGGCGGTTGGGGACTTTATCTGAAGCTGGCAGATACTGCTAAATTAGGCCAGTTGATTATGAATGATGGCATATGGCAGAGCGATCGAATTATCTCCGCAAAATGGTTGGAAATGTCAACTTCCAATGTAAGGAGACTACCTGCGTCTTTTGGTGATTATAATTATGGGTATCATATATGGGTAGGCAAGCATCAGCCATCGTTTCTTTTAAACGGAATGTTCGGTCAGAATATGTTGGGAATCAAAGATACAGGAGTGCTGATTATTGCAAATGGTGGCAACGATGAGTTGTTTCAGAAGGGTGAATTTTTTAATATTACTCATAAGTATTTTGGTGAAAAATTTTTTCCGGCATCTACAGGGTTGCCTGTTAACTTTAATAATGAGATATCAGAAGAAATATCTGATATTAATACTCTTTCCCGTGAAAAGGCAGCAAGACGTAGCTTTGTTAGGCTGGCTCATAAGCTAAATGGTAATAGATACGAATTTAAATGCAAAAATGCTGTGGCTGTAGGTTTGATGCCACTTATAATGCAGGTAACACAAAACAATTTCACAAAAGGGGTCAGCGCTGTTGAATTTAAGAGAGGGATACAGCTTGATGGACGAAAACGCATACCGGTAATTAATATTACTTTCACCGAAAATAATAAAGAATATATAATTCCGGTAATATATGGAAAGTCCGGCCGGACACAGATCGAGTTTGATGGAGAACAGTTTGAGATTTGTATTACAGGCACCATACGACATGGGCATCTACAAATACGGATTTCATATATGGAAATGGCCAATTCCAGAATTATTGAGTTGCAATTGAAGCAAAATACTAACTTGATTGAATTGGTATTCAGTGAGATACCGTCAGCAGAATTTATAAATCGGAATCTTGAGATGCTACTTAATGGAAAAATAAAATCTCCCGGCGCACATAAGGTACTGCACAAGGCACTGACACGGATGCAGACTAAGGTGACGGAGACCTTAGCACCTGTTCTGATTGGTACCAAAATTAATGATAACAATAAATAATTGTTGCTTGCTATTCCCTGGAATATGGATTAGAATAAGCCTCGATTGCAGGAGGCGAGTTTATGGCAGCAGAAAATTTCTTTAATATTAGAATTCCGGGAATTACAGGTAAATATACTATTATGCATGTGTCGGATGTACATGTGGTGGCAACCTATGAGGACGAGGATCCTAGGGCAGTAGATGCTACTGTGCATCGCATTCCGTTTTTCTTTAGCTCCGAACAGGAATCAATTGATAGATGGTTTGGTTTTATTGAGGAATCAAAGCAAATCAAGGCTGATTGCATGGTATTGACAGGAGATATTATTGATTTCCCGTCCCAAGAGAATATGGATGTACTGGATAAAGGCTTGTCACAGCTTGAGTGCCCGTATGTTTATTGTCTTGGCAATCATGATTGGTCTTTTGGTTACGATTATCATACTGACAATGCTGTGAAAAATCAGCGCCCCAAGTTTGAGAAATATACAGGTCCGGATAGCGAATATTCTATATTAGATATGGGTGAATTTGCCATAATCGCAGTTGATGACAGCTTAGATAAGGTGAGTCCGACTGTAGTAGAGGGTGTGAAGAAAGCTTTTTCTATGGACAAACCGATTATTATAGCTATGCATATTCCTATTTGTGCCAGTAAATACCCTGAAAATACTTTACATGCAGACACAAGCGCTTACTGGGGCAGAGATATTTGCATCGGTGACAGCGGCATCACACCAGACAGTACGACACAGGAGTTTATTGATATGATTTCAGACGAGAATAGTCCTGTAGTAGCTATACTTGCAGGTCATATTCATTTTGTACATAAGGATAAAATCAACAGTAAGGTAAATCAATATGTATGTTGCCATTGTACACAAGGACAATATACATTATTGACTGTAACAGGTGAATAAAGAGACCTGCTATTGAATAAAATTGTTTTAATGATAAAAGAAAAGAGAAAACATGCTAGATTTTTTAGATCCAATCAGAGAATTAAATATACAAAGTTTGATTATCAGATGTCTGCTTACTATGGTGCTTAGCGGTGTTATAGGATTGCAAAGAGGTAGACACGGCAGGGCCGCAGGCCTCAGAACCCACGTGCTTGTGAGCCTTGGTGGAGCCCTTACCGTAATGCTTGGCCTATATACAACACAGATACTGGGGTTTAGTTCTGATCCGCTTAGAGTAGGTGCGCAGGTAATATCCGGTATTGGGTTCCTTGGTGTGGGCACTATTCTTGTAAAAGGTGATGCAAAGATTACAGGTCTTACCACAGCTGCCGGCTTGTGGGCAACGGCAGCCATTGGCATGGCAGCTGGTGCCGGGTTCTATGAAGGCGCTGTCATTGTAGCAGCCTTGATGATTATTACTTTCACGATCTTTATTAAACTTGAGATTAAGATTAATAGAAATGTTAAGCAAATGTACATATATATTGAACTCAATCAGGCCGATAAGGCTTCTGAGGTTGTGGATTTCTTAAAAAAACAGTATAATTACATTTGGGTACAGGTAATTCCTGCCAGAAGTAATACTCCCGGCCATATTGGTATTACATCCTGTATAAATATCGTAAATCACGATGATGCCCAGGATAAGATTAATAGTATCAGTGAATTAGACGGCGTTTCATTTGCTGTAGAGAGTATATAAAGAAGTAAAGAGGTACAAAAGATGAGTGGTAACAAAAGTGACAAGATTATTTACATTGTGTTTGCAGTTGCAGCATTATTCTTTGTTGTGACTGTGTCTGTTTTGCTGTTTTCAAAATGTGCGGATGATCCTGCCGGGACAGATATAACACCGCATACAACGATTAAGCCGGAACAGACACCGGAAGGCACTTTGCCCTCTGAGTCTACTTTACCGGACGCCACTAATACACAAGCCACTCCTACTATTACGACGGATCCATACAGTACACCATCTCCTACGCCTGTACCATCGCACATAATTGATAAGACAGCAGGAGCTTCTGTGAAAAAGAAGTACTACATCGAGGTATCTCTTAAAGCCCAGCTTGTGTATATTTATGAAATGACTGCCAGTGGAGGCAAAGGCCAGTTAGTTAAGGCAATGATATGTTCCACGGGACGTGCAGGAAATGAAACACCTGAGACAATATGGGTTATTTTAGAAAACAACATAAATGATCGCGCAAAATATAGATGGCAATGGCTATATAATGATGTATCCGGCCATTATGCTACAAGGCTATTCGAAGTAACTAATTATGGACAAAGTAATGAGTCGTATGTTCATAGACCGTATCTTTTCCACTCAGTGCCATACGAGACATATGGAGAGAATGATACTTTGCAGTGGGAAGAATGGAACAAGCTTGGTACTCCTGCATCAGACGGCTGTATACGTCTTGCTGTAGAGGATTCTAAGTGGATATATGACAACGTAGCTGCTTATTCGTATGTTTTCACAATACAGGGCGTAGAGGATCCTATGTTGTGGAATGCTCTCAAACGCAAAGATATTGACGCTTCATATAAATATGACCCTACTGACTATGATTATATAGCTTCACTATAATTAAACTGCATAATGGTATGCGAAGTTGTTATTCATAAAACTTTAATATAAATGTATTGACTGTATATAGTACATATTGTACACTTGAACTATAAAACAAAAGTTTGGATAGGGAGAGTTGATTACATGCTGGAGTTTTTATCTTCCCGCGGCGCTATGGGATTATATTTAATAGCATTGTTTATTCTTATTATTATTCTTGCAGTGAATATTATGATTGCTTTACGTATTATTCGGGAAAAAGCAGACGAGAATAAATCCACTCGTAAGAAAAAAGAAAAGAAAAGCGTTATGAAAGGCACACGCTTTACTATGTTGAATAAAATAGACAAAGAGATGTCTTCATACAAACCGCCGGAGAAAAACAGCATAGAATTAAACACTTTCTGCGATACATTCAGAAACTTTGCGGCAAGCAAATTAGGTTTGTTTTATGATATAAAGGATATACGTAGATTTGTTGCAGGCCTTGGAGTCACACGACTGCTTATTATACGTGGCATGTCGGGTACCGGAAAGACTTCTCTTGCATACGCATTTGGACAGTTTTTGTCAAACGATTCAGTAATCGTACCGGTACAACCAATGTGGAAAGAACGGTCGGATCTTATTGGATACTTTAACGAATTTACCAGGCGCTTCAATGAAACAACATTACTTCGTAAGATGTATGAGGCTCTCTATAGTGATGAAATATACATAACAGTGCTTGATGAGGTAAATATTTCGCGAATAGAATATTATTTTGCAGAATTCTTGTCACTTCTGGAAATTCCTGATGAGAATAAAAGATATCTTGATGTTGTATCAGATAGTTGGATAGGAGATCCGGAAAAGTTAAAAGATGGAAAAATATTATTACCGTCCAACATGTGGTTTGTAGGCACAGCCAATAATGATGACTCTACATTTGCAATATCAGACAAAGTGTACGATAGAGCAATGATTATTGACCTGGATAAGAAAGCCACACCTTTTATACCAGAAGATACCTGTAGTATTCGCATATCATACGATGAATTTTGCAGTCTTATAAATAAAGCGACTACTCAATATACAATATCTGTTGAAACATTTACCAAAATACGTAAGTTGGATGAATACCTTCAGGAGGTTTTCAAAATATCTTTCGGAAATAGAATCCTGCGTCAAATAGAGGCGTATATTCCTGTGATGATTGCTTGCGGAGGTACTGAAATGGATGCAGTGGACGACATAATCGCCAGGAAGATTCTACGAAAATTAGACCAACAAAATCCTGCTTTCGTAAAGAATCATTCAGAACAACTGCGTAGAACGATTGAGACTTTATTTGGCCGGGATGTGCTTATGCAGAGTATAAACTATATAACTACAGGAGCAAAATATGGCAAATGACAGATCAATAAATACTTATCATAAAGCATTTAAAGCATATTGCGGACAGGTTGATAGTGATGTGTCTTGCCGCAGCTTTTCACAAGAAATAGCAAATGCACCCCAGCAAAGATTAGATACAACATTACATAGATGTCGTATAAATGGTGATTGGATAGACAGAATTGAAGAGGGATTATCTTCCGTATCTAAAGCAATACAACAAAATCGCCAATTTATACATCAAAATGGTGAGATTGTTATTATAGAAAAGGCAAAACGTGTGTCAAAGGCATCTGTGGCGCACTTGGCCAAGAATAGCAAATATATCACACATGAGCCTATTGATGATAATATAATCCCGGATAAGATATATATGGCAGAAAATCAAAATAATTATGCTGTATATGAAAACAGGTTTTTATATTTACTCCTGACGGAACTACAGACTTTTTTAGAGGAAAAATATAAAAAAATCAATGAGGCATGCTCAAAATTCAAAGCGGAGGTATGGATTGATAAGAAAATACAAACTGAAAATAGTAAAATTAGATTCGCTCTGCAGTGTAAGGAAATCTCGGATAGCGATGAGATGATATATCCGGATAAAGAAACGAAAGTGCTGGCAACAAGAATACAGAATCTGATGCGTAATACTGACGATTTATTACAAACAGGTCTTATGGTAGAAATGTCAACTGTAGATAAGTTGAAGCCTCCTGTCACAAGAACAAATGTACTTAGAATGGATCCGGATTTCCAAGGAGCAATGGTTCTTTACGATTTTATTTCAAGTTACAAAGAAGATGGTTTTATATTAGAAGAAGTAAACAGAACTAACATACCATTTTCACTTCAGATGCAAAAGAACTTCGCACAGCTTGTATCTATGTGTACATATCTCATGCATCGGTATGGTGCTAATCTTGATGACGTATTAGAGCAGATGATACAAGAAGGGGAAGGTGCTGTTATAGGAGAGCAACATAGTTCTGCTGTGGAAACAAGCATGTCTTCGCATGAGGAAAGAAAGCCGGTACCAAATACTGATATACCAGTACAGAATATTGACACAATTAATGAATTACGTGCAAGATTGGAAAATACACAGCAAGAGCTTGAACGAACAACACAGAAACTTTACTTTACTGCTGCACAGCTGCGTGGTGTGAGGGCTCAGTATGGTTTGATATCATCTGAAGAGGATTATTCAAGTAAAGAACGCATAGAGGAACTGGAACAAGAGTGCGACGCTTTTTTAAGTTTCTTTGGTATGGAATGGAAGGAAGCAAAGAAAAAGATGAGAAGAAAATATTTGTGGCCTAAAAAGGAGACAAAAGAAAATGAAGACTGATCATCGTAAACTAAAAAAAAGAATAATAGCACTAACAATTTGTATAGCTGTATTGTGTGCAATACTTTTGTATATGGTACTTGCCAATAGCAGGTATGTTGAGGTGATTTCGTATTTTTCATCGCTTTTAGTACAGAGGCCTTTGGTATATTTCATGTTGATGCTATGGGGCATAGTGTTGATAAGCCTTGTGATCTTGATTATTATAGTCATACATGATATTGTTGTTTTGCGCAAAAGCGGTAAGAAAAAATATCGTTTTTCCATGCTGAATGCTATTGATGACGAGATGCAAGGATATATAAGTCAGAACATAAATGAAACAACTTTGCAGGAGTTTTGTGAAAATTTCAGAAGCTTTTGCTCTTATAAATTAGGCCTTTATTATGATATCAGTGTCATAAGACGTTTTATTGCAGGCATGGGAGTATCACATTTAATGATATTACAGGGTATGTCAGGAACAGGTAAAACATCTCTTGCGTATGCCTTTGGCGAGTATATATCAAATGAATCTGTGATTGTACCGGTACAGCCTATGTGGAAAGAACGTTCTGATATGGTAGGATATTTTAATGAATTTACCGGTCGATTCAATGAAACTACTTTGCTACGTAAGATGTATGAAGCACAGTATACAGATAATATATACATAGTGGTATTGGATGAAGTAAATATATCAAGAATTGAGTATTATTTTGCTGAGTTCTTGTCATTGCTTGAGATTCCGGATGAGAATAAAAGATATCTTGAAGTAGTAACAGATGTTTGGCCGGATGATCCTAAGAAGCTTAAAGATGGAAAGATTTTGCTTCCTGCCAATATGTGGTTTATAGGTACTGCCAATAATGATGACTCTACCTTTGCAATATCAGATAAGGTATATGATAGAGCGATGATTGTTAATCTTGACAAGAAAGCAAAACCATTTGATAGTACACCCGTGTACGAAAAGCAGATGTCATATAGATATTTCAAAAAGCTTTGTATAGAAGCAGGCGATAAGTACAAGATCAGCGAATCTACCGGGAATAATATAAGAAAACTGGACCAGTATCTGGTTCAGGTGTTTGGGATAACTTTTGGAAACAGAATATTGAGCCAGATTGAATCGTATGTTTCCATAATGGTTGCATGTGGTGGCAGTGAACTTGATGCTGTGGATGATATGCTTGCCGGTAAAATATTGAGAAAATTGGAGCAATTAAATCCAACTTTTGTTCAGGACCGCATCAATAATCTGAAAAATGTAATAGAAGGCTTATTTGGTGAAGGAAATATGCCGCTTTGCATTGAGTATATCGAAGAAAGAAGGAGGCTGACTACGTATGTTTCAACAGAAGCGTGATCAAGAAGCAAAGAAGCCCCTTGGCAGTATAACAAGCGTAGTTTGCTTTGCTCTGATAGGCTCAGCGATTATGATTCTTGTCTTACTTATTATGTCTCAGATCGGTATGTATTATCCTCGTAAGATTAACATAGGTTTTCGTACCGGTAGTGCGCGTATGCAGTATACCGGAGAGCCACTGGATGCCAGAAACACGTTGTCTATTTCATGGGGAAAGCTGCTTGATGGACATTATATGCGTGTGGTGAGATATCCTACAATAACTGATGTTGGTAGCATTGATAACAAAATAGAGTTTATTATTGAAGATGAGACAGGAGCAGATGTAACCGAACAGTACAATATCTATACACAATATGGAAGTCTGGAGATAACACCTATACCAATTCATGTTTATACAGGAATCAGTCACAAAGTGTATGATGGAACACCATTGTCAAATGATTATTGGGAAATGAGTCAGACAAGTGAGTTAATATCAGGTCATACGCTTATAGTTGAGTGTAAAACAGAAATAACAAATGCCGGCACTGTTATGAATATACCTGTGACAAAGGTTGTTGATGAAAAGGGATTAGATGTTACATATTTATATAATGTTATCAATGTTAATGGTACGCTGACTGTAGAACCTATGACAATTACTGTACAGACCGGTTCTTATTTTGGCATATATAACGGAGCTGCTGTTGGTAATTCTGATTATGAAATCATAGCAGGGGATTTGCTCCCGGGACATCAGTTGTATCCTGTTGCAATAACAGAACATAATAAAATCGGAGTTGTAGAGAATCATATACAATTTGCAGTAAAAGATGAAAAAGGCACAGATATGACAATGAACTACAATATTGAACAGGCAAAGGGAGTGTTGGATGTATCGCCAAGAAAACTTGTAGTGCAAACAGGGAGTGGCTCGAAAAAATATGATGGTACACCACTGGAAAACAACTCATACAAGCTGATATCAGGATCTCTTTGCCCGGAACATAAATTGAAATTGGTATGTAGTTCTATTACCGGTATAGGGAAGAAAGATAATATGGTTTTGTCCTATCGTGTTTTATATACTGATTCAAATGGTCACGAGATTGATGTGACTAATTGTTATCAGATTACATTTGAGTTTGGCATGTTGACAGTAACAGGCGGTGAATAAGTATGGTATATGGTCGTTATGATAGATTTGAAAGTAGAATGAAAACTATGGGCAAGTTGGTAGGCAGCATTCCCGGAAGAATTCTTTTGTGTACTATTGCATTGCTTATTCTTATGAGCTGTATTGGTATTATATATTTTTATGCATCCAGGCCGGATGATCTTACAATCACTGTTCCGGATACAACATATTATTATGGCACAGATCCTTTTACCCAAGAGATTGTTCCTGATGTTACGGGACTCAATAAAGGCCATGTCATACAGGATATATCTTGGGAATATAGTGAACTTGACAGGAAAGGCGACTATATTGTTTCTGTCGGAAAGTATAAAATCGTAAATAAAAAAGGAGAAGATGTAAGTCACAAATATTTACTCCAATGCAATAGCGGCTTCCTGCGTGGGCAACAGACAGTGATAGAGATCACTACAGCAAGTGGTGAGAAAACTTATGATGGTAAAGCCTTTTCACTTCCGGAATGGACAATTACAAAAGGCAATTTACTGCCCGAACATTACCTTGAGGTTACTATTAGTACTTCACCTTACCAATACGGCACATATCGGAATGACGTAAATAAGTATATTGTTAAGAATGCTGCCGGTGAAAATGTTACCCAGTGCTATGATATAAGAATCAAATACGGAACGATTACTATACATCCTATTGTATTATCTTTTGTATCAGGAAGCAGCAGTAAAGTGTTTGATGATATAGTTCTTGTAAATAATGAATGTACACATATTTCGGGAAATGTAGCAGAAGGCCATCGGCTGGAATATTATGCAAAGGGAAATCGCAGATATGTAGGTGAGAGTAAGAATATAATTACAGCCGTAGTATATGATGAGAATAACAACGATGTAACAAATGATGGTTATATAATAAATCAACAACCTGGTACCATTATTATAGAACCAAGACCTATAAGCGATTTACGCTCTGAAAGTGCTCAAAAAATATATGATGGAACAGCACTGAGGCATATGGTTGCTTCTTTTGATAAAAGCGATTTGGTCAATGGTCATAGAAGTAAATATGTTTTTACCGGCTCCCAAACAAATGTAGGCAGTAGCCCAAATACTTTTACTTTATGCATTTACGATGTTGACGGAACAGATATTACAAAAAACTATATATTTGATTATGAATATGGCACGCTTACTGTGCTGCCTAATGACCAAGAGGAGAATAATAACCAGGGCGACAGTAGCCATGGTGGTGGGGGAAATCAAAGTGGCAGTAGCCAGGGAGGCAATACCAGTGGTAATAATGGTGATAATCAATTTCCTCTTGATACGCAAGTAAAATTTCCGGACAATACAGATATAACTCCTTTGTATCGAATAGGCTTTTATGACGAATATAATAAATTGAGAAGAGTTTACTTAAGAGCGTTATCTTACGGTGATTATACATATAAAGGATGGAAACAAGCAAAAGAGTTTAATAGTTATTTTGATACTAATCCTTTACTTTTTACAGGTATGGCACTAGGAGCTCAAGACAAATTAATCGGCACTGAATATTCACAATCTATATTGTATATAGATAAAATTAATTCTGCTCCGGATGTATTGACATATTATATTGATACTTTTTATGAGCTGAATGTTTCCGGAAATGATGTTAAGGTTAGTTTCGAAGATGAGGAATATAAGTTACCGTTATATTTTGATGTACCATTAGATGTTCTTTTAGAAATAAAAGGGCCGGAGGAGCTTTCGAAGGCAGAGATGGAATATAGAGATTTCGTGTATGATACATATCTTTATGTTCCTCTCTCTACGAAAAAGGATATGCTGAGAATTGGTGAGGAAAATGGAATTTCAGTAAACTCAAGAAATCTGATTACGGACATTCAACAGTATATATTGGGTGCTGCTGCGTATAACATGAATGCCCCGGAGTATCCTGATGGTGTAGATGTGGCTGTTTATTTTCTTGAAACCGCCAAGGAAGGTATTTGTCAGCATTTTGCTACTGCAGCAACTCTAATGTATAGAGCATATGGCATTCCGGCGCGTTATACTGTAGGGTATGCATCAGTCATTGCTCCCGGTAGCCAGAATGTGGTTACATCACAAGACGGCCATGCATGGGTTGAGATCTATTTAGATGGTGTAGGTTGGGTACCGATGGAGGTTACTGGTAGTATGCCTCCTTCTGTAAGTGGCAAGGATAAGATAGTTGTATCAGGAGTTCAACTTGAGAAAATCTATGATGGCAAGCCCATGGAAAAATGGGAAGGAGAATTCTTCTATATATCACAGGGAACGCTCAAAGAAGGTCATACAATACATATTGATTACGAGTTGAATGATTTTTTTATTACTTATCCTCATGGTTACATTGTTAATGTCAATAAAGTTACAATATTGGACAAGGATGGAAATGATGTGACATTGCAATATGATATTACGTATGAGTATGGTTCTGTAAATATATTAAAGCGTCCTATAACTATACATACAGGTAGTTGCAGTAAACATTATGATGGTAGTGCAGCTTGCAATAATGAATGGTGGATTGCCTCAGGTACTTTACTATCAGGGCACACCATATATATTGATATTGATATGAGCATAACGAAAGTCGGGTCTGTACCCAATGTAGTATCTTCTTTTTATATTTTAGACGAAAACGGTAAGAATGTGACAGATTATTACGATGTTTCATTTGTATATGGTACCCTTGAAGTATCAAAGTGATTGTGGTAGAATAATTTCTATTAATGTACCTCCGCGAAGAACTTACATTTTTCACAGGTATAATTGAATTTATTAGTGAATATCACTATATAGGGGGCCTTGAATATGGATTCACTATTGGATATTAGCAAGACTATTGCCACTGAGATTTTCACCGGTAAGGAACATCCCAGAGATGTGTTGCCTGATATAAAAGAGTTTATTATGAAGTTAGGAGCCAGTCTGTCGGTAGATAAATTTGACAATCCTGCACCTGGTGTATGGATTGCCAGATCAGCCAAAGTGGCAGATAATGCTTCTATTAGTGGACCCTGTATTATTGATGAAAATTGCGAGGTGCGCCATTGTGCCTATATAAGAGGTAGCGCAATAATCGGCAAAGGAGCAGTTGTCGGCAATTCTACAGAGATTAAGAACAGCATACTGTTTGATGGCGTTCAGGTGCCTCATTTTAATTATGTAGGCGATTCTGTGCTGGGATATAAGGCACATTTTGGCGCCGGCGTGATAACAGCCAATGTGCGTAGCGACAAGGCTAATGTTTGTGAAGGATTTAGAAAGTTGGGTGCCATTGTTGGGGATTACGCAGAGATCGGCTGCAACAGCGTGCTGTGCCCTGGTGCCATAGTGGGTAAGAATTCTATTGTTTATCCATTATCAAGGGTAAGAGGTAGCGTGCCGGAAAACAGTATTTTTAAGGCACAGGATGATATAGTAAGGAGATAAGATTATATGGGAAGATTATTCGGTACTGATGGTATCAGAGGAAAGGCAAATACATTTCTCACATGTGAGATGGCACTTAAGGTAGGCAGAGCTGCTGCGACTGTGTTGGCTGATGATAGACGTCGGCTGCTTTTCTGTATAGGTTGTGATACAAGAATCTCCTCGGATATGCTATGTCAGAGTATAGCAGCAGGACTTTGTTCGGCTGGCGCAGATGTTATAATATTGGGCGTTATTCCTACTCCTGCTGTAGCATATTTAGTTAATAAATATAAAGCAGATAGTGGTATTATGATCTCTGCTTCACATAACTCGGCAGAGTATAATGGTATTAAAATATTTGGCGGAGAGGGATATAAGATTCCTGATGAATTAGAGGAACGTATTGAGTCTATCGTGCTTGATGGTCCTGAACCGGAGCTATCAGATACAGAGATAGGTAAGATTCGTTATGCTACAAATGCAGTACGTGATTATATTGATTATTTGAAAAGTACTGTTATGAATTCGCTTGACGGTATGGAAATTGCAGTTGATTGCTCAAATGGTAGTGCAGGCGTATCTGCCGGATTGCTTCTTAGTGAATTGGGTGCCAAGGCTACTATATTGAATGCAAAGCCTAACGGCATGAATATTAACTTAAATTGTGGCTCTACCCATATTGATGCATTGCAAAAATATGTTATTGAAAACGGATTTGAAGCAGGTGTTGCCTTTGACGGAGATGCAGACCGATGTATTTGTGTTGATGGAGAGGGTAATATAATAGACGGCGACTTTATTATGGCTATATGTTCACTTGATATGAAAGAAAGAGGAAAGCTGTATCAGAATACTGTTGTAGGCACTGTTATGACTAATATGGGCTTTGAGAAATTTGCACGCAACAATGGTATTCTCACAGAAAGGACTAAAGTTGGCGATAGATTTGTATTGGAGAAGATGCTTTTAGAAGGCGTCAGTCTGGGTGGCGAACAATCAGGTCATATTATTTTCCGTGATTATGCTACTACAGGTGATGGTCAGCTCACTGCTATACAGCTCCTGTCTGTGTTAAAACGTAAGAATATTACTCTTGCTCAGGCTGCCTCTGTTATGAAGCGATTCCCACAGTATATGATAAATGTTACTGTATCCAAAGAAGGAAAGATTGCATTCTACACAGATCATATTATCAAAGAGGCTCTGGAACAAGCAAAGAACGATTTTGGCGATTCGGGTAGGATTGTTGTCAGACCATCCGGTACTGAGCCTATGATCCGTGTCATGACAGAGGGCGAAGATCAGCAGCAGACAAAGGATATTTGCATTCGCGTTGCGGATATTATAAAAGAGCGTTTAGAGAATAAATAACTAAGGAGGCACTACTTAATGTGCGGTATTGTAGGCTATACAGGTGAAAACCATGCTATATCTAAACTTTTTCACGGCCTTTTCTCATTGGAGTATAGAGGTTATGATTCTGCAGGTATAGCCTTTTTTGATAAACAAAATAGAATTCAAACTATCAAGGCCAAGGGACGTGTTGCGAATCTAGAAGAAATTGTAATGAGAAGGTTGCCGGAACTCCCTGCAAGAGATGAGTACAGTTGTGCTATTGCACATACAAGATGGGCCACACATGGCGAACCTTCAGATGTGAATTCCCATCCACACGCTACAGATAATATTGCTATGGTACATAATGGTATTATTGAAAACTATCTGGAGTATAAGAAGTTTCTTGAAAATAGTGGGTATAAATTTTGTTCGGGAACAGATACAGAAGTGCTTCTGAAGCTTATCGACTTCTATTATGTAGATAATAATAGCCCGTATTATTCAAATCCTATCGCAGCTATCAGAGCTGCTTGTGGTATGGTTCGTGGTTCGTATGCTATTGGATTGATGTTTAATGACAATCCGGGTGTTATATATGCAGCCAGAAAGGCCAGCCCGCTAATCATTGCACCGGGCGAAAATGGTAATTTTATTGCATCAGATATACCTGCGGTGCTGAAATATTCAGATAGATACTACCATTTAGAAGAAAATTGTATTGCAGTGCTCACGCATGATAAGGTTGAGATTATTGACAGTGAGAATCATTCATTCGAGCCTGAATATGAGATTGTAGAGTGGGAGAAAGATAGCGCTGAAAAAGAGGGCTATGACCACTATATGCTTAAAGAAATATTTGAAGAGCCGAGGGCTGTGCAGGACACTGCCAGAGAAGCATATGGGGCAAAGGTTGATGTGCCGGCCGGCACAGTTCATATTGTAGGCTGTGGTACAGCTATGCATGCAGGACTTGTAGGTAAATATTTATTTGAACAATTTGCTGAACTGAATACTCAAGTGCATATTGCATCAGAGTTTAGATACATCCCACCCAGACTTCACCCTGAGGATCTTGTTATTTTAATATCACAATCAGGTGAGACTGCTGATACAGTAGCTGCTCTCAGATTGGCAAAGGAAAGCGGTGCTAAGACACTCGCTGTTGTGAACAGTGCAGGTTCTACGATTGCACGTGAGGCAGATAATTCTATTTTCACAAGAGCAGGTATTGAGATTGCGGTGGCTAGCACTAAAGCCTACTGTGCACAGCTGGCTGTTATGTATACACTGGCGTTTAAATTTGCTATTGCTCGTAAGAGTCCTGAAGCTTCACTGTGTGTAGATTTGTTGGGAAAATTGCAGAACGAAGTTCCTGAAGCTATCAAACAAGCGCTTACTAAAATCACTGAGGTTGAGTCGCTGGCAGAACATTTCACTCAAACGCCCAGCAGCTTCTTTATCGGTCGTGGCATTGACTGGCATCTTGCCTGCGAGAGTTCCTTGAAGCTAAAGGAAATTTCATATGTACATTCTGAAAGCTATGCTGCAGGAGAGATGAAGCATGGTACTATATCTCTCATCACACCCGGTAGCCCTGTTGTGGCGCTGGCGACTACAGACAGATTGTTTGAGAAAACCCTCAGTAATGTTAAGGAAGTAAAGTCCCGAGGCGCATTTACTTTACTTGTATGTATGAAGCAAGACTTCTCGGATCCTGATACATGTGATTATGTGTTGACACTTCCTGAAACGGATGAAATATTTGCGCCGTTTACGGCGATTGCATATATGCAGTTACTTGCGTATTATGTATCTGTAAAAAAAGGTTGTGATGTTGATAAGCCCGCAACCTTGCAAAATCTGTTACTGTTGAATAAAATCAAGGGGCTGCTAAAAGCAGCCCCGTTTATTTATCTATCCCTTAATGATTTGTATTCGTTTCTTGGCTGTACACATTTATATGCAGGCCTGATGATTTTACTGGCATTTATCAGCTCCTCAAGTCTATGAGCGCTCCAACCGCTGATACGTGATATAGCAAATATTGGTGTATACAGTTCTATGGGGAGCTCCAACATACTGTAAACGAAGCCACTATAGAAGTCGATATTGGCACTGACTCCCTTATACATCTTACGTACTTTCTCAATAACACTTGGAGCCAGACGTTCAATATTTGAATATAGTGCATATTCTTCACTACGACCTTTTTCGGTACACAATTGCTTTACAAACATACGGAATATGTCAGCTCTCGGATCTGAAAGAGAATAAACCGCGTGTCCCATACCGTAAATCAAACCGCTGTTATCAAAAGCCTCTTTGTTCAGAATCTTTGATAAATACGCAGATATCTCATCGTCGTCGTTCCAATCTTTGACATTTGTCTTGATATCATCCATCATATGCACGACCTTAATATTAGCACCGCCATGTTTGGGCCCCTTCAGAGAACCTAACGCTGCTGCTATGGCAGAGTATGTATCTGTTCCTGATGAAGATACGACTCTTGTAGTAAATGTTGAGTTGTTACCGCCTCCGTGCTCTGCATGGAGTACAAGTGCCAGATCAAGAATCTTTGCTTCCAGCTCTGTGTAATTACTGTTGATTCTTAACATATGAAGTATATTCTCGGCTGCGCTCAGATCAGGACGTGGCTCGTGAATAAAGAAACTTGTTCCGTTATTAAGATAATAGTCATAAGCCTGATAACCGTACACACTAAGCAGAGGGAACAGAGCAATCAGCAAAATACATTGACGCAATACGTTTGGTATACTTGTATCATTAGGATTAGTATCATATGCATACAGTGTCAGCACGCTTCTGGCAAGAGTATTCATCATGTCATTGCTGGGAGCCTTCATAATAACATCTCTGACAAACGAATTGGGTAATGTGCGGTAACTTGCCAGTAGCTGTGTGAAATCCGCTAGCTCCTGAGCATTCGGTAATTTACCAAATAACAGTAAATATGTAGTTTCCTCGAAGCCAAATCTGTTGTCAGCTATAAAGCCACCAACAAGATCGCGGATATTTATTCCTCTGTACAGAAGCATTCCATCGCACGGTGTTTTGTTACCATGTTCATCAAATTTGAACGACTGAATCTCCGATACATCAGTAAGCCCTGTAAGAACGCCATTGCCATTTAGATCTCTAAGTCCTCTGAAAACTTTATGCTCGGTAAACATTTCAGGACTGATCGAAGAAGCTTGCTTACATAATTCGGATAATTCAAGTATTTTAGGTGTTATAGCACTATAATCTTTTCCCATAGGATTGTCCTTTCTGAAAAATGATATTAAAAAAGTCTACCATAAAAAAGCCGGTGACGCAAGTAAGTCAGGAAAATGCCTAGTGTCATAAAAGCTTTACATAATGCTAATTGAAAAAAATATATTGTTTTGTTAATATTAGGTGAAAATGCGGTGAGAGGTTGCAATGTATCATGAAAAAAAGAATTGTTTCACTAATATTATTGGTAATAATTGTATGTCTTTGTATATCAGCGTTACCTGCATGTGAATCCGAGGAAAAGCCTCATGATGGTCCGGTAGTTTATCAACTCGGCCCTGATGAAAAAATGCTTATGCTGGGTTATGTAATTAAAACGCCAAACAATAAGTTTGTAGTTATTGATGGTGGTGGAGTGGGCAAGAAAAGCAAAGGATTCTTATTATCTGCACTTCAGGAAATAACAGGTCAGGAGGTACCGGAAATAGAAGCATGGTTCCTGACACATCTTCATGATGATCATGTAACGGAGTTTTGTGATCTGACAAAGTATTATGATGAAGAATTAGGCGAGATAAAGATCAAAGATGTATATTTTAATTTCCCGTCTATGGAATTTATGGAAAGATCTGAAACCGGAAAATATGCTTATTTACGTGATGATGTACAACATGGTTATGATAAAATCAAAGGTAAAGGCGAATTTGACAGGATCAATGGCAAGAATGTCTTTGAAGGAGATGTTATTGAAATAGATGGAGTCAGATTTGACATATTGTTGACTGTGACAGATGAAGAACGAGAATCTACCATTAATGATACTTCTCTTATTTTCAGAGCAACGATTGAAGGACAGACAATTTTGTTTCTTGCAGATGCATATATACCGGAGGGCCAGAGGCTTTTAGAAAAATATGGAAGTGAACTGAAAAGTGATATTGTGCAAATGGCACACCACGGTCAGGCAGGAGTTAAAAAGGTTGTATATGAAGCTATAGATCCAACTCTTTGTCTGTGGCCCACTCCTGAATGGGTATATAATAATAAAAACGGAAATCTTCAGACTCTTGAAGTCCGTCAGTGGATGATGGATATGGGCATTAAATATCACATGATATCAGGTGTTGACTTTACTCAATCACTTAATTTTCCTGTGGATTTCTCAAAATTAAAAGAACGTGACATTACTCCGCCTGCACAATAAAAACAATTTCGGACAAATTATTAATGATGTGTGAAATATGTTGACAATGTATGACGCCAATGGTAAAATCCCATTAAATAAATGTTCGCAAGGAGGCGGAAAATATGAAAAAAATATATGTTTTAGTTATCGCATTAGTTATTATCTGTTCTATGATGGGTATTATGTCTGTTAGTGCGGCAGATAATAAAATTAGTGCAAAGGCCGGTGTAGCTACTGTTGATGGTGTTATCAGCGAAGGCGAGTACGGTGATGTTTTTGTAATGAATGGTTCTATTGGTGGCAATTTTGCCGGTGATCCGTTATCAGGCACATATGATTGGCAGTTTGCATGGGCAGAGGATGCTTTGTATGTAGGTATCAAATATGATGAAGCGACAAATTATGGTCCTTACTTCCAGATGTGCTTTGCTCCTGTAGCAAATGATAAAATGCCTGCAGGCCAGGAAGGTTTATTCTATACTGCTACAACTGACGGTACTGCTGTTACTCTTCAGCAGCATCATCACAACACAAACTTAGCTGATGCTAATGCAAATATCCAGGATAAGACTGAGACAGCTGTTAAGAAGGAAGGTACTATTGTTACTATCGAATTCAAGATTCCGGTTGCATCATTCCAGATCAAGGGTGTATGTGAAGACTTTAAGTTTGCAGCAGGAGAACTCAGCGGTGCTATAGTTATGATGGAAGCTCCTAATGTTGGTATTAGTGCAACAGGTAGTACATCTGTATCTACAATTGGTTCAAAGTTCCCTGAATTAGATCTTGGTAAGATTACATTAAATGAACTTCCTCCAGAGCCCACAGAGGCACCTGCTACAGAAGCACCTGCAACAGAGGCTCCTGAAGCAACAAAAGCTCCTGTTAATGAGGAAAAGGGCGGATGTGGTTCATCCAGCGCTATTGCACAGGTAATGTTAGTTTTAGGCGCAGCTTTAATCATCAAGAAAAAGAAATAATTTTTTGAAATAGCATAAAAATTATTATTGCACAATAAGTATAAGAGGAGAAACTTTTAATATAGGTTTCTCCTCTCGCTTTTGATAAAACAACAAGGCGGCTTCGTAAAGAAGACGCCTTGTTGTTTTATATAAGAATTTTACATTAAATGGAACAGACTTCACGTAAGGAGTATTAATGAATAACAACGAGATAATCAACAAACTAAGTGAGACACAAAGGAAGATATGTATGCACGACAAAGGCTTTGCACTTGTGCTTGCAGGACCGGGAAGTGGCAAGACAACGGTGACAGTAACACGCATATGTATGTTAACTACAAAGTATGAGAGACCTGAACGTATTCTTTGTCAGACCTTTACAGTTGCTGCTGCAAACGAAATGCGAAGTCGGTATATGCAATATATTGGTGATACTATACTGAATAATAAGATAAGCAAAACACCACATTTCTCTACAATACATAGCTTCTGCCTTGGATTATTACATAAATATGCCATATCGCATAGTACAAAATATGCTGTTATAGATGGGATGCAGGTACGAGAAATAATAAAAGATATATATATCCAGATAAATAATAAAACACCTGATGATTCAACAATCGACAGCCTTGTATCAGCTATAAGTGCAGCGCGAACAAGGAAAGGTGCTATTACTACCCAAGTTAAGAATTTTCACAAAATAGTGGAGCAGTATCAGACTACCAAGAAGGCAAACAGTATGATTGATTATGATGATATGATATTTCTCACATTAGATATCCTGAACAAAGACAAAACATTCAGAGAAAGCATCCAAAATCGATACGATTATATACTGCTTGACGAAGCGCAGGATATGACTAAAACACAGTTTGATATAATACGCCATATTGCACCCGATAGAAACATTTTCGTGGTAGCAGACGATGACCAAAGTATTTATGGCTTCAGAGGCGCGGATCCAACCGAACTTATGCAATTTGTAGAGTCATACGGAAATGTAAATAAGTATTATTTGGAGCAGAATTATAGATCACAGGCAAGTATAGTAGATTTATCTGTGAAAATCATAGGAAACAATAAAAGAAGATATAAGAAAAATCTTTACACAGATAAGAAAGCTACATGTAAAGTAGATATTTTGCATTTCCCTGACAATATAATGCAGGCAATGTATGTCTGTAAGATGTGTAATAAACATCAGGGGACAACAGCCGTGCTTTATAGAAATAATGCCTCAGGATTATTACTAAGGGCTGCGATGAGAACGGAGGGGATCAACTACAAAATTGCGGAGGGAACAATAAGAACACAGGAGATTCCGTTGGTGAACAAATATGTAGACACAGTGAGAAAAATGCAGCAAGAGGCCCGCTTGATAATACCGTCGCCTGAAAGGATTTTCACCCGTATGGTTCGGGATGGTCTAGAGCAATATGCTGATGAATATTGCGAGATAACAGGCCAGATGAAGCATTACAAGAATCAGGTTCTTAGTTTTCTAAAATATATTAGCAGTACATGCAGTAGTTATGGACAGCTGATAAAACTATTGGACATGATTGATAATGATAGCCAAAGTCACGATACAGCAACAGTGGTATTATCCACAATTCATAGCTCCAAAGGATTAGAGTATGACAATGTTTTTATCATTGACCTGATATATGATGAATTTCCGGGGCAAAATGTAGTTACGGAGGATCGACTTGAAGAAGAAAGGCGACTTTTCTACGTTGCGATAACACGGGCAAAGGATAAACTAACACTTTGCTACCCGGAAAAATGCTTTACGACAAAGGAAGTCCCAAGTATATTTGTAGAGGAAAGCAGACGAGCGCTTCGCACCTGTAATTAACTAACCATGTATAATCTCGGATATTACTTTATCACAATACATATTCAGACTCTCAAAATCCATAGCTGAAATATAAATTTTCTCAATCTCGGCATGCTTAATGCGTGCTCGGTTAAGTGCTCGCATCGCACGATCCAGTAGCTCGTCAAAACGAATGTTATTATATTTTAGATCATCTTTGGCGGAATATAGAGAATATTCGCATAGGAAACCGTCTAATGGATAATCATAATATGAATCTGTTGCATCTACTGCGTGATAAGAATTAGATGTAACCACTGCGACACCGATGTCCGGAATAATAACATGTTCCAGCACATCGGAGTCAAAGCCACAGTATATGCTTTGAGTATTCAGACCACAACATAGTGCTTTGTTGCGAACAGTTTTCAAAATGGCGGAGGCATTGATCCCGTAAAAAGTCTTGATAGAGTATGTTTTATAATCGCCTACAAGATTGCCTATATCACCGCGATATCCTGCCGGTGTGATGGCTGTGGCAAAGAATGCAAAGTCTTTGCCGTGAACACTTTGCTCGGCAAATCCGTTAAAAATCTCACTGGTAAGCTCTAATGTAAACAGATTTATTTTTTCTGTTTCTGTAGAAGCCCGCACAATATAGTTGCTGTCATCATATATATTTCCTGCTGCTGCCAGATAGCTGTATGCCCGCTGATAATACACTTGTTTATCAAACATCAGATCAGCTATATTATGCTTGTAGCTACGTAGTCTGTCGCAATCCCAGAAGTCTCCAAGATTAATTATATTATCCCGTGCGCCTGCACAGTAAGGATCAACTGAATGAGGACTGGTACCGTCAATGACAATCACACCGGCATCCCGGCAAATGACGCCGTCGAGGCTATCTGGATCGCCGGAGCAATGAATAATATCCATCATGCAATCAGTGGCATCAAGCTCTGATATTACTTTCTTTATAAAAGTTGATTTACCTGTGCCGGGGCCACCCTTCAGAATATATAAATTACATGAGTCAATATTAGAAAGTTGATTGTAAAAACCGGCAAAACCCTTCCTGGTATTGCCTCCCAGATAAATGTGACGCTTATTGTAGTTAGCCATAATTATTGCCTTCCTTGATGTGTTACAGAGTAAATTGTATGCATTTTGGTTAATATGTGTTACAATACGTAAGAATATTACAAACGGCAGGTATTTTATGAAAACGATGTTGTTAATAGACGGAAACAGTATTATAAACAGAGCATTTTACGCAACTCAGAATACATTTATGACAAATAGTCGCGGAGTGCCTACCGGCGCGGTGTATGGCTTTCTAAACATTTATCTGAAACAAATCACGCAGGTAGATCCGGATTATGTTTGCGTTGCCTTCGATGTGCATAAGCCAACCTTCCGTCATGAGCAGTACACTCAGTACAAAGCCGGTCGTAAAGGTATGCCTGATGAACTTGCATCTCAAATGCCTATTCTTAAGAATATTCTTAAAGCAATGAATGTAACATATATTGAGTGTCCCGGATATGAAGCAGATGATATCATTGGCACCTTTTCACGGATAGCTTGTGAAAACGAAGTTAACTGCCGTATCCTTACCGGAGACCGTGATGCCTTGCAGCTTATTAATGAGTATGTTCACGTACTCCTGTATGTATCCAAACCTGGTCATCCTGACATTGTAGACATGGATATTACTGCAGTTAATGATAAGTACGGTGTAGATCCATTACAGCTAATTGATGTGAAGGCGCTGATGGGCGATGCCTCCGACAATATTCCCGGCGTGCTGGGTGTGGGCGAGAAGACGGCTCTGGACTTGATATCTACCCATGGTTCACTGGATAATGTATATGAAAATCTTGACAAAATAACTAAGAAAGCTTTGAATGCTAAGCTAACAGCCGGCAAAGACAGCGCATATATGAGCTATGATCTTGGTAAGATTTGTAAATATGCACCAATAGACACGACTCTGGCATCTATTAGTCACAGAGAATACAATCACCCTGAATTTGCAGCTCTATTAGACGAATTGGAGCTTCGCTCTTTGAAACAGAAGCTGGGCTACAACGATCCTTCTAAGTTTACATCTACAGAAAATGATGATGAACTTACTCTGTTTGGCTTTACGGAAAGTAACGGTACAGATGAATCTGAGGCGCCAACAAGAGATAAACCTACAGAATTTCTGGAGTATGTTTGTGAAAATAATGTAAATCATGTGTTTGTGTATACGTATATACCGGATGGTGCTCACAGACCATCGTTTATAGATGTTCAGTCAGACGCACATGCCTGTAGATATGATGTGGAGACAGGAGATGCTACGCAATTTGCCGCTTTGACAAGTATCCTTGAGAATCCGGGTATTTCCAAGGTGACATATGACGCAAAGCCTCTGTATCTGTGGCTGCTGTCTCAGGGTAGCATGCCTGTAAATATATCTTTTGACATTCTTATCGCTGCATATTTAGCGGATCCAACAAGAAAGATAAACAGCCTTGATGATGCTGCTCGCTTTTTTACCCATAAAACTATTGTGCCGGGAGTGTTTGCTTTAGAGCCTGTATATCAGGAGGCGCGCGCGAAATTAACAGCAGACGGTCTTGATTATCTGATGTATAACGTAGAGATGCCTCTGATAGAGGTACTGGCTGCCTTTGAATACGATGGTTTCCGCGTTGATGGAGAGGAATTAAAGCGCCAGGGCATGAATATCGATGATACTATTGCCACTTGTGAAAAGGAAATTTACCAATTGGCAGGTCATGAATTTAATATTAATTCACCTAAACAGCTGTCAGTTGTGTTGTTTGATGAGATGGGAATCAAACCCAAGAAAAAGACAAAAAGTGGATATTCTACGGGTATGGAGGCTATTGAAGATCTTGCCGATATGCACGAGATAATTCCTTTAATTATTGAATACAGGCAGAACACAAAGCTCAAATCAACATATATTACAGGTTTGCAAAGTCAGATTAATAGAGAAACGGGGCGCGTTCACTCCAGCTTCAACCAGACTGTAACAGCTACAGGACGCATCAGTAGCACTGAACCAAATCTACAGAACATTCCTGTTCGCAGTCCCCTTGGCAGATTAATCCGTAAAGCTTTCCTGCCGGCAGATGATAACCATATATTGCTTGATGCAGACTATTCGCAGATTGAACTACGTGTACTGGCACATATGTCAGGGGATACTGCTATGATTGATGCCTTTACCTCCGGCAAAGATATACATGCGGCAACAGCAGCCAAGGTAAACGGTGTTGATATTTCAGAAGTTACATCCGAGATGCGCGGTAGGGCTAAGGCAGTAAATTTTGGTATAGTTTATGGTATGAGCGACTTTGGTCTGGCAAAGGATCTTGGCATCAGTGTTTCGGAAGCAAAACGTTATATTGAGGCATATTTCCGTGAGTATAGTAGTGCCAAAGAATTTATAGACAACTTGATTACTGTGGCTCACGAATGTGGTTATGCTTCTACACTTATGGGTAGACGAAGATACATCCCGGAATTCACATCAGCCAAATATCAGATTCGCAGCTTTGGAGATCGTGTTGCACGCAATATGCCGATACAAGGCACAGCAGCTGATATTATTAAAATTGCCATGGTACGGGTGTATAACGCTTTGAAGCAAGGTGGATTTAAATCACGGCTAATATTACAAGTCCACGACTCGCTGCTGATTGATACAGCTATTGATGAAAAAGAAGCTGTTATGAAAATACTACGTGAGAATATGGAGAATGCTTATAGCATGAGTGTGCCTCTTAAAGTGAATATTTGTGAAGGCGCCAATTGGTATGATTGTAAATAAGGAAAGAGGGAATAGACGTGAAAATATTAGGTGTTACAGGAGGCAGTGGTACTGGAAAATCAAGTGTGTGTACCATTCTAAAAGAAGAAGGCGGCAAGATTATTGATGCAGATAAAATAACACGTAAGTTACAACAAAAGGGCGGCGCTGCATACGAAGAAATCGTAGCTGTTTTCACAGAAGCTGTACTGCTTCCGGATGGGGAACTGGATCGTAAAAAATTAGGCGATATTGTGTTTGCTGATCCTGTCGCTCTTCGTACGCTTAACAGCATTGTACATAAACATGTTACTAAAGAAATTAAAAGACGAGTTGCCAAATATAGCGCTGACGATACAGGCAAATACCGTTTTTTGGTGCTTGACGTACCGATTCCTATTGAAGAAGGATTTTTCGACACTGTAGATTATGTGTGGGCAGTTGTGGCAAATAACGATCTGAGAGTAGCTAGGCTGATGCAGCGTATGGGTATTACTGAAGAGGAAGCTGAGAAACGTATCAGCGCTCAGATGAGCAATCGTGAATATGAGGAATTGGCTGATTGTACTATTGAAAATGAGGAGGATATTTTCCGCCTCCGTTCGTTGGTAGCGTATGAATTAAAAAGATTCCTGGCACAATAAAAAAATATTTTAGATAATGATAGAATGTGTTATACTTATATCAAACCTGGTAAGAGATTCAAACTGGGAAATTGAAATTGAATAAAGGAGATGTTTGTATGAAGAAATACTTCGCGGAATTTATCGGAACTCTTGTTTTAGTTGTTTTCGGCTGTGGTAGTGCAGTAGCTGCGAACACACTGCTTGGCGGTGAGTTTGTATCCGCGCCACTGTCTTTTTCCACGCTGTTAATTGCCTTTGCATTTGGCCTTAGCATCGTTGCAATGGCATATTCTGTAGGTAATATTTCAGGTTGTCATATTAACCCTGCTGTTTCACTGGCTATGTTGATTAATGGCTCTTTGAAAATTGTTGATTTCATTGGTTATGTAGTAGCTCAGTTCTTAGGCGCTATTGCCGGCGCAGGTATTCTGGTTGCTTTCTTTGGTAGCAATGATTCTTTGGGTCAGAACGGTTACGGCAACGCCAGCGCGTTGGGAACCGAGATGTGGCAGGCATTTGCTGTAGAGGTTGTGCTGACTTTTGTATTTATCTTTGCAATTTTAGGTGTTACATCTAAGATTGAGAATAGTAGTGTGACAGGCTTGGTTATTGGCTTGACACTCACATTAGTTCACATTCTTGGTATTCCTTTTACAGGAACTTCTGTGAACCCCGCAAGAAGCTTTGGCCCTGCACTCCTGGCAGGAGGAGAGGCTTTATCTCAGGTTTGGTTGTTTATTGTGGCTCCATTGGTTGGTAGCGCATTGGCAGCCATCGTTTATAAAGTGCTAACTTCAAAGAAGAAGGAAATAAGCGCTCAATAAATGCTTAATATAAGAATTATAAAAGCCATAAGAAGTCTGATTCGCAATGCAGAGAATCAGACTTCTTTGTACTTTTTTTATTTGTTAATATTGACACAAAGGAGCCAAAATAGTACTATAAACAGTGTATATTTTTTTTAGGAGATGTTGATTATGAAGAGTATGATGATAACACTTAAGTCTATTGAGGACGTAAAGATTTTTATAAATGAAGTTAACAAATTGTCTTGCGATGCTGATCTTACATCAGGTAGATATGTCATTGATGCAAAGTCGATTATGGGTATTTTCTCACTTGATCTTGCTAATGCAATTAAGTTAGATGTACATTGCAAAGAAGAAGACAACAATGTAAAGTCTTTCTTTGATGCTATTGCAAAATTCGAAGCGAAATAATTTTAGGAAGTGGTAGTAAATGGATCTTACAAACACCATGTTTTTTGTAGTGCCAAATGAAACGCAGCCTCAGGTAAGTGAAGTGCTGCATGATATATATTTTGCACTTAAAGAAAAGGGATATAACCCAATAAGCCAATTGGTTGGTTATGTTATGTCAGGTGATCCGACATATATAACAAATTATAAGAATGCCAGATCGATGATCACTCGCATTGAGCGTGACGAGATTATTGAGGCGTTATTTGAATTCTATATTGCAGAGAATTACGAAAAAAATGCCGACGATGATGTCAAGGTTCAGTAATCCGGAATCAGGGGGATCGTTTTGAGAATACTTGGTTTGGATTACGGTGACTCTCGTGTGGGAGTTGCCGTAAGTGATGAATCTCAGAAAATTGCTTTTGATTGCGGCATTATAGATGCTAAGAAAGGGAAACGATTTGTAGCTGAGCAAGTTCTTTCCACAATGGATAGGTATGCTACCAATAAGGTAATTATAGGATATCCTATGAATATGGATGGTAGTTGCGGTTTCCGAGTAAAAGCCACAGAGAAATTTGCTCGGTTCTTACATGAACAAAGGCCTGAGATTATTATTGAATTTTTTGATGAGAGACTGACAACTAAGAGTGCAGATGCTGCTCTGTTGGAGATGGGGGTCTCGCAAAGGCACAAGGGAATGAATGACATAATTGCGGCGATGCTTATTTTGCAAGCATATCTTGATCGCCAGTCAAATGCTGAATGATATAGAGAATTAACCGGAGGATAGAGTATGAAACACGATGATTATATGGAAGATTCCATGCAGACATTTACACTTACAGATGAGGACGGCAACGATTATTTATTTAACTTGCTCGGTTTCGTTGATTATGATGAAAAGCTTTATGCTGTTTTAGAACCTCAAGATGAAGAAGATGATGATGGCGTTGTTATAATGGAAACAACATTTACAAAAAGTAACGAACCGATTTTCACAATAGTTGAAGACTATGATTTGGCTGAGGAAATTCTGAACGAATATTATGACAATCTTGATCGTGAGTTTGATGACACAAATGATGAAACATACGATGAAGATGACGAGGACGATGAATAATATTAGATAATAAAGGAGCAATAACATGCATATTAATACAAAATGTATACAGGCAGGATATAATCCGGCGAACGGAGAACCAAGAGTAGTACCGATTGTACAGAGTACAACGTATAAATATGAAACAGCTGGAGCCATGGGAGATTTATTTGATTTGAAAGCTTCTGGGTTCTTCTATACAAGACTTGCTAACCCCACAGTCGACGCTGTAGAGCAGAAACTTGCAGCTTTGGAAGGCGGCGTTGGTGCAGTACTTACTTCTTCCGGTCAGGCAGCATCGATGTATAGTGTGCTTAATATATGTAAAGCAGGAGATCATGTTATTTCTTCCAGCGCAATATATGGTGGTACTTTTAATCTTTTTAACAAAACATTAAGAGACCTTGGTATTGATTTTACTTTCGTTTCACCGGACAGTACTGAAGAGGAACTTGCTGCTGCGTTTAAGGAGAATACAAAATGCGTATTTGCAGAGACTGTTTCAAATCCGTCTTTGGATGTGGTTGATATTGAGCTGTTTGCAAATGTTGCTCACGCTCACGGTGTGCCGCTTATAATTGATAATACTTTTGCTACTCCGATTAATTGCAGACCTTTTGAGTTTGGTGCTGATATTGTGGTACATTCTACTTCTAAATATTTAGATGGTCATGCTTGTGCGTTAGGTGGCGTTGTTATCGATAGCGGTAATTTTAACTGGGATAATGGCAAATTCCTTATGCTTACTACTCCTGATGAGACATACCACGGAGTAACATATACACAAAGCTTTGGAAATGCTGCATATATTACAAAACTTCGCACACATCTTATGAGAGATATGGGATGTATGATGTCACCTCAAAATGCTTTCTACCTGAATCTTGGTTTGGAAACATTGTTCCTGCGTATGGAAAGACATGTATCAAATGCAACTAAAGTGGCAGAGTTCTTAGAGGGACAGATGGCTACAGGTAAGATTACATGGGTAAACTATCCTGGCCTTAAATCCAATCCAAAATACGAGCTTGCTCGTAAATTGATGCCTGCCGGCAGCTGTGGCGTTGTGTCATTTGGAGTAAAAGGTGGCAGAGAAGGTGCTATTAAGTTTATGGAGGGTCTTAAAATTGCAGCGATTGTTACTCACGTAGCAGATGCAAGAACATGTGTACTGCATCCTGCAAGTACTACACACAGACAGTTATCTGATAGTGAACTTGAAGCATGCGGAGTATCTCCTGATCTTATAAGATTTTCTGTTGGTATTGAATATATTGATGATATTATTGATGATATCAAACAAGCTTTAGATAAAATAGAAGGCTGATAATATGACTGATTTTTTGAGAGAAATTGAAAATGCTGAGAAGAAAGCAAGTGACATCGTTGAGCAAGCGAAGCAGGATGCACTTGATATAATTAAGCAAGCTGAGCAACAGGCAGAATTGTTAATTCAGGAAGCAGAATATAAGGCTGCTACTAACAGAAAAGCTATGATAAAAAATGCAGAAACAGATGCTTATTCAAGATGTAATGCAGAAGAAGCGCTACTTGATAAAAAAATCAGTAATATGAAATCAGTAGCTGAGCAAAACATGGACAGAGCAGTAGCTATTGTTGTTAAGAAAGCAAGGAGTGTTTAATGGCTGTTGTTTCAATGCGCAAAATTTCATTTATAGGACTTAAGAAAGATGAGCGTGATATCATTAACACGCTTATTAAGTTTGGTGCGGTTGAGATTAATGAAAATATTATACCTGATAACAATGACACTACTTACTCGGAAGTTAAAACTGTATCACCTGAGATAAATAGCATAAAGCAGGAGCAAAGTCGCCTTCAAGCAGCTATGAAGCTTTTGGAGGGTTATGACACTCGTAAGAAACCACTTTTTCATGTACTTAGAGATATAAGTGAAAAAGACTTTGAAGAGGTTATAAGTCGTAAGGCAGACTATTTCAATAAAATTGATGAAATTGAGCGTGTCCTAGCAGAAATATCAACACTTAAAGCAGAAAATATTGGTATTAATAAAACAATTTCATCTTTGACTGTATGGACAGACTATGCAGGCAGGCTATCTGACAACAAAACAAAAACTACAAAGACAGTTTTTTGTAGTCATTCGTCTCAGGAAATTCTGAATGATATTATAAAAGAGGTACAGGATGAGAATCTGCCAATTTATGTTAATACTGTAAGAAGCACAAAAGATGGAGCTTTTTTCACCATAACATATCATCATTCTGTTGAAAACATTACAGATAGTCTTATATTAAAATATCAGTGTGTAAGACATGAATTCGAATCTGTGGATACACCCTCAGCAAGTATCCAACAGCTTAGAGATCAACTCGATGCTAATATTGATAGAATTACATGCTTAGAAGAAAGCTTTGCAGAATATGGCAGCTTGCTTCCTGATCTTGAAATCCTTTATGATGCGAGTACTATTGAGATTGCCAAGGTTACTGCTCATGAGAAGATGAGTACAACCAGGTGCACGTTTATGTTTGAAGGCTGGATCCCGCAGAAGAGTGAATCTGAAATTGCTGCTTGTTTATCGCAGGATTATATATGTCATATGAATTTCCGTGATCCTGAAGATGATGAACAGGTGCCTACTTTGCAACAAAACAATATACTTGGATCTACCGTAGAGAGCATGGGTAATATGTACAGCGTACTTTCTTACAGATCCCTTGATCCAAGCACTATTGGTGGTTTCTTCTTTATCTTTTTCTTCGGTCTTATGTTATCAGATGCAGGATACGGCGTCCTTGTTACTCTGGTTTGCGCAATTCTTCTTAAATTTGTGAAAATGCAGAAAAGCATGAAGCGTTTTATGACGTTGTTCTTGTTTGCAGGCATTTCCACTATTTTCTGGGGTGCTTTGTTTGGAAGCTGGTTCGGAAATCTTGCATATACGCTATCTTTAGGTAGTTTTACTATAAAACCATTATGGTTTGATCCAATCGCTAATACTGACCACTTTATGGCCTTTTCAATGCTTTTGGGCGTTATACATATGTATGTTGCATTAGGATTTAATGCTGCAAATATGATAAGGCGCGGTAAATGGGTAGACGCTCTGTGTGATGTTGGATTTTGGTACATATTTTACACGGGAGAGATTCTGTTCCTTGTTCCTTATATTCCTTATTACAATGAACTGCCTATTGCAAATACACTTCCTAAGATAGGAATGCCTTTGCTTATTGTAGGCTTCTTACTGATTTTATTTACAAAGGGACGTAAGTCCAAGAACATTTTTGTAAGGTTGTTCGGTGGCGTTACTTGCGTATACTCGCTTGTAAGTATGTTAAGTGATATTCTCTCGTATACGAGACTTATGGCAATGGGCCTTGCAACTGGAGTTATTATAAACGTATTTAATGAAATCGCTGCAATGGCCGGGGGATTAGCAGGAGGCTTTGGATGGAGAATTATTTTCTTTATTATCGTTTTCGTAATTGCCAATATTTTCAACCTGCTTATTAACATGCTGGGTTCTTATGTAAATTCCTGTAGATTAATGTATATAGAATTCTTTGGTAAGTTCTATGAGGGAGACGGCAAAGAATTCGAACCGTTAATTCAGGAAACAGAATATATAAACATAGTACAAAACACAAATACTTAAATTATTTAGGAGGGTATTTTATGAATTACACATTATTTAGTAGCTTGATTGCAACAGGAGAAGTTGTAGCTGACAAACCGGGGTTCTTTGAAAATGGTTTTGTTTGGGCTATATTTGGTATTGCTTTTGCAGTTATGCTAGCCGGTGTTGGATCTGCAAAAGGTGTTATGTGTGTAGGCTCATCCGGCCTTGGACTTATGTCTGAAGATCCGAAACAGTTTACTGCGTGCTTATTACTTACGCTTCTTCCAAGTACTCAGGGTATTTATGGCTTCGTTATTGCGTTCATGCTTCTTAATAAAGCAAATGAAATAGGCTTTGATGCAATTACTTTATCACAAGGACTTCAGCTTTTTGCTGCTGCTATTCCTGTTGGTATTGTGGGACTTGCTTCGGGTATTTTTCAAGGTAAAGTTGCAGCTGCTAGTATAGCTCTTGCAGCTAAACAGCCCAAACATTGGTCTAAAGGTATGATTATCACACTGACCGTTGAAATGTTTGCTCTGTTTGGATTCTTAATTTCTATTTTCATGATTGGATGATATAATGACTGATAATTTATCAAGAATAATAGAAAAAATAATATCAGAAGCTCAGGATAAGGCAGATGAGATTCTAAAAGATGCCCGTGCTCAGGCACAGCAGATTATGGAGCAGGCCGCTGAAGAGGCACAAATGCGTAATCAGGAAATAGTTTCAGTTGCGCAAAATGAGTCTCAAGCACTTAGAACGCGAATTGAGTCTAGCTTTAATATGCAAAAAAGAAGTAGTGTTTTAAGTGTAAAGCAAGAAATAATAGCTAAAGCATATGAACAGGCATTAGTACATTTACAAGGAATTAACGATGTGGCATATTTACAGATGCTTACAGACTTTGTAGTAAAGAGTGCAGGCTCGCAAAGCAATGATCCCATATATCTTATTTTATGTGAAAAAGATATGGTAAGAGCCGCTTCTATAGTAGACAGCTGCAGTAAGGCGCTAGCAAATCGGCAAATAAAACTTGGCGATAAAACAGTTAATGCCACAGGCGGATTAATTGTAAGAATTGGAGATATAATGCAGAATTACACATTTGAGGCTATTATTGATAGTATCAAAAACGATTGCGACATTGAAGTGTCTAAAATACTTTTTTCAGAATAAGGAGTAGCTATGCCCGGTAGTGAGTTATATGCATATGCAGTAGGACGAATAAGAGCTATGGAAAACAGGTTGTTTGATAGAAGCTTGTTGGAGAGAATGATCGATGCACCATCTTCTCCGGCTTGCCTTGCTATGCTTACTGAAGCTGGATATCCTACCCCCGAAGGAAATGATATCCCAGCGGTTCGTGCGTATATAAAAAGTTTGGATAGCTATGAATTAAGTGTAATCCATGAACTTAAATCATTTTCACCGGAGCCAGAGCTTTTTAATATATTCGCATTGAAAAGAGATTATTTCAATGTGAAAATATTACTCAAAAGCGCAGGTAAAGAACTTGCTATACAAGAACTTCGTGATGGTGGTGTTCTGTCTACAAAAGAAATAAGAAAAGCTTTTATGGACGGTGATTATAGTAAATTGCCCGCAAATATGCAGAAGGTTTTATCTGATGCAGGAAAAATAATTGCCCAGAGTGAAAATGTTCAATATGCAGACTTACTTCTCGACAAAGCTTATTTTGACGACTGTAGGGATCTGTGCAAGAGAGCTCAAAGACCCGATACTCGTAAATTTTTGAAGAAGTTTATAGATATAGAAACAGATCTGTTTAATCTATCTACTATGATGAGGATAAGAAAAAGAGGACTTCAGGAAGATATTGCAGTTACCCTTATGGAAAAAGCCTACGTATCCGGAGCTCTTTCTCAAGATTATATGATCCAGATGATAAGAAGCGATGATGCAAACATCAAACTATCTCTTGAAAAGACAGAATACGCTAAGCTGGTTACTGAAGGCTTGAACAGATATGAAATAACGGGTAGTTTATCTCATCTTGAGAAGCTATGTGATGATTATATAATGGCTTTTCTTATAGAAGCCGGTAAAAATGCCTTCGGCATTGAAGCCTTATTCGCATATTTTGTAGGAAAAGAACGTGAAATTACAAATATTCGTCTTGTTTTAATAGGTAAACTTAATGATTTACAGCCAAATGAATTAAGACAACGAGTAAGAGATTTGAGAGTAAAAAAATAAGTCGGGAAAGAATCAATATGAAAATCGGAGTACTTGGTGACAATGAAAATGTAATAGGATACAGAGCGCTGGGATTTGATGTGGTTAGTTGCGATACAAAGGAAGCTGCTGAACAGGGACTTAAGAAGCTTGCGGAAGAATGCGCAGTTATATTTGTTATAGAAGAAACATCTTTGCTGATTCAGGATGCTATTGCCCAGTATCATCAGCAGAAAATACCTGCTGTAATACTAATACCGGGCGGTAATGGATCTACAGGTATTGGAATGAAGGCTTTGAATCTTCAGGTAGAGAAAGCGGTTGGAAGTAATATTTTGGAGGATAAAGATAATGATTGAAGGTACAATTGTTAAAATATCAGGACCACTCGTTGTTGCAAGTGGAATGGCGCAAGCTAATATGTACGATATGGTTAAGATTGGAGATATGGGTCTCACTGGTGAAATATTAGAGATTCATGGTGACAAGGCTTCTATTCAGGTATATGAAGAAACTGCAGGCCTTTCTTTGGGGCAGAAAGTAATATCAACCGGTATTCCTCTTAGCGTTGAGTTAGCTCCCGGCTTAATCAGAAGCATATTTGATGGTATACAAAGACCTCTTGAGAAAATGTACGCTATTCAGGGACATAATATCGCCAGAGGTATTAATATTCCTTCTATTGACAGAGAAGCAAAATGGCTATTCAAACCTGCTGTCTCTGTAGGAGATTATGTTGTGCCAGGAGATATAATCGGAACTTGTGATGAATCAGAAATAATAGAACACAAGATTATGGTCCCTAAGGGTGTCTCTGGTACTATAACAGAAATATACGAAGGAGCCTTTACTGTTATAGAAAAGATAGGTTCTGTAACACTGGATAGTGGCAACCAGGTAGACCTTAAGATGTTACAAACCTGGCCGGTGCGTGTAGGTAGACCATATGCCAAGAAATTATCTCCTGATATGCCATTAGCAACAGGACAACGAGTAATTGACACAATGTTTCCTATCGCCAAGGGTGGTGTTGCAGCAGTTCCCGGTCCTTTTGGTAGCGGTAAGACCGTAGTACAGCATCAGCTAGCAAAATGGGCAGATGCACAGATCGTAGTTTATATCGGTTGCGGTGAACGCGGAAATGAAATGACCGATGTACTTAATGAGTTTCCTGAATTAAAAGATCCAAAAACAGGTAAATCTCTTATGGAAAGAACAGTATTGATTGCTAATACTTCGGATATGCCGGTTGCTGCAAGAGAGGCATCTATATACACAGGTATTACAATTGCTGAATACTACAGAGATATGGGATATGATGTTGCTATTATGGCCGACTCTACATCAAGATGGGCAGAAGCTTTAAGAGAGTTATCAGGACGTCTTGAGGAAATGCCGGGTGAAGAAGGTTATCCTGCATACTTAGGCTCACGCTTGGCACAGTTCTATGAAAGAGCCGGTCGTGTTATTAGTCTTGGCTCAAAGGGAAGAGAAGGAACACTTACTGCAATTGGCGCTGTATCTCCGCCCGGAGGCGATATCTCAGAACCTGTTTCACAAGCAACACTCAGAATAGTAAAAGTATTCTGGGGACTTGATTCGTCACTGGCATATGCAAGACATTTCCCCGCGATTAACTGGCTTAACAGTTATTCATTGTACACAGATAGTCTTGCAGATTGGTATGAAGAAAATATTTCGAAAAGATGGAATACTAAGAGACTTCTTTTCATGCAGCTACTACAGAAGGAAGCAGAGCTTCAGGAAATTGTTAAACTGGTAGGTGTGGATTCTTTATCTGCTTCTGATAGATTAATATTGGAAGTGGCCAGAACAATCAGAGAAGACTATCTGCATCAAAATGCTTTTCACGAGATAGACACATATACTACGTTTAAAAAGCAAAACAGCATGATGGATTTGATAATTGCATATTATACACTTGGCTCGGACGCCTTGAGGCGTGGTGTAAACTTTAATAAAATTGAGAAACTTGTAGCCAGAGAAAAAATAGGTCGTATTAAATACGTTCCTGAAAATGACATTGATAGAGAAGTAAAAGCAATTTCAGACATGATGAATAGCGAGATAACTCAGCTCATTTCTCAAATAGGAGGATAATATGTTTAAAGAATATAAGACAATTTATGAAATAGCAGGGCCTCTTATGATGCTTAAACAAGTTACAGACGTAAGTCTTGGTGAGTTAGGTGAGATTAAGCTGGCAAATGGTGAAAAAAGACTCTGTAAAGTGTTAGAAATTGACGGTACTAACTGTATTGTACAGTTATTTGAAAATTCAGCAGGCATAAATCTTTCTGAAAGTACAGTCAAATTCTTAGGTCATGGAGTAGAACTTAATGTATCTCCTGATATATTAGGTAGAGTCTTTGATGGAATGGGACGACCTATAGACGGAGGACCGGAAATCATTCCTGAAAAAAGACTTGATATTAATGGACTTCCTATGAATCCTGCTGCAAGAGATTATCCTTCTGAATTTATACAGACAGGTGTTAGCGCGATTGACGGACTTAATACTCTTGTAAGAGGGCAGAAGCTTCCTATCTTCTCAGCATCAGGTCTCCCGCATGCAAATCTTGCAGTACAGATTGCCAGACAAGCTAAAGTACTTGGCACAGATAGCAACTTCGCAGTTGTATTTGCAGCAATGGGAATTACATTTGAAGAGGCGAATTTCTTTATAGAAGACTTTAACAAAACAGGCGCTATTGATAGGACTGTTTTATTTATGAATCTGGCAAACGACCCGGCAGTAGAACGTATATCAACTCCTAAAATGGCTCTTACAGCAGCAGAGTATCTTGCTTTTGACCTTAACATGCACGTACTTGTTATTATGACAGATATAACGTATTATGCAGAAGCGCTGCGTGAGATATCGGCAGCTCGTAAGGAAGTGCCTGGACGACGTGGATATCCAGGATACCTGTACACAGACCTGGCTACACTTTATGAGCGTGCAGGACGTAAGAAAGGAATAGACGGAAGTATTACCTTGATACCAATTCTTACAATGCCGGAAGATGATAAAACCCATCCTATTCCTGACCTTACAGGATATATTACAGAAGGACAGATTATTTTAAGTAGAGAATTACATCGTAAGGGTGTGGTGCCACCTATCGATGTACTTCCATCCTTATCCCGTCTTAAAGATAAAGGTATAGGAAAAGGTAAGACACGTGAGGATCATGCAGACACAATGAACCAGTTGTTTGCAGCGTATTCGCGAGGCAAGGAATGCAGAGAATTAGCCACAATCTTAGGTGAATCTGCTCTTTCTGAAACAGATAGATTGTATGCACAGTTTTCGGAGAACTTTGAAAATCTTTATGTTTCACAAGGCTTTAAGACAAATAGAAGTATTGAGGAAACTCTGAATATAGGTTGGCAACTGCTTAAAATATTGCCAAAATCAGAACTTAAGCGTATCAGAGACGAATACATTGACAAATATCTTGAAAAGGATGGTAATTAATGGCACGTCTTAATGTTAACCCGACTCGTATGGAGTTGACAAAACTGAAAAAAAGGCTGATGACAGCAAGGCGAGGACACAAACTTCTCAAAGATAAAAGAGATGAACTTATGAAAAGGTTCATTGAGATTATTAAAGAAAACCAGAAGCTGCGTCTCAAATTGGAAAACATGGCAACCGATGCATCTAAGAGCTTTGTAATGGCAGGTGCATTAACTTCTCAGGAAAGCTTAGCCGAAGCGCTTTCTTATCCTTCGTGCAAAGTTGATGTTCAGGTATCTGATAGAAATATAATGGGAGTAACTGTTCCGGAGTTTTCGTATAGTATCAAGGAAGGAAGCAGCGAGCCGTATAGCTATGGTTTTTTAAATACAAGCAGTGAACTTGACAGTGCCGTTTTTAAAATGCATAATATGCTTTCGGTGCTTTTAGAACTTGCCGGAGTAGAAAAAGCTGCCCAGCTACTTGCTGTGGAGATAGAACACACAAGGCGAAGGGTAAATGCACTGGAATATATTATGATTCCTCAATTGGAGGAAACTATAAAATATATAACAATGAAAATGGAAGAAAACGAAAGAGGCAATATAACAAGACTTATGAAAGTCAAGGATATGGTCCTCGAAAAAAAATAAAATAACCGTTGAAAGGAAATTGTAATGAGCGTTAGACGTATTTATGTGGAGAAAATGGAAGGATTGGATGTTGCTGCAAGCGGCCTCCTGGCTGATATCAGAGAGAATTTAGGTGTAAAGAATCTTGAATCTTTAAGAATCCTTATAAGATATGATGTTGAGAATATCAGTGATGATATTTTCAACCAAGCAAAGACAATAATATTTTCTGAACCTAATGTAGATTATACATACGAAAATAGTTTTGAAATGCCTGAAGGAGCATATTCCTTTGCAGTTGAATATTTGCCTGGACAATTCGATCAGAGAGCAGATTCAGCAAGTCAATGTGTACAGATATTAACACAAGGTATCAGACCAAACATCAAAGCAGCTACAGTTTATGTTCTAACAGGAAATATCAGTAATGAAGATATTTCAAGAATCAAAGGTTATTGTATCAACCCTGTAGAGTCAAGAGAAGCATCTAGTGAGATTCCTGATACTCTTGACATGCAACTTGATATTCCTACTACTGTTGCCACTGTAGAGGGCTTTATTGAGAGTGATGAAGCAGGAATTGCAGACATCAGAAAAAAGTATAACATTAATATGTCGGTACAGGATCTTAGCTTCTGTCGCGATTATTTTAAAAATCAGGAAAAACGCAATCCTACAATTACAGAAATAAAAGTTATTGATACATATTGGTCAGATCACTGCCGTCACACCACATTCCTTACTCGCCTGAATAATATTGACGTTGAAAACAAATTGGTAAGAGAAGCTTTTGAAGAATATCTTAAGGTGCGCAGCGAGCTTTATGTAGGTCGCAATAAAGATATTTCACTAATGGATATTGCTACGATCGGTGGTAAATATCTTAAGAAAACAGGCAAAGCTACTAATCTTGACGAGTCAGAAGAAATTAATGCTTGTAGTATTAAAGTAAAGGCTGATATTGATGGCAAAGAGCAAGATTATCTTGTAATGTTTAAGAACGAAACTCACAATCATCCAACTGAAATTGAGCCCTTCGGTGGTGCAGCAACATGTTTAGGCGGTGCTATTCGAGATCCATTATCAGGTAGATCTTATGTATATCAGGCAATGCGTGTTACAGGAAGCGCAGATCCTACTGCTCCTGTAAGCTCAACAATTAAAGGTAAACTTCCTCAAAGAAAGATTACAACAGGTGCTGCTGCCGGATACAGCTCATATGGTAACCAGATAGGTCTGGCAACAGGTCATGTAAGAGAGATTTTTCACCCGGGATATATGGCAAAACGTATGGAAATTGGTGCAGTTATTGCAGCTGCTCCTGCTGAAAACGTTATAAGAGAGCGTCCTGATGTTGGCGATGTTATTATTCTCCTTGGTGGTAGAACAGGCCGTGATGGTATTGGTGGTGCTACAGGTTCTTCTAAGGAACACACAACAGAGTCTGTAACAACATGCGGCTCGGAAGTTCAGAAGGGTAATGCACCTACAGAGAGAAAACTCCAGAGACTTTTCAGAAATCCTGAAGCATCACGTCTTATCAAGCGTTGTAATGACTTTGGTGCAGGCGGTGTGTGCGTTGCTATAGGCGAGCTTGCTCCGGCTCTCGATATTAATCTTGATTTAGTCCTTAAAAAGTACGAAGGACTTGATGGTACTGAACTTGCTATTTCAGAATCACAAGAGAGAATGGCTGTAGTGGTAGCTGCCAAAGATGCAGACAAGTTTATGGCTCTTAGTAGCAAGGAAAATCTTGAATCAGTTAAAGTTGCTCAGGTCACAGACTCAGGCAGACTGAAAATGATGTGGAATGGCAACACAATTGTAAATATTTCACGTGAATTCTTAGATACAAACGGTGTGACACAGGAAAGTGATATATATGTTGGAGCATCTGATAGTGCAGCTTTAGTTGCAAAAGCAAAGAAAGGTGAATTTGCAAGCTGGAATGAAATGCTGGCAAACCTTACTTGTGCTTCACAAAAAGGCTTAGAAGAACGATTTGACGCAACAATCGGTGCTGGTACAGTATTAATGCCATATGGTGGAAAATATCAGATGTCACCTCAGGATGGTATGGCAGCAAAGATTCCTCTTGAAAAGGGTGACACTACTACAGGTACTATTATGACATTTGGTTATGATCCTTATATTTCAGAAGCAGATCCGTACCTTGGTTCAGTTTACGCAGTTATCAGCTCACTGGCAAAACATACTGCTATGGGTGGTTTGTATTCAGATGTAAGACTTACATTCCAGGAATATTTTGAGAAGCTTGGCACTAAAGCTCAAACATGGGGTAAACCTTTTGCAGCGCTTCTTGGTGGACTTCATGCACAACTTAAGATTGGTATTCCTGCAATCGGCGGTAAAGACTCAATGTCAGGTACTTTCGAAGACATACATGTACCACCAACGCTTTGCTCATTTGCAGTTTCTGCCTGTGATGTGAGAAATGTTATCTCCACTGAGTTTAAGAACGCAGGTAGCAATGTTATTTTATACACAATGCCTGTTAGTGAAGACGGTATGCCTGATATGGATAACCTGATGGCAGAGTATAGCAATATCCACGCTCTTATGCAGCAAGGTAAGATAGTAAGCGCTAAGGTTGTAGAACGTGGTGGTATAGCACATAGTATCTGTATGATGGCCTTTGGTAATAAAAATGGCTTTGTGTTCGATAAAAACGCATGGAGCAAGTTGGAAAATAGCATTTTTGATGCTCAATACGGAGATATTGTTCTTGAACTTGCAAGTGGCGTTAGCTTAGAAGAACTTAATCTTGGCCAACAGTACATTCTATTAGGTAAGGTAACAGATAGCGGTATTATAGAAGCCGGCGACAGCAAGCTTTGTGTAAATTCACTTATGGACAGCTGGAGAGGAAAGCTTGATAAGGTATTCCCTGAACTTGGTAAGAAGCTTGACGTAGCTGATAGCGAAGCTAACATTGAGCTTTTCACAGTGAAAGAAAAGAAAACTGCTTCTATTAAGATTGCAAAGCCTCGTGTGTTTATCCCTGTATTCCCAGGAACTAACTGCGAATATGATTCAGCAAAGGCTTTTGAAAATGCAGGCGCAGTAGTCGAGACACTTGTATTTAAAAATATCACTTCAAAAGATATTGAAGAAACTGTACAGGCTATGACAAAGCTTATTAATAACTCACAGATCGTTATGCTTCCGGGTGGATTCAGTGCCGGAGACGAGCCGGAGGGTTCAGGTAAGTTTATTGCAACTGTATTCCGTAACCCTGCAATATCAGAAGCTGTCTCAAACTTACTCAAGAATAGAGACGGCTTGATGCTGGGTATATGTAACGGTTTCCAGGCTTTAATTAAGCTCGGCTTAGTACCTTACGGCGAGATAAAGACTTTGGATAAGAATGATCCTACACTTACATTTAACACAATAGGAAGACATATATCACGTTACGCGTATACAAGGGTAACATCTAATAAGTCACCGTGGCTCTGGGGTACAGAGGCAGGCGATATGCATGCAATTCCTATTTCACATGGAGAGGGAAGATTTATTGCAAATGACGAGGTCTTGGCAAGACTTATTGCAAATGGACAGATTGCTACACAGTATGTAGATGCTAACAATAACGTAAGCATGGATCCTTTGTGGAATCCTAACGGCAGCTGTCTTGCTATCGAGGGAATCACAAGTGAAGATGGCAGAGTGCTTGGTAAGATGGGTCACTCAGAGAGAATGGGCGCTAATATCGGCAAGAATATTCCTTATAACAAGGATCAGAAATTGTTTGAATCAGGCGTAAGATATTATCAATAATAATTATACGGGAGATTTTGTATGAATATTGGATTTATTGGCTCAGGAAACATGGGCGGTGCGATTATTAAAGCGGTGGCTACACAAAGTAGCCATACGCTGTATGTATATGACAAGGATACAGCAAAGCTAAACAGTCTGGCAAGTGAATACAGCGTTAATGCTGCGGGAAATATAGCGGAAATTGTTGAAAAGGCTCAAGTGATTTTTATTTGTGTAAAGCCTGTTGCTATCGCTGCAGTACTGCAAGATATTAAAAATTCTCCCGGATATGAAATGAGAACTTATGTTTCGATTGCGGCTGGTGTAAAGGTTAATGTATTTACAGATGCTCTTGGGGAAATACAACTTGTACGTACAATGCCTAACTTGCCTGCAATGGTCAAAGAAGGCTTTACTGTTGCATATTTTCACAATATGTCTGAAAAATATGAGATGAAGGCAGCTCTGATGGAGCTTTTCAACATGTTCGGTAAAGCGATTTGCGTTGACAGTGAGAAGTATGTTGATAAGTGTATTTCTGTTACATCGAGCAGTCCTGCATATATTTGTATGATGATAGAAGCAATGGCAGATGGCGCGGTGAAGGCTGGATTTGCCAGAAAAGATGCTATAGAGATGGTGCTACAAAGCGTATATGGTACTGCAAAGTATTTAATGGAAACGGGTATGCATCCGGCGGCTCTCAAAGATGCTGTTTGCTCACCTGCAGGTACTACCATAGAAGCTGTGGCCAGCTTAGAAGAGTCTGGTTTCAGAGCGTCTCTGATTAATGCGATGGAAAGATGCGAGAAGAAAGCAGAAGGTAAGATATGAACAAAGTCCTGTTATATACTGATGGAGCTTGCTCAGGTAATCCGGGTCCCGGTGGATACGCTGCAATACTAGTATGTGGCGCATACGAGAAAGAAATAAAAGGCGGGGAGGCTGAGACTACCAATAACAGAATGGAGCTGCTGGCAGTAATTGAAGGACTTAAGTGTCTTAAAGAAAAATGCGAAGTAACTGTATATTCAGATAGTTCATACGTAATCAATGCTTTTACAAAAGGCTGGATATATTCATGGCAGAAGGCTGGGTGGAAAAGAAAAGACGGCCCTCTTAAGAATGTTGATCTTATTAAAGAATTATACGAGCTTAGTTTCAAACATAAAATAACATGGGAATGGGTCAAGGGCCACGCTGATAATGAGTATAACAACAGATGCGATAAAATGGCGGTTGAGATGAGCGCTCAATATGGCAAACCAACAGTTGAGAAGGCAGCTGTTGATAAGCCGGCTGTACGCGATATGATATACGAAGGCGAACTTGTTGAAAAAGAAATTAATTCTGTAAATTACTTTTCCGGCAGGGTTTTCAACGTAGATGTACTTGATGTTCAGCTGCCGGATAACAGAACATCAAAGAGAGAGATTGTCCGTCATTTAGGTGGTGCTGCAATCGTAGCGCTGGATGATGAAGGTAATATTTACATGGTAAGGCAATATAGAATTGCAACCGGCAGAGTGATGTTGGAGATTCCGGCAGGAAAGCTGGAACCTGGCGAAGATCCTATGGATTGTGCCACAAGAGAACTTACTGAAGAGACCGGTATGAGAGCAGGAAAGGTTACGAAGCTTTGTTCATTCTATGCTACACCGGGATACTGTACGGAGAAGTTGCATATTTACCTGGCAACAGAACTTACTCAGCATAATCCGCACAGAGACGAAGGCGAGTTCCTGCACATTGTTAAGATGCCTTTTGACGAGGCATTGGAGATGATCCGGCAAGGAAAAATAGAAGATGGCAAGACTATTAACGGAATACTTATGGCCAAAGCTTTCTATATGTAATATATGATGGTATAATGTGTAGAATGTAATAAACATTTTACACATTTTTTCACAAGGAGGAAGATAAATGGAATATATCCTATCAACAGATAAAATTTCTAAGAAATACAAGAAATGTCTGGCAGTAGATCAAGTGAGTATTCATATAAAAAAAGGTGATATTTACGGATTTATCGGTAAGAATGGTGCAGGAAAGACCACTTTCTTAAAAGTTATAAGCGGTCTTATATATCCGACTGCCGGAACTATGAATGTACCTGCAAAGATGGGAGTGCTTATTGAGAGTCCCGGATTCTATGGAAATATGACAGCCGTTGAGAATGTAAGGCTTAAAATGAAATACGCAGGGTTGGAGGATAACGGAGGCGCCTTAGAATTAGTTAAGCTCGTAGGCTTGGATCCTGATAGCAACAAGAAGGCGAGTGATTTTTCTCTGGGAATGAAACAACGTCTTGGTATTGCATTGGCTCTTGTTGGCGATCCTGAATTGATGGTGCTTGATGAACCTATAAATGGCTTAGATCCACAAGGCATAGTCGAGATGCGTGATATCATTATGAAACTTAATCAGGAACGAGGCATAACATTTATCATTGCCAGTCATATTCTGGAAGAATTATCAAAAACAGCCACTCGATACGGCATTATTAACGAGGGCAGACTGATTCTGGAAATATCAAATGAAGAGCTTAACGAGCGATTGTCAGAGAGAATAGTGATGAATGTTGATGACATCGTAGCTGCATATAAAATACTTACAGAAAAAGGATATAAATCTGTGAAAAGAGATGCACACGGGCAACTATATGTATTTGATAATGGTGCAGATAGCAGTGAGATAGTAAGGGCACTGGTGCTTGGCGGCGTGCGGGTATACACAATCCAAAAACACAGAGAATCCTTAGAGGAGTTCTACCTGAGTGTAACAGCTAAGAACAGGGGAGGTGCGGCTCAATGAAAGGCGTGATAAAAGCCGATATAAGCAGAATGGTACGCAACAAGCTAACATGGATATTCATAGTTATATCTGTTGCAGGTGTGCTGATGACAACAGGTATGTATGCGCTGATGACTTTACTGGCAGAAAATATACCGGCAGATGAGGGCGGCGCTATGATGGGCGCGTTTGCTATAAATAGTTATGAAACACTTTTTGCCGGTACGTATAATTCTGATGTTTTAATTCTCATTGTAACAGTAATGGCCGTGTTATTTGCCAGCGCACCATACAGAAGTGGTTTTATCAAGACAATCAGTGAATACGTAAAGCCAAGATACAAACTGATTGTTTCTGAATATGTTTGCATATTTATTTACAGCGTAATAATTGCCTTTGTGGCAGGAATAGCTGCTTTCTTGTTTGGAGGACTTATGTTTAAGGGCCTCTTTGCCTCTGTTACTACAAAGCTGTTACTCAAACTACTGGGATTCGTTGCCGGCCATAGTTTATTACTTGGCACATTTGCGTGTATGATAGTTGGCATGACAAATGTATTGAAGAATACTGCTCTGACTCTGATTAGCAGTCTACTATATGCATCAGGCTTTGGTACTATGATTTACCAGTTAATCTCGATAGCACTCTTCCGACTTAATCTTTGTTCGGAGAGTTTTGCATTGGCGGATTATACAGTTATTGGTAATATATATGGCATGACAGCAGATTCTATGGGAGATGATATAATCCGTGTTGCAATTGTATGTGTCATTGTGGCGCTATTATCTATGACTGTATCCTCATTGATGATAGAAAAGCAGGATATAAAATAATCAAAGAGAATTATATAATAATAAGGCAGCAAGGATTTAAATCCTGCTGCCTTAAGTTTTATCCGGTAAAACTTATTTGTTCTTGTTGTTCTTAGCATACTGCTCAAAAACTTTTTGTGTGATTCTGCCACCAATAGAACCATTCTCTCTTGAAGTCTTGTCACCGTTATAACCATGATTAAGCTGAACACCGAGCTCATTTGCTACTTCATACTTCATCTGATCAAAAGCACTGTTTTTCTTTGCCATTCTTTCTCACCACACTTATTTTCTGTTTGACGCAAAGTTTCTTTGTGAAAATCACTTTGCATCTATATTTTGTTCCGATAAGTGTGAAATATTCTGTAAAAAAATGGAAATTACATAAGGTGGCTTACCAACATTGCGAATGGCTTTGTAAATAGTTCCATAAGTATTTGTGTAGGTTTGCCCAAGAAGAATGAATATACTCCTGGGACAAAGTACAATAATGCTATAAAACCTACAAAAATGAATAAATTATATTTCTCAATATTGTACAGACTGCGGGCGCATCTATACGGAAGAAAATTAACTATCAGTCTGTAACCATCAAAGCCGGGCAACGGCAGCAGATGGAAAACTGTAAGCGCAATGCCAATCCATACCATTTTCATGAGCATTATAAGGAAGCATGTATATACAACCGATCCTTTACCAATATCTAACATATGCTGTAGTAGTTCCCAGGGGGCATTAAGATAAGGCCAGAAACCTCCTGTATATACTAAATCAAAAAATGATCCGATATAGTAAAGTAAGAAGAACAAGAAAGAGGCAATAAATGCAAATAATAAACCTCCTACGGGGCCCGACAAAATCTGAATTGCCGTATCTCTCTTTATATGTTTATAATTCTGAGACTGTGTAGGTATTACTTTTCCAAAGCCGATACCACAGAATATTAAACAAATAAAGCCGATTATATTAATATGTCTTAATGGGTTTAACGTAAGAAAACCACTTAAAGCCGGTGTATCATCACCTAACCTTTTTGCTGTCCACGCCTGCGCATAGCCTCTGAAAGAAAAGAAAAACATATATGCAGGTATGCTAAGTAATATTAATACTATATTTGAAGAACTAAAAGCATTTTGTAACATTGTTGCCTCCTGTGAAAAACAAATTATATTATAAAAATATTCTTCGTGGAAAGTATAACACTAAACGCATGTTCTCGCAACTTTGATGAGAAAATCACATTTTTACAATTAAAATATAAGATATTTGTCAAAAAAGATTGACTTTTTCTGGCAAATATCTTATATTATTAAGCAGTTTATACTTTGGGATTGTATAGACTGTTAATAATAAGTTAATTGATGATATCACTTGTTGAAACGAAGTAAGAAAGAGCGTGATTAGTGTGGGTTACGAAAATACAATTGGAGAGAATTTAAGATTTGGTATTACAGAGATGCTTATACTTAAGTTGTTATCCGAAGAAGATAAATATGTTTATCAGATTGCACAGGATCTTGGTGTACGTACCAATAAAGCATTTGATTTTAAAGCTGTTGCATTATATTTACCGCTATACCGTCTGGTCGAGAGAGGTCTGGTAGAGGAACGCAAAGAAATGGTTGTAGGCAAGCGTTTTCGTAAATACTATCACCTGAATGATACAGGAAAGATATATTTTGAAGCTGTTCAGAAAGAATATCGTAACATGGCAGCCGGCGTCGATATGATTATGGAATGGGATAAATAAATATCGACAAAATATTTTTTATAATGTACTATATAACAATCGCATATATGTGCGGTTGTTTTTTTTGAATTAAAGGTGGAGTAAAACATGGCTGACAAAAGAGAATTCTTACCTGTTTCACAGGAAGATATGGAAAAAAGAGGCTGGAAAGAGTGTGATTTTATATTAGTAAGTGCAGATGCTTATGTGGATCACCCTTCTTTTGCCGCTGCTATTATAAGCAGAGTCCTGGAAAAGAATGGATACAGAGTAGGTATTATAGCGCAGCCTGATTATAATAATCCTGAGTCGGTGACGGTGCTTGGCAAACCAAAATATGGCTTCCTTGTCAGTGGTGGTAACATGGACACTATGGTAAGTCACTATACTGTTGCCAAGAATAAACGTACATATGATTATTATTCACCGGGTGGCAAGATGGGTTACAGACCGGATCGTGCTACTATTGTATATACTAAAATGATACGCCGTAAGTACGGAAATATTCCCATAATAATAGGCGGTATAGAGGCATCTTTGCGACGCATGGCACATTATGACTATTGGAGCGATCGGGTTATGAAATCCATTCTTATCGACTCTAATGCAGATATTATATCATATGGAATGGGCGAGAAGTCTATTGTAGAGATTGCAGATTGCCTGCAAGGTGGATTGGATATTAAGGATATTACTTTCGTCCGTGGTACAGTATATAAGACTAAGAATATAGATAATGTAACAGACTATATCATGTTGCCGTCTTTTGAAAATATATTAAATGATAAGAAAAAGTTTGCAGAGAGCTTTTATATACAATATTGTAATACCTCGCCTCAAAATTCAAAGACACTGATAGAACCATATGCAAATATGTATATAGTACAGAACATTCCTGCAGAGCCTCTTACTACCCGTGAAATGGATAGTGTGTATTCTTTGAAATATGTAGGAGATTACCATCCTATGTATGAGGAACAAGGTGGCATCCCTGCTATTAAAGAAGTAAAATTCAGTGTTATTTCAGGCCGTGGTTGTTTTGGAGGATGTAGCTTCTGTGCACTTACTTTTCACCAGGGAAGGACTGTACAGACTCGTAGCCATGAGTCTATAATTGCCGAGGCTACGCGCCTTACATGGGACAAGGATTTTAAAGGGTATATTAATGATATCAGTGCACCTACTGCCAATTTCAGGAAACCTTCATGTCAGAAGCAATTAGAGCATGGTGTTTGCAAGAAACGGCAGTGTTTATTCCCCAAACCTTGCCCAAATATGGAGGTAGATCATTCGGATTTTATATCACTCTTACGTAAGATGCGTCAGATACCGGGAGTTAAGAAAGTATTTATCAGATCAGGTATTAGGTTTGACTACTTGCTTGCAGACCCGAAATGTGACAGTCTGATTAAGGAATTATGCGAACATCATATAAGTGGCCAGCTTAAGGTGGCGCCGGAGCATGTAAGTGATAATGTGCTACGACACATGGGTAAGCCTCGTGTGAACGTTTATAATGAGTTTGTTGAGAAATATAGGAAAGCTAACCAGCAATTGGGTAAGCCTCAGTATGTGGTGCCGTATCTGATGTCATCCCATCCCGGCTCTACGCTTAAAGACGCTATAGCTTTGGCTGAGTATTTAAGAGAAATAAAGTATTCACCGGAACAAGTGCAGGATTTCTATCCGACGCCATCTACAATATCTACATGCATGTACTATACGGGATATGATCCCAGAACGATGGAGCCGGTATATGTTGCCAGAAGTAGCGGGGAGAAAGCAATGCAACGTGCATTGATACAATTCCGCAATCCGAAGAACTACGATTTGGTACATAAAGCGCTCTGTCTTGCAGGTAGGGAAGATTTGATAGGCACAGGGCCTAAGTGTCTTATACGTGAGAAATACGTCAAATCCTCTTCTCGGCCTTCTGGTGCAGGCGGTAGAGGACGTTCAAAGCTTCGATAGGAGTCAGCTCCTGTACATTGATTTCTTTAAGCTCCGCAATGATTTCATCTTGCATTACAGTATTTGCTGTATAAGCAAGCAGGTCCATATCGGAGCTTATTTGTGTTTTAGATGATTTACCTGATTTTTTACCGGCTTGAATATTTTGATTATCTATTTGTGCCAGGATTTCCTTTGCTCTTGCAGTTACAGCTGTAGGTATACCGGCTAGTGATGCTACACTAATACCATAGCTTCCATCTGCACCACCGCGTTTTATTTTATGAAGGAAAGTGATATCTTCGCCTTTCTTTTTTACAGTCACGCAGTAATTTTTCACAGCAGGTAAAGATTTTTCTAGTTCTGTGAGTTCGTGGTAATGTGTGGCAAACATTGCGCGGCATTTAAGAGAATTAACAATATATTCCAATACAGCCCAAGCAATTGACAGACCGTCAAATGTACTGGTGCCGCGGCCGATCTCATCCAGAATCATAAAGCTGTTTTCTGTGGCGTTTGACAGAATATTGGCAACTTCTGACATTTCTACCATGAACGTACTCTGACCGGATGCCAGGTCATCTGATGCGCCTACACGGGTGAAAAGCTTATCCACTATTGATATTTCGGCTTCGCTTGCAGGCACAAAGCAACCTGCCTGTGCCATTATGAGCATTAATGCCACTTGACGCATGTATGTGGATTTACCAGCCATGTTAGGACCGGTAATGACAAGCATCATATCTTCTGCGTCGTTTATATAAACATCGTTAGGCACGAATTCACCGTTTCCGATAACCTGCTCAACCACAGGGTGTCTGCCGTCTTTTATAGATATGACTTTACCCGATGTGCCCTGAGGGTGAATTATAGGCTTGCAGTAATTATTTCTGTCTGCTACTTCAGCGAAGCTCAGTAGAGTATCCAGTATAGCCAGAGAATCTGCTGTAAGCTTGAGTGAGTCTGCGTATCCTGCAGCAGTATCTCTTACATCGCTAAAGAGCTGACTCTCTAAACGTATTAATCTTTCTTCGCCACCGATTATCATGTCTTCCATTTTCTTAAGCTCGTCGGTAATGTAACGCTCATTATTTACGAGAGTTTGCTTGCGAATATATGTAGGCGGTACCAGATCTTTATACGAATTTGTGACCTCTATGTAGTAGCCAAATACTTTGTTGTAGCTGACTTTAAGATTCTTAATTCCTGTCTTTTCTCTTTCTTGAGCTTCGTATGATGCAAGATATGTTTTACCGTTTGTTGTTACTTCACGATATTGATCTACCTCTGCGCTATAGCCTGCGCGGATATATCCACCATCTTTGAGCAGTGCAGGTGGATCATCTACAATGGCTGCTTCTAAGAGTGAGTGAAGCTGGGGCAGAGGATCAATGGAGCCAATCAAGGTGTTAAGGAGCGTAGCCCGTTGGCTGTAAGGGGAGAGAGTCTCTTTTATGTAAGGGAGCTTGCCTAGTGAGTGCCTTAATGACACCATATCACGCGGAGAGGCTGTACCCAGCAGAATTCTGCCCACTACACGCTCTATGTCATATATTCCGTCAAGGAATTCACGTAGCTGACTGCGTAGCATAAAGCCCTCTTTGAAAATACTAACTGCGTCCAGACGTTCGTTTATAGCATCAACATCTATAAGTGGTTGATCTATCCATCTTTTAAGACATCTGCCGCCCATAGAAGTTACTGTTTTATCAATAACCCACAGCAGGCTGCCTTTCTTTTGTTTATCTCTCATGGTCTGACTGATTTCCAGATTACGTCTGGAAGAAGCGTCAATTGCCATGTATTCATCAAATTTATAGTAAGAAACTTTGATGTTCTTATCCAGCGACATTTTTTGAGTGTCTTCCATGTAACGGATAAGTGTACCGGCTGCTCTGGTGCGTAGCTCGTCTTGCTTGCAGCCATTGTCATTCAAACTTTGAACCGCAAGATCATAATCAAAGAATTCTTCAGGAAGTACTCCTACGTATGCACGACTGATTGTGTCTGTAAATGTTCGAATTTTATTTATTGATTCAGATTTATTATTTATAATAATCTCTGCAGGCGCAATTCTGGCAATCTCATCTGCCAGATGATTGTAGGTACGACCAAATGTGAGGGAAGTAGCATATAGCTGTCCCGTTGATATATCTGCAAAGGCCAGTCCATACATAGAGCGAAACTCAAAAATCGACATAATATAATTGTTACCGCGGTGCTCAAGCATCTTGTCTTCTACAACTGTGCCGGGAGTATATATCCTTACAATATCGCGTTTAACAATACCTTTGCAGGTTGCCGGATCTTCTAACTGCTCGCCGATAGCAACTTTATAACCCTTGCTTATTAATTTACTTATATATGAGAGTGCTGCGTGGTATGGAACACCACACATAGGCGCTCTCTCTTTAAGTCCGCAGTCCTTGCCTGTAAGTACAAGCTCCAACTCCCTGGAAGCTGTCACTGCGTCATCAAAAAACATTTCATAAAAATCTCCCAGCCTAAAAAACAAAATACAATCCGGACATTTTTTCTTAACGTCCAGATATTGTTTCATCATTGGAGTAACATTTGCTTCAATATCAGGCATGGGAGTAAACCTTCTTCATTATATATTTGTAATCAGTGGCAGCCGCCGCATGATGAACAGTTGCCGCTGCATGAAGAGCCACCGTTAACAAAATGAGCGATAATCTCGTTGATAGTCTTCATCATAGACTCAAAGCCTTTCTTACCATCAAAGAAATCTTTTGTAACGCTATATTCGTTGAGTTCTGTCTGCTTTGCCAGAAGCTGATCTCTGATAGCTTCTAAACTTTCTTTGCTCTCGTCTTCTCTGGAAGCACGAACCATCTGAGCCTGAAGCTCACGATATTCGCTCATAAGAGTCTGAGCTTTTTCGTCCTGCATCATAGCAAGCTCTGCATTTTTAAGAGTAATATATGCTGCGCTGTTTACAATAGCTTCGCCTAATTGAGATGCTGCATCTACATAATCCATAAAAAATCCTCACTTTTCATAGTGTATTTCGTTCATGGTGAACTTACATATTTTACCACGAGAAATAAGATTTTACAATGTGAAAAAGCTGGGTTTGGACTGAAAGTTAATTGCATTTTTAATATGACAGAGCTGTTAGTTTAAAAAGTACCCTGCTTTTTCACCATAGGGTGTGAAAATTTAAAAACTCACATCTAGTTTTTGAATTATTGCTTGAAAAATTCAAAAACTGCATCTGTTTTTTGAATTATAGCCCGAAAAATTCAAAAACTGCATCTGGTTTTTGAATTCAGGACAGGCTTCATTAAAAAAATAAATATAGTTTACAACTTGCTTTTTCAACAAATTTATTGTTAAATAAGTCGAGGCGATTTTATGATATACAAATCGATACAGCAGACCGCAATCAGATTAGGGGTCAGCGAGAGAAGTGTTAGAAGATGGGCTATAGAGGGAAAGATTCCGGGCGCACACAAATTAGGAAGAGACTGGCTGATACCGGCAGGTATTACTGGTCCATCTTCATATGTCGAAAAAGATGCATCAGGAATAAGACAACTTATGAGAGTTCCGCTACCCTTTGTGCGAGGATCTTTTGAGCCCGGTCATGCTCTTGAATATATAGACAGTTTAAAAGATGAAGATGACAGAAATATCGCCACTGGCGAATATTACTATTTCATAGGCAAATGTAGCAAAGCGGTTGATGTACTAGACCCATATTTGTGTAGTCCTGACCCAGCGCTTAGATTCACATCAGCTCTTATCTGTTTCTTTGCCAGCTTTGCGTTGGGAAGGCAACATCTTTCATATTTAACTAAAGACCAGCTTGAGAAACAAATAGAAGAAGGTCTTAATAGTGAAGCAGTACCGGAACTGCATGCTCTTGGCGTTCTAGTACTAAATATCGTGTATGTATTGATGCATCTACCTCATGATAATCTGCCACTATTGGAGAATCATATCGCATATCTTCCGGAGGGACTTAAGGTTCTTGGAACATATTTAATGGCATACAAGGCATACCTGAGACGTGAATATGATAAGGCTCTTACTATCGCAGATGTTACAGCAGCGATGTTCAAAGATCCCTATCCAATAGGAATGTCTCATATTCATATAATCGCTGCAGTAGTTTTGATGAACATGAAGCGCCCTGAGGCGGCCAAAGACAGATTTATGAAGGCCTGGGAGTTACTCAAGGATGATGGCATGATAGAAGTTGTATCCGAACATCTTTGGATATTACAGGGCATTCCCGATATATCACTTAAACAGCTGTATCCGAAAAATTATAATACCATAATGGATCTTTCTGGAAAGCACATGAGCGCATGGGCCAAAATTCACAGCGAGATAATGAACAAAGAAGTCAGAGTGCATTTGTCTGCTACCGAGGTTACTATCGCTCTCATGTACGATAGAGGCTGGAGCGCCAAAGAGATAGCAATCCATCTTAATTTTTCGCAAGCCACGGTGCGAAAATACATACAGATTATATATGAGAAATTGTCCATCCGTGATAAGAAAGAGCTAAGAGAGTTTATGCTTCATTGATTGTTAACATTTATAAAAAGAACGTTTTGGCCGTAAACGGACATAAATTGTGTCCGTAAAGTGTGTTATGACACGTATTTATCTGAATATTTTAGCTTGATGAAAAGGATTTCCGGTGAAAAGATATCAATTTCTTCAGAGGAATTGATATTTATTTTTCACCGGGATTTTTATATAAATAGGTAAGGTCAATAAAACTAGAAGGAGAGACTTATATGACCAAACCCAAAAAACGAATTTTTTCATTAGATGGAGATACCGTAGAAGTAATATACTACTACGATGAGTCTTGTGGGAAACATTTAGGAGATTATCCAGATTTTGAATCTCACCCCAGATATACTCCTACAGGCAGACCTTGGGTAGATGTAACCATGACAGGGTGTGAGTTCTCTGAAACAGAAGAGCAAGATTGCGGATCTTGCAGATATTTACAAAAGGAAAAGACTAACGATATTATCGGAGTTTGTGTTCATGAAAAAAGACGACTTGCAGTGTCGGGAAAGGACGAACAATGAAACGCACAAATTTATTTAACAAAGCTATATCAATGCTGCTGGCAATTGTCATTTTCATAATGACACTTCCAATGCTTGCGCTTCCAACTGTTATTGCAGAAGGTAGCGATAGAGTGGCTGATACATCAACTATGGACGGTTGGAAGAAATTCTTCGGGCCGGACGTTCTTAGTACAGAATACGCGGGAGGTGTGTGGACAGATAAATCTGTTTTCACCAGCAGTGATGCCTTCCAGGGCACGGGTATTACACTTACAGATGATGGAAGGAGCTTCTTGGTTGCGCTGTCTGCTATTGCTTCTAATACATCAATATCCGGATATTCTAATAAACCTACTGATACAATGTTTGTGTTGGATGTGTCAGGTTCAATCAGCAGTGCTGTTGCAACCCAAATGGTAAATGCGACAAATAAGGCTATTAAAGATTTGATGGATACTAATATAAACAATAGAGTGGGTGTTATTCTCTATTCCGGTTCAAGTTCTTCGTATACCAACTCAACTGCTGCTGTAACGGTGTTGCCACTTGGTAGATACAATACAACAAGTATGAGTGGAAATTATCTTCAGTATAGTAATGACACTATATCTCTTCTGAGAAATGTTACTGATGCATCTACAGGCAGACGTCCCAGTTCGACAAGTAAACAGGTCACAGGTGCTACATATATTCAAAAAGGTGTTATCGCTGCAATGGACGCGTTAACATCAAGCAGTACAACTGTAAACGATGGTGCTGCTACACTTAAAAGATCTCCTGTTGTAGTCCTTATGTCTGACGGTGCGCCTACTCTCGGTGCATCTGACTTTACAGCTCCGGGACAGTATAATTTAGGTTCGGGAAGTTCTACTACTGACGCTCTTGGATTTGTAACACAGCTATCTTGTGCATATGCTAAGGCAAGCATAGAGGAACATTACGATAATGACTGTATATTTTATACATTAGGATGCGGTATTAATGATATTAGTGACGGAGATGATAAAGCTATTGCTTTAAGTGTGCTGGATCCTAAGACGTCTACAAGCGCTATTAACCAATTCTGGACATCATATAATAGTGCATCTACAGGTGGTTCTGTAGCACTTAGTACAAGAGTGGGAGTGACAAAGATTGCAACAGCGCTCAGCCAGAATTATTCAGATGCATATTTTGAAGCATCTGGATCAAACGATACTTCTTTGTCGCAAAGCTTAGCTGATGCTTTTGATCAAATCGTATATAATATTAAGCTTCAGTCAAGATATTATCCTACGTTAGTAGAGAATTATGAAGACTTTGAAGGTAATATTTCATTCATTGACAAAATCGGTGAGTACATGACAGTGTCCGACATTAAGGGAATCCTTCTTAATAATACACTTTTCTCAGGTGAGATGCTGTCTAAGAACTTTGTTGATGACAGCGATGCTTTTGGTATAGAGGGTAATCCTACTGAACTTGGTATGGAATTCGTGTCTGCTGTACGTACCAGACTTGGTCTTAGCAGTGACGATGAAGCTATTAAATTAATAAAGGATGCATATACTCATGGTCAGATTTATTATGATCCTGTTACAAAAGAATTCAGCAACTACATAGGTTGGTATGCAAATAAAAATGGTGAATTTTTAGGTTTCTGGTATGATGGTATCACAACAATGCCCGATCCAAGCGATTCATCCCTTACAGACGCAACCAGACCGGCATATATTATTAAGTCATATGGCTTGTTAGGTGAGGTTGATGCATCCCATGGTGTGGCAGAGACAGACATGATGTATGCCACAATTCAGGTGCGTAAAGATATATCAACAGGCGAGGAAATGGTAATCTTTGCTGTTCCGGCTGCCTTAATTCCTATCGTATCTTATGACATCAGCTTAACAGGTACAAATAACGAAATCCTTTCTGATCTGACAGTATCAGGAGCAACATCTCCTATTCGCTTGGTATATGAGGTGACACTCCGAGATGATATAGATGAAACAAACGTAACAGAGCTTGTTGATGACGGCTATGCATATATTAACAGTGACGGTACATACAGCTTCTATACAAATAAATGGTCAAACAGTGTAAATGACACTAAAGTAAACACTTACTCATATTTTGAGCCTTCAACTCAGAATGAGAGATATTATTATACAGCTGATTCTACAGTGTATGCAGATACAAACGGAACTGTTTTCAGAGGTACTATTGATTCAAATGGAACGTATTACCGTCAGTTCAACGTATATAAGAAAGTTGGTAACGCTTTTGCTATCGTTCCTACATATGAGCCTATTTCTGCTCAGTCTCTTGCAAAAGCATTAGTTCAGAATGATGGCAGTTATGTTATTCCTGCAGGTACCATTCACAGATATCTTGATAATATCAGTGTGCCCAAGGATTCAGATGGCACTACCACAAATAACAAGACTCTGACTAATGCATACGTTGACTATCCTATAATTGAGGTAGATGACAATACAGGTCGTTTCTACGTTGCAGCGGTACAAGGAAACAACGGTAAATTAACTTTAGTACCTGAGACAGGAATTAAGATTACAAAGAAAGTAACCAATGCTGTTCCCGGTGCATCAGAAGACTTTATATTTAATATTGTAAGCAACAACCAATCTGAAAATAAGCAGTATGACGCTATTTTGGTTGACGCAAATGGCAATAAGCAGGACACGTCAGTTACATTTGCAAGCGGTAGAGCTTTGGTTACTCTCAAAGATGGTGAATCTATTTATATCACAGGACTTGACGCAGGTAACGTATATCTTGTTTCAGAGGTGGCAAGCGAGCATTATAAAGTATCTGCCGTAAATGGTGATGCTACTAAAGTAAATGCACAGATTACTGTTGCAGAACGCCAGATTATAGAAGCAACGTTTGAAAACTCTCCCCGTGAAAAGGGTAGTGTAATCATCAGTAAGGAAGTTATTCATGAACTTGGTTCTGAATATGTAATTCCGGCAAACAAAATATTCCAAATTAAGGTTACCCTCAGTGATGTGAATGTGGCAAACAAGACATTTGAGGCTATTCACTCTGGTAATGCAAGTATTACATCTGTAACAACTGATGCAAACGGAAGCTTCGTAGTTACTCTTAGCCATGATCAGCAGATTGAGATTAAAGGACTTTATGAAAATACGGTTGTAACTGCTGAGGAAATTAATACACCTTCAGGTTTTACTCCTGCATATTACGAAGGAAGCAACCTGGGAGATGGCGTTATATATGTTGTTGCAAACACTGTTTCAGACATTGTAGTAGTAAATAGCTACGAAGCAAAGGAAGTATATCCTGTTAATATCACTGTTGGCGGCGACAAGATTTTCACAGGTAGACCTGATAACGCATGGGAAGATACAGATACATTTACATTTGAACTTCAGAAATACGTGTCAGGTACATGGCAGACAGTTAACACACAGACGGTAAACAAAGATAATAAAGCATTTGACTTTACAGCGTTTATGCAGAAGGAGCCTTTTGCAGCACCGGGTACATATTCATACCAGATTATTGAGACTACAGGCTCTATAAGTGGTGTTACATATGACAGAAGCATCTATACATTTACTATACATGTAAGCGATAGTGATATGGATGGTCAGCTTGAGATAGTTAATGTTACAGATGACGGAGATGGCGCAGTAACTTTTGATTCTGCAACAAACACCTGGAAAGTATCTGAGAGTTTTGTTAATACATATTCAACAACAGGTAGCGCGACGGTTACGCTTGATGTAAACAAAACTTTGGTTAATCCTTCTCAAAGCACTTTAGTATCTGTAGCAGGCTTCAGATTCGGTTTGTATGATACAGCCGGCAATCTTGTATATACAACACCTATGACAGATGCTCTGGGTAAGGCTCGTCTTGTTATTAATTACACACCAGGTGATATCGGCACATATTCATATGTACTTAAGGAAATCGTGCCGGACAACAAAGTGACAGGTATGACATACTCACAGCAGGAATATGATGTTACAATCGTAGTTGGTGATGATACTCAAGGTGGTATTACTGCTACAATTCAGGTTGGCAGCGGTAGCGTAGGGGAAGGTGCTCAGGCGGCTTTTGAGAATACTTATACAGTAGGTTCTGCAACATTAGAACTTAATGTTACTAAGAACATTACAGGTATAGATCTTGTTGCAAATGCATATGCATTTAAGATTGTTGATTTGCTAAGCGGTAATACTGTAGCCACAGGCACTAACGATGCATCAGGCAAAGTCACTTTTGATAAAGCTATTACATTTGACAAAGTTGGTCAATATGGTTTTGCTATAACAGAAGAAGCAGGTACAGCAGGTGGCGTTACATACGATAGTACAGAGTACAGGATAATGGTCACTGTTACAGATGATGGCAGTGGCGTACTTAAGGCATCATATGTTATTACATCTCACTCAGGCCAGAATATAGTATTCAATAATACATATAAGGCTGATGAAACATCATTGATGATCTCAGGCACTAAGACATTAAATGGCAAACAGCTGCTTAATGATATGTTCAGCTTCAGTCTTGTTGAAACAGATGCGGCTCACAACGTTATAGCGGGCGGCACAGAACGTAGTGCTATTAACAGAGCAAACGGTACAATTTACTTTGATGGTATTACATATACAAAAGCAGGACTTTATTACTATACAATTACAGAAAATGCTGGAAATATTCCAGGTGTTGTATATGATAAGACTGTATATTATGTAACAGTTGAAGTTACAGATAACAAAGAAGGAAAACTTATTGCTCAAATCAGCTCTATTGAAGATGCAAATGGCAACGCTAAGACAGCAATCAGCTTTATTAATAATTATGTACCTGCACCTACAGACGTAATTGTATCTGGCGATAAAGTATTAACAGGCAAAGTACTTACAGATGGTATTTACACATTTGAGATTTATGAAGCTACAAGCGACTGGACAATATCCAATACAGCTCTTGATACAGCGATTAATGTAAACGGTGAATTCATTTTCAGCGAGATTGAGTATACAAAAGCCGGTACATACAGATACATTGTTAAGGAAGTAAATGGCGGTAAAACAATTGATGGTGTTACATATGACGCGACAGTATTTGCTGTAACAGTTATTATTACAGATAATGGAAACGGACAATTTGATACACAGATTCTCTATGCAGAATACTACGGAGATTACACAATCCCTGTTAACTCAATGGTATTTGAAAATACATACCAGATCAGAGATGAGATTACAGTTGATATAAGCGGAACAAAAGTATTGACAGGCGCTACACTTAATGCAGGCGACTATGTATTTGAGCTCTTTGAAACAGATGCACAGCGGATTATTGCAGCCGGTGAAAATTACATGTCGTCAGTATCCAACGCCGCAAACGGAAGCTTTTCGTTTAGCCTTAAATATACAGCAGTTGGTACATATTACTATGTAGTTCGCGAAGCTAACAGTGGTAAAGTAATTAATGGCATCACTTATGATGACACAGTATACTTTGTTACAGTTAATGTTACAGATAACGGCAAAGGCGGCTTGGCACACACAGTATCTATCGTAGATAACAATCAGGCAGTTGTTGACACTATGGTGTTTACTAACAAATATGAAGTTGTAGATCAGGTTCAGGTTGACATCGGAGGTACTAAAGTACTTACAGGTAAGACTTTACAAGACAGCATGTTTACATTTAATCTGTACACAGCAGATGAGTCATGGACAGTTGGTTCATTAGTAGATTCGGCTACAAATATCAGCGGCAGATTTGACTTCTCTACACTTTTGTTCGACAACGCCGGTACATATTACTACGTGGTACGCGAAGCAAATGGCGGCCTTACTGTTGACGGTATTAAATACGACAGCGGTGAGTATAGAATCAAAGTAATAGTAACAGATAATGGCGCAGGCAAATTTGATGTAGTAACTACAATGACTGATGAGACAGGTGCAAATGTAACTGACATAGTATTCGAGAATGCATATAGCGTAAGCGGTAATGTTACAGTATCTCTTAGCGGTAATAAAGATCTTGTAGGTAAGGAGCTTACTGCTGGTATGTTCAGCTTTGAACTTGTACAGAATGCTTCTGCGATACAGACTGTAAACAATAATGAGGATGGTACATTCAACTTTGCCACACTTACTTTCACACAGATTGGCACATATGTATATCTCATCAGAGAAGTAAATGGTGGATCTACAATTGATGGTGTTACATATGATAATACAGTATACACTGTAACAATTAATGTGACAGATAATGGCAAGGGTAGCCTGGCAAGTGAGATAGTGATCACAAAAGACGGCCAGAAAGTTGACTTTGTAATATTTGAAAACGTGTATGTAGTAACAGGCGAAGTTGAAGTTAACGTTGGCGGTACTAAAGAATTTACAGGCGCAACTCTGGAAGCTGACAAATTCCTGTTTGGCTTGTTTGAATCCAACAGTAGCTTCGCAGTTGCAAATGAGCAGCTTCCTATCATTACTGCCCGTAACTCTGCAAACGGAAGTTTTGCCTTTGACGCACTTAAATTCAATAAAGCAGGTGCATACTACTACGTTGTAGAGGAAGCTTATAGAGGTCAGGTAATTGATGGTATTACATACGACTCTAACAGATATCTGATTACGGTTATTGTAACAGATAACGGCAAGGGTAGCTGGGATGCAGATGTTACAATTACAGATTCAAATAAGAATGTTGTAAATGATATAGTGTTCAGAAATGAATACAACGTAACAGGGGATGCTGCTGTTACAATTGATGGTAGCAAGACTCTTACAGGTAGAGATTTACCGGATGGTGCTTTCTTCTTCGAACTCTATGCATCAGACGCAAATAAAACAACAGGTGCTCTTATTGAGTCTACAAGAAACTTCTCAGGTAAGTTTACATTCAGTACAATTACTTACACACAAGAAGGCACATACTACTATCTGGTTAAAGAAGCTTACAGTGGTCAGGTAATCAGCGGCGTTACATTTGATGACAGTGTATTCCACGTAACAGTTACAGTTGAAGATAACGGTGTTGGCGGCCTTGCTGTTACTAAAGTAATCAAAGACAAGAACGATCAAGTGGTTGACGCTATTGGCTTTACAAACAGCTATGCAGTAACTGGTTCCGTATCAGTGATATTAAATGGCCTCAAGCAGATTACAGGAAAAACCCTCAAAGCAGGCGAGTTTACATTTGAACTAGTTGAAGAGGGCAAGATAGATGCTATAGAGACAGTATCTAACAACGCAAACGGCGAATTTAGCTTTACATCACTCTCCTTCACACAGATCGGTGAATACAAGTACGTTGTATACGAAGTAAATGGCGGTAAAGTGATAGATGGTGTTACATACGATGCAATTAAATATTACATCACAGTTAAAGTAACAGATAATGGCAAGGGTGGCTTAGCCGCTGAAACTGTAATTGTTAGCAGCAACAATGTTACAGTTGAGACAATGCGATTTAACAACTCATATAAAGTAAGCGGCGCTGCAACTGAGACCTTATCAGGTACTAAAGTTCTTGAAGGAAAAACTCTTAAAGCAAATGATTTCTCCTTTGAACTGTACAAGGTTGGACGCACATATGAAATCACACCAGGTAGCTTACCAATTGAAGTCGTGAAAAATATTGCGAACGGCAACTTCACATTTGCTACATTAGAGTTTGTTGAAGTTGGTACACACTTCTATATCATAAAAGAAGTAGATGGCGGTAAAACAATCGATGGTATTACTTATGATTCAGCTGAATATCGTGTAATGATCGATATATCAGATGATGGTAAGGGCAATCTTATTAAAAAAACAACTATTACTGATGCAAATGGAACAGCGGCTGATGTTATTTTCACAAATAAATACACTGTAACAGGCAGTGTGACAGTTGAACTTGGCGGCAAGAAACAGCTTACAGGTGCAGAGCTTAAAGAAAATATGTTTACATTTGAACTCTTTGAGACTGACGCAAGCTTTGCTATCGCAGATGGCCAGGTAGCAATTCAGACTGTGGCAAACAGTGCAAACGGAACAATCAGCTTTGATGGACTTACTTTCACAAAGATAGGCACTTACTACTATGCGATACGCGAGGCAAACGGTGGCAAACAGATTGCCGGTATTACATACGATGATGGTATGTTCTATGTGACAGTCAGCGTAACTGATAATGGCGTAGGTGGTATGAATGTTCAGTACTCAATTACTGATGAAAATAAGCAAGCTGTAAGTGAAATGTTATTTACTAACACATATAGCGTAAGTGGCGAAGCTCAGGCTGATATCGGCGGTACAAAAGAGCTGACAGGAAGAGAGCTTAAAGACGGCGTGTTTACATTTGAACTGTATGAATCAGATGAAAACATGACTCTCATCTCGAAACTTGACGAGGCACAGAACTATGCAGGTAGATTTGACTTCAGGACAATTACATATACAGAGCTTGGCACATACTACTATGTTGTTGTTGAGGTAAACGGCGGTGAGAAGATTGACGGTATCACATATGACAGTGCGAAATATCTGGTTGTAGTTACTGTAAGCGACAACAAGGTTGGCGGCATGAATGTTGATATTGCGATCACAAAGGATGCCGCGCAAGTAAGCGAGATAGCATTTGTGAATGTATATGAAGTTACAGGCAGTGTTCAGGCCGAGATTACAGGTAACAAGCAGCTGAACGGTAACTTAACACTCAAGGGAGATGATTTCGTATTCGAACTCTTTGAACAAGGCAGCACAACAAGCATTGCTACAGCTAAGAATGACATAAATGGATTATTCAAGTTTGATACTCTTAACTTTACAGCAGTAGGTGAGTACGTTTATGAAGTGCGCGAAGCAAATGGTGGTCAGATTGTTAATGGTATCAAGTACGATGGAACTGTTTATACAGTTAAGATTACTGTTGCAGATAACGGTGTAGGTGGTCTTAATATCACAGTTCTGTACATGAACAACGCAGGTGAGAACGTCACTGATATTACTTTCGTAAACGAGTACAGTGCGCAGGGAACAAGTATAGAGATTGGCGGTACTAAGAAATCTGACGGATTTGAGCTTATAGATGAACAGTTTGAGTTTGTACTCTACGCAGCAGATTCTACATGGGCTTCCGGCGGCGCTATTGAAGCAGTAAAGAACTATGCAGGCAAGTTTGTTTTCACGAAGCTTGAATATACGCAGGCAGGTAATTACTACTATGTTGTCAGTGAGCTTGGCGGCGGACAAAAGGTTGATAAGATCAAATATGACGCTACGGTATATTATATTACGGTAACTGTTACAGATAACGGCTTGGGTCAGCTTGAAGCTAATATGACAATTGCTGCTGCAATAGACGGCTCCGTACAGGTTGAGAACATTGAATTTGTGAATGTTTATGAAGCGCCACCGATCAATCCTGAGACGGGCGACGGTAATGAGCTGCTAATGTGGCTGGCGATTGTGGTAGTGACAGGTAGTATGTTTACACGAATCGTAGTTTCTAAGAAGAAGGAACAGGAAGTGTAAGAAAATAAAGCGATAATATGAACAGAGCTCCTTGTATATTTTGCAGGGAGCTCTGATTTTATATTAATATCTTAAAAAAGTGATAGTTTGTTAATATTATGTTGTGTTATTATACAAATAATAAAAGCAAATGACTTGCAGAAAGAGATATTGATATGTATCATGTACTCCAATTCTTAAATGAAAATTTGGAAAGTAAGATTACCCAAAGAGAGGTTGCTTCTATGTTTGGGTATTCGATTGCGTACTTTTCTGAAAAATTTAAGTTATATACAGGATGTACTTTCCACGAGTATATGAACAGACGAAGGATGCAGTATGCGGCAAAATGTCTGATCGAGGGTAAGAAAATAACGGATATTGCTTTTGATCTTGGATACAACAGCATTAATGGCTTTAAGAAGGCATTTAAGAATGAATTTGGTATTTTTCCTACACAATATAAGAAGCAAGAAAAGGCTGACAGAAAATGTAAGATAAATCGTTTGCCGCAAAGATGTACTAAGCTTATAGAAAATGTTACAAGTCGCAATGTCCTGCGTAAATACCGAGGCCAGTATTTATATAATTTTATGAAAGGCTATTATTCCGTTCCGATTAAGGAACGCAATCAGCGTAGGCTGCTTACAGCATCAATATGTTCCGTTATTGATAACTTCACCCCATATATTGAAGAGGAAGAATTGATTGTAGGGTACAACTATGACAACGAGGAGCAGGAAATAAATGGTTATGCTCACAAAACAGTATCCGAATATAATTCTTTGAAAATGTACTTACAGGACAGTTTGCTGCCGAGTGGCCAGGTGGATGAAATCCTTACCCGCATTACAGACGAGACGGATGGTTATGCACCGAATTATATGTTGTATGATGTAAATCCCGAGTATCGTTTGAGAGACGATGGTTCGGGAAAATTTAATGATATGTACCATGATATGGCACTGAATGGAATGTGTAAGATTAATAATCATTGTATCCCAGATTATAAAATCATATTGGAAAAGGGTTTCCAAGGTTTGCGTGATGAGCTTGTAGTAAAGTTCAATGATACAAATGATGATTTTTATGGCGATTTAATAAAATTATGTCAGTCGTGTATGCGTATCGGTGAGAAATATGCGGCTTGTGCCGAGCAAATGGCGCAAGAGACTAAGAATACAACGGAGAAGGAACGGTTGCTGAAGATTGCGCAGGTGTGCAGTCGGGTACCGCGATATCCGGCAACAAATTTGTACGAGGCAATACAAAGTATATATTTCACACATATCATAAATACATGGGAAGACGGTGTAAACGCAAATTCGTTGGGCAGACTGGATCAGATACTGTACCCGTATTATTGTAACGATATAGAAAAAGGTGTTATTAATAACGAGGAGGCATATGAGCTACTTTGCTGCCTTTGGATAAAATTGTATAAAACATATGATGTGCAGAACATTACAATAGGCGGTTGTGACAGCAAGGGTCATGATGCGGTAAATGAGCTGTCATATATGATTTTAGATTGTCTGGAGAATATTAATTTGGTACGTAGCTTGTCTGTGCGATATTCACGTGTTACAGACAGAGCATTTATGCACAGATGTTTCTCTGTCTTGAAAAATATAAGAAACGGGCAGCCTTCATTCTGTAATGATGATGTAATGATTCCTGCTTTGGTAAGCAAAGGAATTCAATGGGAAGATGCAACTGATTATGCGCTGCTGGGATGCGTAGAGCCTACAATTCCGGGACGGGCAAATTCCCACTCATCTACCGCTAATATGAATGTAGTAAAGGCAATTGAATACACACTGGGACAGGGAAGGAGTCTGTGCCAACCGAACCTGTCTGATGGTGTTATCACTAAAGATCCGTGCTTATTCAGGAGCTTTAATGAGTTCCTGCAAGCGGTATATATCCATCTGGAACAAATTGTAAATGCTACTTGCGAATTTGTTGATTCATTAGCACAATATGTGGTTGAGCATGCCTCGCTACCGTATAAGACATTACTTACGGAAGGATGTATTGCATCAGGGGTTGATTATGCCCAAGGAGGCACTAAATATAATTACTATCAGATAATGATTTCCGGCTTTGCTAATCTTGTTGATTCGTTAGAGGCTGTACGTACGGTTGTTTATAAAAATAAGACTCTCGATATGAAGAAAATGATCGAACATATAAAAATGAATTATAGAGATGAGAATGTTAGAAATATATTTACAACACAAGCAGCAAAGTATGGAAACGGAATAAGCAAAACAGATGAACTGGCTTGTGAAATATATGAAAAAATATGTGTATGTCTTAATAATTATCAATCTGCAATAGACGGTAACAAGAGTTTTCATCCACAATTCTTTTCTTTCTCTGATAACCAATTATTTGGTGAATATACATCTGCGACTCCTGACGGCAGATACAAAGGTGATTTTTTATCGTATGGTGTGGCGCCTATGAACGGATGTGATATAAATGGATATAAGGCAGTGCTGAATTCGGCATCGGCTCTTCCTACCGTTATGGCAGCCGGTAATACATCGTTGATAGTGGATATGGCGCAATATGTTTTTTCAGAGACAAACCTTGACAGAATTATTGATCTGTATATGGACGCGTCGCAAAGAGGCCTTTGCAGCACAATATTCAATCTTATCAATCCCCAGGAATTAAAACAAGCTATGTGTTTTCCTGAAAAATATCCTGATGTTTATGTAAATGTTTCCGGCTTCAGCAGACGCTTTTGTTCTTTTTCGGAAAATGTCAGACGATCAATTGTACAACGAACAAATCATATTTCAGTGTAAACAGAAAAAAAGTGACAGAAAAGATGTTGCAAATCATATACGATAGTCTCAAGAAAGGCAAGGTATGATTTATGAGAAAAATTATGCTACTTATTTTGTCCGGTCTGATTATAGTATTAACAGGATTGTTACTATTAGTTTATTTCACCCCGGAAAGAGAGAAAGATAACACTACGACATATTTAATGAATGATATTCCGGAGGTGTCTCTTCCGGGAATTACTCAAGAGAGTTTTGCAGATAGTTTTAAGGTTCTTGAAGAAGCGGTAGTAGAGGCGAGTAAATCTGACCCGGTGTATGGTTTTGAATATCCGTTCTGCGGTCCGGGAGGAGCATACGGTCCTTGTTGGTGGCAATTAGATACGTCTCTGGCAACTGCAGGTGCTAAGTGGACTAATCAGGAGTTTGCTGAAAATGTGCTGCGTAACTTTATGTTAGTACAAAGAGAAGATGGACGTATACCGCTTCACGGTCCTGATAATTTATTAAATGAAGAACTGAAATGTTCTTCGCTTCCTAAACTGTTTAGAACAGCATATGAGATATTACAAAGAACAGAGGACAAGGAATTAATTGAAGATACATACGAAATGCTCAAGAAGTATCTTGATTGGTGGCTTACTGTACGTAGAGATGGAAATACAGGCTTGATACTAGGTATTGTTGAGGAATTCTTACCGGGTGCTAATGAGTTTGTGATACCTGTGGAGACAAATGTAGAGGTGATAGAAGGATGCATTGTTGTATCTAAACTTGCGGCATATTTGAATAAAAATGAAGATGCAAATTACTATAAGCAGGAAGAAGAGAGACTTAAGACTGCTATCAATACATTTATGTGGGATGAAGCACTGGGCAGATACGAGTCTCTTAAAGGAGAAGGGAAACTGTCTATATGGTCAATTGCAAATTTTGATGTATTGCGCAATGGTATTGCAAGACAAGATAGAATAGAGTTACTGCTTAGAGATTTGACTGATGATTCATTATTCCAATGGGATACATATCCGCTTACTACAGCTGCAAAAACTGATCCACAATATAATGAGACTCCGGGCTCATACGCGGCAATCCAATGGTATGGCAGTATATGGTCACTACGTAATTATTCTATTATTGAGGGCTTAGAAGATATAGGGCGCTATGATCTTGCTGCTTATTTGGCTCTAAGAACAGTAGAGATGTTTGATAACAATTATGCCGAATTCCTGAATCCGCCGGACGGCAGCGGACACGGTGTTTTGAGATATTCATGGACAGCATCTGACTATATACAAATTATAATAGAACATATTTTCGGTATAAATTATGATGAGTTCACAGATACACTGACAATTAGACCTATGTTAGATTCGTCGCTTAAGGGCAGAACAATATCTATCAAGAATTTACTTTTGCCTGATGGCGGTAAATTAAGTGTGATCATCAAATATGAAGAAAACGCAGTTCGTATTAAATATGAAACAACAGGTGCGATGAATTTTAAAAAGATAATCGTATTGCCTGATAATAGTGAGGAATACAAATATGTGGTAGGAGAGGAAACCTTTGAAGCGGTAAGTAGTGATGACAATGTGGTAGTAATAGATAACGGAACATGTTGTAGCGATGAAATAATTTTCACAGATTTTGCAGGCCTTATGGACACATACGAACCGCTTTATAATGATTTGGGATTGGATACTTCTAATGTGAACAGAGCAAAAAATATCGTGTCTATGGTAATCTCTGTTACGAACATAGTCTGTGCACTTGCTGTTTGCTTTATTGTTTTGAAGGTGAAGGAAATGTAAAATAGAACTATATATTACAATATGGAGAACATTTACAATGCTATAGAACCTGAATATGCTCTGTTTCCGCAGGCGGATTGCAAGAGTAGTCAATTCTATCACGGATGTTATCGCGATGTCCTTGTTCAATTATCTTTGGCAGGTGTATCGCAATCAAAAACATATTTTATGAGTAGATATACACATGCTATGACAATTGCGCGGGATGGCACTATTACTGTTGAGAAATTGCCTATAAGAGGTACCGACCCCGGATATGAGGATTATCTGGCGGCCTTTGAACCTTATAACTAACAGGTTAGCGTATAAGGAAATACACACCGTGAAAAATAGTGTAAAAATAGTGAAATAATAGTGAAACGATAGTGGGAATCTCTAAGCGAATGTGATATACTATATCCAGAGGTGGTTTGATGATTAAAGTTACTTTGACCAACGAAATTCTAAAAAGAATATCTATAATTGATGAGAATCGGTTTTCGCTTAGGACGATTGCACTTCCACAGCCAACACAAAATCGTTTGCGTAAGAATTCAAAGAAGAAGAGTTCCTACGCCTCTAATAAAATTGAGGGTAACCCGCTTACCGAAGCACAAGCAAACGCAGCAATGGAGGCAGATCCCCACAAGCACTTTCTGAAACCGGAGCAAGAGATTCGGAACTACTTCTTGGCGCTCAATCTATTGGAAGAGAGACGGAAGAAGAATCTTCCGTTTTCAAAGGAACTTTTGCTGGCAGTTCAGGCAATGGTTGAAAAAGGCGCATCTAAAGAGAAAATTGGATTGCGAGGATCGACACCTCCCGGTGTCCTGTTTGCTGTGTATGATACCGAAAGTGGAGCGCCGGAGTACATTCCTCCGGAATACTCCGACATCCCGGCTCTTTTGGATGAACTGGTAGAATATGTGAACACCACCGATGATCATCCACTGATTGTTGCTGCGGTAGTCCATTATCAATTGGTAACGATCCATCCGTTTGAGGACGGAAATGGGAGAACAGCTCGGCTAATGTCCGGATACATTTTGGATCTGAATGGCTATGGCTTTAATGGCATTGGCTCCTTGGAGGAGTATTTTGCCTATGATCCGGAAGAATACTATGCCTCTTTGCAAATGGGACTGCCGGCATTGTATTACTCCGGGCGGGAGAATCCGCCCCATCCAGAAATATGGGTCAATTATTTCTTGCGAATGATGGAACTGTATTCTAAAAAAGTATGTGAGTTATCGCTGTCTTCAACCGAAGATGATTTGGCCGGTAGTTTATCCCATCTAAATCTTAAAGAAAAAGAATTGCTTGCATTTCTTCTGAAAAAACAACTGGCGGAGTTTACCCCTATAGAGGTCAGTAAACAGCTTGGCGTTACCAATAAAACCATTATCAATCGTTGTGCCAAGCTAACGGCAAATGGCTTTTTGATTCCCAATATTGTCAAAGAGAGAATTCGATCCTACTCTTTGACCGAATTTGCCCAAAAAGAAGCCAAACAGATTTTGAAGAGAATTGCAATGTACCGTGATTAAGTTTACAATAAACGGTAAGAGATTAATGATGCTCGGCGATGCAGGCGGATTATATCAAAAGAGCAATAAAAGAAGAATAAAGAGTCATAAGCGAAGCACCCCTAAGAAGATTAAAACTTTACAGGGGTGCTTCACTTATGAAGAAAACTGTTTGATGAAATATCTGTAAATAATATAAAAAACATCTAAAAAAAGTGACAGTTCGTTTATGAACAATTTGTTACTATATGCTACGAGGAGGAAGGGTTTATGAAAAGAAGTATATTACTTATTTTGTTAGCTGTAATGATGTTGTTGCCAATAACAAGTCAGGTTCAGGCTACAGAGGATTCATCTTATTTGATTAATAACATCCCGGAAATAGTATTGCCGGTTGTTACTCAAGAGACTTTTAATGACAGCTTCAAAGTTTTAGAAGAAGCTGTTACCGAAGCAAGTAGTTCTAATCCGGTGTTTGGGTTTGAATATCCATTCTGTGGTCCCGGAGGAGCATACGGCGCTTGTTGGTGGCAATTAGATACATCTCTGGCAACCGCCGGTGCTAAATGGACTAATCAAGAGTTTGCTGAAAATGTTCTAAGAAACTTTATGTTAGTTCAACGTGAGGACGGACGCATACCACTTCATGGTCCTGATAGCTTATTAAATGAAGATTTGAAGTGCTCTTCTTTGCCAAAATTATTTAGAACGGCATATGAAATTTTACAGAGAACAGAGGATAAGGAATTAATCGAAGATACGTATGAAATGCTCAAAAAGTATCTTGATTGGTGGCTTACCGTACGTAGACATGAAGAAACAGGATTAGTCCTTGGCATAGTAGAGGAATTCTTGCCCGGCTCAAGCGAATTCACCATTCCGGTAGAGACTAATGTAGAAGTATATGAAGGTTGTATTGTTGTATCAAAGCTTGCCGAATACTTAAAGAAAACAGAAGATTACCAGCATTATAAACAAGAGGCTGATACTATTAAGGATGCAATCAATACGTATATTTGGAATGATGCAAAGTCAAAATATTTATCGCTAAAGGCAAATGGTAAACATGGCCTTTCTGTCGGTGTGTGGTCGGTTGCTTGCTTTGATGTACTTAGACATTGTATCGCGACCGAAGAGAGAGTAGATATTTTATTAAGAGATCTAACAGACGATTCTTTATTCCAATGGGATACATATCCGCTTACATCTGCTGCTAAAACTGATACTAAATATAATGAGACACCTGGGGCTTATGCCGCATGTCAATGGTATGGCAGTATATGGTCTCTTCGTAATTATTCTGTAGTAGAAGGTCTTGAAGATATAGGCCGCTATGATTTGGCAGGATATTTAGCTCTTAAGACTGTTGAAATATTTGATGGTAATTACGCTGAGTTCTTGAATCCTCCGGATGGAAGCGGTCACGGTGTTTTGAGATATTCATGGACAGCAGCTGATTATATACAGCTTATTGTAGAGCATATTTTTGGCGTTAACTATGATTCATTAACCGACACATTAACCATCGCACCTATATTAGATTCATCACTGAAGGGACAGACAATTTCATTAAAGAATTTGTTACTCCCGGACGGAGGCACTTTAAGTGTAACTATAACTTATGAAGAAGAGTGCATAAGGATTTCTTATGAAGCAACAGGAGCAAAGGAATTTAAGAAGATTATTGCTATGCCTTCTGTTGATAAGGAATATGCTGCAGTAGGTAAGACCGTAACAAAGACTACTGTTGGTTATTCTGGCAGTCAGTATGTTGTGGATAATGGCAAGTTTTCAAAAGACGAAATTATTTTTACAGCTCCCGATAAAGTAGGCAATTATGAATATGTTGCGCCTACTGATGAGCCTGTTCTTTCAGAGAATCAAAAGACAGAATTTCCGCCTGTTTATGTGGCTGTGTTGATTATATCCGGTGCTGTAATATTTGGTGCAGTAGCAATTATGTTTTCATATATAAAAAAAGGAAAGGAAGAGTGATTATGAAAAAAATTATTGTATGGATTGTTTTGAGTGTTGTACTTGTTATGAGTATGGGTATTAATATTCAAGCAGAGGAAACAGAGGAAACAGAGAAACTCGAATGGGTTAATATTCTGGATCGAGAATTCCCAGAGGTAGAGGATACTAGTTGGGGACATGCACGATTTGAAGATGAAGTTATTTATATGTATATGTGGCAAGACCAACCATATCAATTTAGAGTGCTATTAGATGGGTTGGAACCAAAATTTCGTATGACAGGTAAAATTGTGCTTGAAGAAGTTACATATACTGGTGAAGACGATATTTCAGGTTGGAATGGTCTCAGAATCATATGCGGTAGCCAAGATTTCTTGAATTATAATACCGTCTCTTTATATGCGCGACATGGTGCGCATATTGTTAACCATTCAAGTGTAGGTGTAGGGCCTCTCGTGCCATATCCAGAAGGATTTGCTTTTGCAGCTGGAACGGAGTTTACATTTGAACTTTATAGAGACGGCAGATATATTATGTTTAAAATAAATGATACGGTAATGATTGATTATACTATTTCTGAGTCTGAAGATTTTTATAATCAGGATGTATATAATAACATTGGTTTTATTGCTATTAATACAGCTTATCAAGTAGAGGATCTTAAGATTGAAGTAGAGCAGGTAGTTCCTGATGAGACTCCTATTCCTACAGAGGCTCCTGCTACACCTACAGTTGCACCTACAATTGCTCCTACAGAGGCTCCTGCAACAGAGGCTCCTGTAACAGAGGCTCCGGGGAATACCCAAAATAACAACGAGACAGATAATTACACATGGGTATGGATCGTTGCCGGAGTAGCTGCTGTTGCAGTTATTGCTTGTGTTGTAGTTGTTTTAAATAAAAATAAGAAAGGAAAATGATTTATGAAAATATCGACTAAAAAAATAATTGCATTACTTATAGCTTGCATGATGACAGTTATTATGTTTTCTGCTTTGACAACATCAGCTTCTGAGGGAAATACAAACTATGAGGATATATATAATAAAAATCCTCAGCTTATGTATAATTTTGACCATGCTACAGTTGACAATGGTGATATTAATCTGCAAATGTGGAGAGATGTACCTTATCAGGTTGGAGTTCAATTAGATAAGGCGTTAAATGAAAACTATAAGATGTCAGGTAAGATAAAGGTAAACGATGTTATAGCAACAGGAGATAATGACATATCAATTTGGAATTGTATTAGAATTGTTGTAGGTCGCAAATCAGATAATGAATATGTTACAGTATCCATATATCGTAAGGTTGGTGTACAGATTGTAACATTTAATAATGGTGCTCTTGCCGGAGTAGGACCGATTATTCCACTCCCGGAGGGTACAGAGTTTGTAAATGGAGCAGAGATGTCTTTTGAAGTAGAGAAACAGGGCACAAAGTTATCATTTACATTAAATGGTACAAAGGTTATTGATTATACTTTATCAGAAAGTGATAATTTATCTGACGCATCAAATAATATAATTGCATTCCAGTCAACTAACGTAGATTATACTGTGTCAAATATTAAAGTTTTAGTGGAGAAAGAAGTTGAGTCAGAAGATAAGCATACTGAATTTGTAGATATTTACGACAAGACAAATCCTCAACTCATGTATAATTTTGACCATGCTACAGTTGACAATGGTGATATTAATCTGCAAATGTGGAGAGATGTTCCTTACCAGGTTGGAGTTCAGTTGAGTGAGACACTAACTGAAAATTATAAATTATCAGGAAATATACATGTAAATGATGTTATAGCAACTGCAGATGATGATATATCAATTTGGAACTGTATTAGAATTCTTGCAGGACGTAAATCGGATAGTCAGTATGTTACAGTATCAATATACCGTAAAGTTGGTGTGCAGATAGTAACTTTTAATAATGGTGCACTTGCCGGTGTAGGTCCGATTATCCCACTTCCGGAGGGAACAGAATTTGTTAATGGCGCAGACATGTCTTTTGAAATAGAGAGACAGGGAAGCAAACTGATTTTTACATTAAATGGCACAAAACTTATTGACTATGTATTGTCAGAAAGTGAAGATTTTAATGATGCGTCAAATAACAATATAATTGCATTCCAGTCAACCAACGCAGACTATACAGTATCAGATATTAAAGTTTTAGTGGAGAAGGAAGTTGTTGCTCCGCCGACACAAGAACCTACACAGGAGCCCACACAGGAGCCTACACAAGAACCTACACAGAAGCCGGATAATCCGAATACAGGAGACAGTATGATGGATTTATTTATATACATATCTATGGCAGCTTGTGTATTAACAGGAATAATGTATTTTGCAAGAAAGGAAAAGACTAATGGCTGAGATTTATAATCTGTCGATGATACCCAAGGTTCAGTTCCCCGATATCAAGCAAGAAGATTTTGAAGATGCTTTTCAGGTTATGCAAGAAGCCTATGTGGTTGCATCTGAGGATGCTCCGGTATATAGCTTTACGCATCCGTTCTGCGGCCCGGGTGGAGAATACGGAGCATGTTGGTGGCAGCTTGACACATCGCTTGCTTTATGCGGCGCTAAATGGGTAAATCATAAGTTTGCAGAGAATGTGCTTCGTGGATTTACTACTGTACAGAGAGAAAAGGGGCGTATACCCCTTCATGGACCGGACGTACTTCTTGATCCGGAGCATAAGTGCAGCTCAGTGCCTAAATTGTTCCAAGCAGCTTACGAGGTGTTAGAGAGAACGCATGATAACGCTTTGCTTGATGAAATATATCCTTTACTTAAAGGCTATATTGATTGGTGGCTATCAGACAGAATAGAAGAAAAGACAGGCTTAATCTATGCGATAGTGGAGGAATATCTCCCCGGACGCAATGTACCCTTGTGCTCGCTCGAGACTAATATTGAGGTTGTTGTCGGATGCAAGGTTGTATCTAAATTGGCTCGCCGCCTTGGTAAGATCGAAGAGGCAGAGTATTATAAGGCAAAGATGCTTCATCATTCAAACCTTATCAGAACACTTCTGTGGGATGATGAAAAGAAGATATTTATGTCTTATGACCCTCTTACTGGTGCTTTTGAAGGAAAGATTTATTCTACTATATTTGATGTAATGAAAAACGGTGTAGCGTCAGATGAACAAATTGATTATTTACTTTCATATTTGACTGATGATAGTCTATTCCAGTGGAATACAGTTTGCTTGACTACGGCTGCGAAGACAGACAAATGCTATAACGAGACTCCCGGCCGTTATGCTGCATGTCAGTGGGAAGGTAGTATCTGGTCAATGCGTAACTATACTGTTATTGAAGGTCTGGACGATATAGGAAGATTTGATTTATCTGCTTACTTGTCATGGAAGACTGTTACGTTATTTAGCGGTAACTTTGCAGAGTTCTTAAATCCTCCTGATGGTAGCGGACATGGAGTAAAGCGCTATGTATGGACTGCTTCACAATATGTTCAGATTTTAATTGAACGTATTTTCGGTATAAGATACAGCAATTATTTAGGTTCTGTAAGTATTATGCCGAATATCCCGCCTATATGTTATGGCAAGAAACTTTCTTTGTGCGATTTGTTGCTCCCGGGTGGAGCGCGTATGGATGTAGATATTACCTCTACGATAGATGGCTCGGAAATTACAATTAAATATAATATTACTCCTGGTGATATTAAGGATAATAAGAAACTGGTTGTTGCACTGCCATCATATGGAAACAGTTACAAGGCAGTTAGCTGTGATTATGAGGTGTGCAAACATAATCGTGGTAATATCTGTCAAACAGAATCCTTGATTACTTTGATCCCCGGTGAGAAAACAATAAGTGGAGAGGTCAAGTTTGTGAAATAAAACAAATAGCATGAAAAAACTTCGGATATTCTTAAATTCTGAAGTAATATAGTGATGGTAAACAAAAAAAAGTGTCTACCATCACTTTTTTTAGTATAATCAATAGAAGATATATACTACGAAAGTGTTGACACAAAATAGCTTGTAATGTACCATCATGAAGTATCAAATATGCAATAGGAGACTTTTCTTAAAATGAATAGCTTTATTTATGATATCCCTGTTAAGGTATATTTTGGTGAAAATCAGCTGTGCCACTTAGGTGAAGAGCTTAAGAAATATGGAAAGCGAGTTTTGCTTGTTTATGGCGGAGGCTCCATTAAACAGTCGGGCTTATATGATGCAGTTATTGCTGAAATAGAGAAAACAGGACTTGAGCATTTTGAGCTCTCAGGTATTATGCCAAATCCACGTATTGATTCTGTCCGTGCGGGTGCAGATATTTGCAAGGAAAAGAACATGGATGTGGTTGTTGCAGTAGGGGGAGGCTCTACTATTGATGCTGCAAAATGGATAGCGGCTGGTGCCTGCGTCAGCCATGATCCGTGGGAGTTCTTTTCACAGGGAGCTACTGTGAAGCAAGCTTTACCTGTAATTACAGTCCTGACAATGGCTGCTACCGGGTCCGAAATGAATTGCTGCGGTGTTATAAGTAATCGACAGACGGGGGATAAGATTGACCGTATGGAGCCACCGCTGCTGCCAAAAGCTTCTTTTCTGGATCCGACGGTGACGTATTCGGTAGATCGTTACCAGACTGCCTGTGGTAGCGCGGATATATTAAGCCATATTATTGAAGTGTATTTTACGCCGGAAGAAGACCTGTATATGCTTGACTGCTTCATGGAGGGCATGATGAAGACTGTTATCAAGTATACTCCCATTGCCATAGCTGAACCTGAAAATTATGAAGCACGAGCTAACCTGATGTGGACATCATCATGGGCAATCAACGGATTTATAGAAGGCGGCAAGCAGCATGCCTGGAGTTGCCATCCCATGGAGCACGAACTGTCGGCTCTTTATGATATTACACACGGTCTGGGTCTGGCAATTCTTACTCCAAGATGGCTTGAATATTGTCTTGATGAATCAAATGTATCTAAATATGTTCAGTTCGGTGTTAATGTGTTTGATATTGATCCTGCCCTAGATCCTATGGAGATTGCAAAAAATAGTATTGATATGCTATCGGACTTCCTTTTTAATACTTTGGGGCTGGATAACACATTCACAAAGATTGGTATCAAGAAAGATGATTTCCCGATTATGGCTGCGAAAGCATGTATGAACGGAGTCTTGCCTGGCTTTAAGCCTCTTGCAGCAAATGATATAAAGAAAATATACGAAATGTGTATTTGATTTTTACCTGTAAAAACAGGCGGCAAGATTTTCTTACCGCCTGTTTAAATATGTACACTAAAGTTTATTCGTCGATTTCTATGCTGTAAATACCATAACCTTTATCGTTTCGGACAAGCTCTATTTCCATTTCTATTTCCTTGTCTCCTATTTTTACATCCATTTCTTGGGTGTATGAGGAACCTCCTATATTACTACTATAATAAGTGGAGGAGAAGCCTGTGGCCTCGTCTCTTTTAATAGCGTTTTTGCAACCTACCGTAAACAGCATTACAAATATTAAGATGAAAAGTGGGATTGTTTTTATGATTCTGCGCATAATTGCACCTCTTGTAATTTGTCATATTCATAATACCATAGAATATATAAAAATGAAATGCTAGTGTTATTTTCAATAAAAATGTTGACACAAAATACCAGGTAATGTACTATTTAATCTGCATTTTGTATAAAACGGACTCTACGGAAAGGCTTTTCACATGTATTATCGCCATAATCTTGAATATACATATCCGGATCGCAGCGACCAGCATATGTTGGTCCTTGAGCGTACACGTAAGCTACAATTAGATGAGAATTACGAATATATGCCTTCCGGTACTCTGTTTAAAATAAAGCGAGCACTCGTTGCTTTTGTGCTACATCTTATTGTGTTTCCGATAACACATTTGACACATGGCCTTCGTATATATGGGCGCAAGAATTTAAAAAAACACAAAAAAGAGCTTAGAAATGGTGCGGTTACTATTTCTAACCATGTATTTATGTGGGATTATCTTTGTGTGCTTAAAGCTATAAGACCACATATTTCATATTTTCCTGCCTGGAAACCTAATCTGGAGAGTGGATATCAAGGGGCCATGCGTATTCTTGGTGCGATGCCAATTCCCGAAGGAGATATGCATGCTACCAGGGCATTTAAACGTGATTTGGATAAGGTGGTAGCCGAAGGTAAATGGCTGCATGTGTTTCCGGAAGGTGCTCTGTGGTATTTTTATCCGGATATTCGTCCTTTGAAAATCACTGCTTTTAAGTATGCTGTAAAATATGACAAGCCGTTGATTCCCATATCAATGTCGTTTCGTCCGCGTAAGGGACTTTTTAAGCTGTTTGGTAAGGGACCGTTAGTTGATTTACATATTGCAGAGCCTATTTACGCTGATAAATCTTTGCACCCCTGTGGTCAGGCAGAGGAGCTTCGGAGTAGAGCTTACCGGATTATGCAGGAAATGAATGATATACATCCAGGAGATCCGACCTATAACGAAGACCAGAATATTGACAATTATCGTAAAACCATGTAGTAAGGTTTAGTAAAGTGATGAGTAAGATAAAAAATTTCTTAATAAAAGAAAAAAAAGAAACATCGATTTTGCTGAGAAATATACCGGCGACAGTTATGACTTTGTTTGTTATAAGTGTTGTTTGTATGAATTTGCTCGCAAACAAAACTTTGCTGCAGCTTGATTGGATCGCCTTAGATGGCGGTATTCTGGTGTCGTGGCTTTCTTTTATGTGTATGGATATTATAACAAAACATTTTGGAGCCAAGGCATCAAATCGTATATCTGTTCTTGCTGCTGCAATAAATTTACTTACTTGTCTGATTTTCTTTATTGCCAGCGTTATTCCATCGAATGCTGATGATTACAGCGCTTTTGATGGTATTTTCGGCGGTACCTGGTTTATTTTACTAGGCAGTACTATTGCATTTCTTGCTTCTGCGATTATAAACAATATGCTTAATTTTATGATCGGAAAGATGTTTGTTAAGAATCCCGACGGAAAACTTGCGTATGCTATGAGATCGTATATTTCTACATTTATAGGACAGTTTCTTGATAATTTTATTTTTTCAATAATTGTATTTGTAGGCTTTGCACCTGTGTTTTGGGACGGTTTTCACTGGACAGTCTTACAATGTGCGATGTGCGCTCTGACCGGAGCTGTGGCAGAGTTGATAATGGAAATTGTCTTTTCACCGATAGGATATCGTATTACATCTAAATGGAGGGAAAACTCTATAGGCAAAGAGTATTTAGATTTTATCAAAGGAGAATCGGATAAATGAAAGTGTTGATTACAGGTACATCTCAAGGTATTGGTAAGGCAATTGCGCAGCTGTTTATAAGCAATGGTCATAATGTTATAGGAATTGACAGACAGGAAAGCAGCATTGATAGTATGCAATATACTCACTATGTGTGCGATGTGAGAGATAAGGATTTGCTGCCCGATATAGATGATGTTGAGATTCTTATTAATAATGCCGGCACTCAAAATGAAGACGATATTGATATTAACCTGAAGGGACTTATCGGTATTACGGAAAAATATGGTATTCAACCTGCTATTAAGTCCATTCTAAATATTGGCTCGGCTAGTGGCCATACCGGTGCAGAGTTCCCGGAGTATTGTGCCAGCAAAGGCGGCGTGCTTGCTTATACTAAGAATGTAGCAATGAGAGTTGCTCCCTACGGCGCAACATGTAACAGCCTGGATCCAGGTGGTGTTATCACGCCTCTTAATGACTGTGTTATGAATGATCCTGTTCTCTGGGCCCGAATTATGGATGAGACACCGCTTAGAAGGTGGGCTACTTGCGAAGAGATAGCGCAGTGGGTGTATTTCCTTACAGTAACTAATACTTTCTGCACAGGGCAGAATATTCTCGTGGACGGCGGTGAGTCTATTAACTACAATTTTATTTGGAAAGAGTAGTAGTGGCTTGTTTGCCGCCCGGTGTTAGTGGAAATTGTGAAAAGTACCAAAACTTATTAGTTTGTTAAACTCGGTGCATCGATATCCTCAGTTTTTTTAAATAAAAGGGGCCATATACTACAAAAACTATAGTGTTTTTTTAATAAAAGGAGCCATATACTACAAAAACTATAGTGTTTTTTGAATAAAAGAGGCGTCTAACTATAAAATTATCCGATACAACTAATAACAATTTTACATTATCATCTTTCTTATACCGTCCTTGACAACCCTGCCACGAGTCATTAAAATAATCAGGTACGACTACGTTTTTGCGGATAACAAGGTGACTAATATATGAGCAAGGTTATAGTTTTAGATGAATTAACTGCGTGTCAGATTGCGGCAGGAGAAGTTATAGAGAGACCTGCGTCGGTTGTTAAAGAGTTAGTTGAGAACTCTATCGATGCGGGCGGTACATCAATTAATGTTGAGATTAAAAGAGGCGGCATTACATACATTCGTGTAACAGATAATGGTAGTGGCATAGAGGCTGATGATGCAGTTATCTGTTTTGACAAGCATGCAACAAGTAAGATTAAGTGTGGAGATGATCTGGAAAATGTAGCCACTCTAGGTTTCCGAGGTGAGGCCTTGGCAAGCATTGCGGCTGTAGCAGATGTGGAGCTTATCACTCGTACGCAATTAGACGAAAATGCCACATATGTTCATATAAAAGGTAGTGACGTTCAGGAAATAGGCTCTCGAGGCGGTGCTAAGGGAACAACTATAACAGTATCGGATCTGTTTTATAACACTCCGGCTCGTTTCAAATTCTTAAAAAAAGACCAGACAGAAGCGTCCTATTGTGCTGATGTGCTGCAGAAAATGGCGTTGGCACACCCTGAGATATCTTTTAGGCTAGTATCTTCAGGACAAGAGATATTCAGGACACCGGGCGACGGCAGCATGAAAAGTGCTATTTATTGTATATTTGGCAAGGTCATTGCTGATAATATCCTGCCTGTATCATACGAAATGAGCGGATACAAAGTAGAAGGTTTTGCCGGAGTAAAGGATGCCGTCAGTGGCAATCGCGCACGCCAGATTTTCTTCGTTAACGGACGATATATCAAATCAAAAGTAATCACGACTGCAGTCGATGAGGCATACAAAACAGTAGTTATGAAAAATAAATTTCCGTTTATCATCATCAATATAACTGTACCTGTGAAAATGGTAGATGTCAATGTACATCCAACTAAGATAGAAGTGCGTTTCTCCAACGAGAGCGACGTATTCAAGGCTGTTTACAGAGGAATATCCAATGCGATTTATTATAAAGATGCTCCTGTGCCGGTTCCGGTATCTACACCAAAACCGGTGCCACTATCACAACCTGTGAAAACAGCCGGTCCTGTTACTGATAATTGGAAAATGCTTTTCCCACAAACTAAAGCAAATGAAAGTTATGTAAGAGAGGAGGCCGCCCCGCTACCTGAGTTTGCGCCTGCACCTGCGCCAATGTCAGATCCGGCCACAATATCCACACCGGCCCCAACAAAAGATCCGGCCCCGACAAAAGAGTATGCCCCGGCGCCCGAAGCTTCACAGCCAGAAGCTTCACAGCCCGAAGCTCCACAGCCCGAAACTTCACAGCCCGAAGCTCCACAGCCCGAAACTTCACAGCCCGAAGCTCCAGCGCTTCTCATAAAGGACTACAACCATTTCACAGATGGAATTGTAATCGGACAAGTATTTAACACGTATATTATCCTGCAATATGAAGACAAAATAATCCTCATAGATCAGCATGCTGCCCATGAACGCATAAAATATGAAGAACTTAAGAGCAGCATCGGAAGTAGTGATATACCAACAATCACCATGCTGGTACCACAAGCAATAAACTTGACCGGCGCAGAGTATGCCGCATACTGTGAGAATCCGGGATTTTTCACAGACATGGGATTTGAGATAGACGAATTCGGTGCTAATACTATTTTGGTACGAAGTGTGCCAATGACATTAGAGCAAGCAGATCTGGAATCGGTAATCACTGAAGCACTTACCGTCAAGAATACGGTGCAGGATTCTGATGAAAAGATATTCAGAATGGCATGCAAAGCAGCAATAAAGGCTAATAAAATACTTTCACAGGAAGAAATACAAGCGCTCCTGCGTCAACTTGCAAAGCTTGACAGCCCGAATACATGTCCTCATGGACGGCCTATAAGTGTGGAAATAACACAACATGAGTTAGAAAGAAAGTTCAAAAGATGTCTGTAAGAGCGATTATTATAACAGGACCAACTGCATCAGGTAAGACCTCCTGCGCCATTAAACTTGCACACAAGTTAGATGGCGAGATTATTTCATGCGATTCAATGCAGATATATAAACATATGGATATTGGTACTGCAAAGCCTGACGAGGCTGAGAAGGAGGGTGTACCACACCATCTTATGGATTTTCTGGATCCTTGGGAGGAGTACAGTGTGGCGCAGTATGGCCCCGATGCCACCAACGCTATACTTGATGTGGCAAGTCGTGGCAAGACACCTATACTTTGCGGAGGCACTGGGTTATATGTTAATTGCCTTGTTGATAATATAAGATACGATACACTTAATCTGGATACTGTTAAGGAAAAGAACCTTACAGATGAATATACACAGTATGCCTGTGAAAATGGGCCAGAAGCTCTACATGATTTGCTTAAAGGATGGGATCCGCAGGCCGCAAGTGAGATTCATTATAACAATGTTAAGCGGGTAGTCCGAGCATGTACCTTATACAGTCTAACGGAAATGACGCTGGCAGAACGAAATGCACTATCCCGCAGTGAACCTGCACCTGTTGATTACACTGTTTATTGTGTAGACAGGCCGAGAGATGAGCTGTATGAGAGAATCAATTTACGCGTTGATATCATGATGCAGCAAGGATTGTTAGATGAGGTTTACAGGCTGCTTCAAATTTGCCATCATGAGGGCAAGGAACTCAGCAAAACTGCAAGACAGGCTATTGGTTATAAGGAAATATTTGAATATATGAATCCTGATACAGGCAAGTTGCGGACGGAGGATATTAGCACTGTGGCTGACAACATCAAGCAGGCCAGCCGACGATATGCCAAGAGGCAACTTACATGGATGCGCAAGCCCCAGTGGGTAAATTGGATTACAGCAGAAGACTTACTTAAAAAATACGGCATAAGTGATTGAGATTAATGGAGAAAAAACATGGCAAATATAAAGATTTTAGAAGCGATTACGGTAAGCGCTGAGAAAAAAATAATATTGAAAATGGAAAGTGATCAAAAGCTATCTGATATTCAGATGCGTGAATTACAGAAAAACTGGAGTGAAAAATTAAAAGGCGCCAAGGTTGAGATAGATATTACATACCCAAAGAATGAGGCGGTATATGACGCGCCGCCATTTGATATTGAGTCGCCTGTAGCTCCGCCATTTGATATGGCTCCGCCACCTGAGATGCCACCTGAGATGCCGCCTGTAGCTCCACCATTTGATATGGCTCCGCCGATAGAGGTAGAGGTAACCAACTCTTTTTCACCGGAGACTGATGAATCTGATACAGTCAAGGTATCTTTCAGCCGCGAAGCCTACTTGGCAGCGCAACAAAAGAGAAGCTCCGCTGGTTCAAACCAGGGCAGCTATTCCGGATATTCAGGCTATGGCACCAAGAAAGGTTACACAAATAAGGGTGACGGCAAGTATAACAAGAAGAAAGCCTTGACACCTGCTGAAGGAGAAGAACCTAAGAAGGATCCTGATGGTAATATTATCTTTATGGGTAAGGCCATCGACCAGGAAATCTCCAAGATGGTAGATATTACATACGATAGTGGATTTGTAGCAGTAGAGGGCAAGATTTTCGAATTTGACACAAGAGAATTAAAGAGTGGCTCATACAGCGTTACTTTCTCAATCACAGACAATACATATTCTGTAAAGGTACAGTTCTACGCAGAAGCATTTGATCTTTCATATATAAAAGCATATCTGACTCCGGGCAAGGGCAAGACTAAGGATGATATGGGTAATAGTTATGTGCGTGTTTATGGTCAGGCTGTTCTTGATAAGTTTTCATCGGAGTTGATTATACGTGCTAGCTCAATTGTAATGACCAAGAATAAGGTGCGAAAAGATCTGAGTGCAGACAAGAGAGTTGAGCTTCATTTGCATACAAAGATGAGTGCCCAGGATGCGATTACAGATCCGGCTGCTCTCATTAGCTTGCTTGCAGGCTGGGGGCACAAGGCTGTAGCTATTACGGATCACGGATGTGTGCAGGCTTATCCTGATATGTTCAAGGCATTATCTGCCTATAATAAGGCAAAGGATGTGCCCAAAGAGGATCGCATCAAATTAATATACGGCTGCGAATGCTATTTAAGTGATGACGAGCTTATAGATCATGATTCTGATGAGGTGCTGACTACAAAATTAACGAAAGACCAGCTTAAGAACTCAAGAGCATGGCATTGTATTATTCTCGTTGAAAATCTGGTGGGACTTAAGAACTTATACAAACTGATTTCTTACAGTAATTTGAAATATTACTATCGCAGACCCAGAATACCACGTAAAGAGATAATGCTTCACAGAGAGGGCCTGATTATAGGTAGTGCATGTTCTGAAGGTGAATTATATGATGCAGTGCTTAATGGAAAGTCTGACGAAGAATTACTTGAGATGGCATCTTTTTATGATTATCTTGAGATACAACCCACAGGAAATGACATGTATCTTATCAGAAATAACAGGGTATCATCCGTAGAGGATCTGGAAAATATTAACAAGAAGATTGTATGGCTCGGTGACAAGCTTGGAAAGCTTACAGTGGCTACGGGAGACGTGCATTTCTTAAATCCTGATGATAGTGTATACAGAGCAGTATTGCAGGGCGGACAAGGCTATAGTGACTGCGATATGCAGCCACCACTGTACTTAAAATCTACTGATGAAATGCTTAATGACTTCAAATATCTGGGAGACAGAGCATACGAGATCGTAGTTACTAATACAAACAAGATTGCAGATAGAATTGATATTATAAGACCTGTGCCGGACGGATTCTTCCCGCCAGTTATTGAAGGCTCAGACCAGAAGCTTAGGGAGAGCTGCTTTGAAAAGGCTAAGAGAATCTATGGAGATCCATTACCTGAAATTGTTCAGGCAAGACTTGATAGGGAACTTAATGCTATTATTAATAATGGCTACTCGATTATGTATATAACGGCAAAGGAACTTGTGGCAGAATCTGCCAGAAACGGCTATCAGGTAGGTTCCAGAGGTTCGGTAGGTTCTTCTTTGGCTGCTTACATGGCTGATATCACCGAGGTTAACTCTCTGTGTGCTCATTACCGTTGCGGTAACACGGATTGCTTATACTCAGAGTTCCATGATGACCCAAAATATTCTTGTGGATTTGATATGGAGCCCAAGAACTGTCCTAAGTGCGGACGGCCTCTCATCCGTGATGGTTATAACATACCATTTGAGACATTCTTAGGCTTTAACGGAGATAAAGTACCTGATATTGATCTTAACTTTGCATCAGACGACCAGCCGAACGCTCATAAATTTACAGAAGTATTATTCGGCAAGGGCTACGTGTTCCGCGCCGGTACTATTGCAGAACTTGGCGAGAAGCCTGCCAGAGGATATGTACTTAAGTATTTGGAAGCTCACGGAAAGAAAGCCTCTGATACTGAGATTAACAGACTTGCTATGGGCTTCTCTCAGTCACGTAAAACAACAGGACAACATCCGGGCGGTATTATGGTAATACCAAGAGATAAAGAAATATTTGACTTTACACCTATACAACATCCGGCAGAAAAAGTAGAAAATGATACAATTACAACTCACTTTGACTACAACTTCTTGCATGATAACATATTAAAACTGGATATACTGGGACACGATGGTCCGCAGATGCTGAAGCTTATGGAAGAATATTCCGGAATATCCAGTCTTGGTGTAGATGTTAATGATGATAAGGTTTTGTCTCTTTTCACAGGAACAGAGGCATTAGGGCTAGATCCTGAAATAATTCAGAGGTTGAATTGTGATTATGATTTGCTGCCTTTGGGTACTGCGGGAATTCCTGAAATGGGTACAGGCTTTGTTCAGAACATGATGCTCAAGGCGAAGCCCGGATCTATTTCTGACCTGGTACGTATATCAGGAGTGTCACACGGAACAGATGTATGGGCCGGTAACGCAGAGCAACTGATTGATGATGGTATATGCAAACTTTCTGAGTGTATTTGTTGCCGTGATGATATTATGCTGTATCTTATCGGACGCGGATTGGAAAAAAAGATGTCTTTTGACATTATGGAGTCAGTGCGTAAAGGAAAGGGGCTTAAGCCGGAGTGGGAAGAGGCTATGCACGCTAACAATGTACCTGACTGGTATATAAGCTCTTGTAAGAAAATCAAATACATGTTCCCTAAAGCTCACGCTGTGGCTTACGTTATATGTTCACTTAGACTCGCATGGTACAAGGTATATGAGCCGAAGGCCTACTATGCAACACGATTCTCTGTTAAGGTTGATGACTTTGATGCAGAATACATGATTCATGGTATAGATAAGGCATTTATGAAATTAGAGCATCCTGATAAACGACATTTACTTACAGGTAAAGAAAAAACTCAGGCACCGCTATATGAACTTATTGTTGAAATGAATGCCAGAAATATTGACTTTCTGCCGGTGGATATCTATAAATCTGATGCAAAATATTTTAAACCGGAGGAAGGTGGCATCAGACCTCCTATATCTGTTTTGTCAGGTGTTGGCTTATCTCAGGCAGAGCCTATTGCCAAGGAGCGTGATCGCAGATTAGCTGCAGGTGAGAAATTCATATCAATTGAGGATTTCCAATTATCTACAGGTGTAAACAAGGGAACGATAGAGGCATTAAGAAACGAAGGTTGTTTTGATGGAATGCCGGAAACTAACTCGATTTCTATTTTTGACTGGATGTAGACAACAAAAAGCCACAAAGTTATATTACACTCTACATGTTAAACATAGAGGAGGGCTTATTATGACAAAGCTATTGATTGCAGATGACAACAGACAAATAACCTCAGTGCTTTCGGAATATGCAAAGAAAGACGGATATTCAGTTGAGGTAGCTTACGATGGGATGCAGGTGCTGGAGAAGTTTGAGAACTTTGCTCCTGATGTTATCTTGCTTGATATTATGATGCCACGTATGGATGGCTTTGAAGTTTGTCGCACCATACGCAAGACCTCTACCGTACCGATTATTATGATTACTGCCAGAGGCGAAGATTTTGAGAAAATAATGGGACTTGATGTGGGTGCTGATGATTATATTGTAAAGCCTTTTTCCTGCGGAGAAGTAATGGCGAGAGTGCGGGCTATTTTAAGACGTATTAACCTGACTACTGCTAATAGTAAAATATTTAAAACAGGAAATCTTATTATTAATCTTGAAAATTATATTGTAGAGATTGGCGGCAATAGCGTAAAACTGACTAAGAAAGAAATTGAGATTTTATGGACACTGGCGACTAATACAAACAAGGTATTTTCAAGAGATAATTTACTTGATAAATTATGGGGCTTTGATTTCTTTGGCGATAGCAGGACTGTAGACTCTCATATAAAGAGATTGCGTGCCAAACTTGATGAATATGAGCATATTGGCTGGGAGATTCAGACAATATGGGGAGTTGGATACAAGTTTGCTGCGAATTGAGTATCAGAGGTAAATATTGGCATGAATAAGTCGAGACATCACAAGAAAAGTAGATTCGGTATAGCGCAAAGGATTGCGATTCTGTTTACACTGGCTATGCTTGTACTTGTTATTGTGATTGGCGTGGCTTTTACAGTTATTTTCCGCAATCGCGCCAAGAACGACCTGAAGGAATCATCACGTGAAACGGCGGTGATTATTTCAAATCTGATGTCAAAGACGCTCACGTTATCACAGTCACCATCTACTGTGCCACCTTACCAAAGACCGGCCGGAGGAGATGATTTCGGACGCTTGCCCGGTCAGCAATCAGATTTCTGGATTAACGAAAAAACACTGATTGCGTTTATTAACAACCTTACATCCTCGGAAGTATGGATAATAGATACAAAGCTGAATATGTTGTCGTCTACTGCTACATCAGCCAGTGCAGACATAAGTCAAGAAACAATTAAAGATATTGAACTCTCGTGGATTAATAAGATTATGAGCGAATCGGGGTATTTCATCTATACCGAAGATTTTTCTGATTCACTGGGTGATTCTTATTTATCTGTGGGAGTTCCTGTTTATGCAAGTACAGGGAATAAAATTGTTGGCGCTGTTTTGGTACATGCATCTATGGATTCTATTGATGCCGCAACATTTAGGGGGTTGCTTATTCTGGGTGCCAGTTCAATTGTGGCACTTATGGTAGGTCTTATCGCATCTTGGATAATTGCAAAGATTATTACAAAACCGCTATATCAGATCAGAAACACAGCGGTTATGATTTCTGAGGGAGATTATACAATCCAGACCGGAATTAATCGTAGTGACGAGATTGGAGAGCTGGCGCTGACATTAGATGAAATGGGCAAGAAGCTTGAGGCGGCAGATGAAGAAAGCCGGAAGCTTGAGAGGCTGCGACGTGATTTTATTTCTAATATCTCGCATGAACTCAGGACACCCGTTACTGTAATGCGTAGCTCGCTGGAGGCTCTATGTGAAGGTGTTGTTACAGATGAGGCTCAGGTAGAGGAATACCACAGACAAATGCTCAGTGAGAGTGTTTATTTACAAAGAATGGTAAATGATCTGCTTGATCTGTCCAGGTTACAGAACGCTGACTTTAAGATGAATGTAGGTGTGTTTAATCTGTATGATTGTCTGAGTGATGCGGTGCGCAGTGCCAGACGAATTGCTTTGCAGAAAGATAAAACAGTGGAGTTTGAATATGATACTACTCTTTTCACCGTGACAGGTGATTATGACAGAATCAGGCAGCTTTTCATGATTGTACTGGATAATGCTGTAAAGTTTACAGCATTAGTTGATGATTCTCTGGCGCCGGGGGGAGAGGTGACTCCGGAGCCTGTCAGAGTACGCTTTGAGCGAGGCATAGTATCTATAACAAATACAGGTAGTGAGATAAAGCAAGAGGAGATTCCATTTATTTTTGATAGATTTTTTAAGTCGCATAGTGAAGAAAATAAGGAAGGTACCGGCTTGGGACTTGCTATTGCTAAGCAGATTGCCTTGAGGCACGGTATTGGCGTGAGGGTGTTGTCAAAGAATAAGGTGACTACTTTCGTATTTGAGTTTCAGATGGTAAGTGATGTAGGCAAATAAAAACTCCATTTAAAAAGTTGCGTATTCGTAATATACTAAGCGTAAGCAATGAATTTACATTGCGGAATCAAAGATGCTGAAACAAAAATTAAAGCAAAATTGCTCGGATTGAAAAACACACCCGGACACAAGCATTCGTTAATACAAAATTTTAATCAATAAATATCTTTATTAGACGATAAACTTTCTAAGATATTTTACTCTTGATAGTGCTAAAGATTTTCTTAGTTTTTGAATTTTCGCGGGTAAATTTCAAAAACTGAACGTAGCCTTGGGTGGCATCAGTGCTAGTTTTTGAATTTTCGCGGGTAAATTTCAAAAACTGAGCGTAGCCTTGGGTGGCATCAGTGCTAGTTTTTGAATTTTCGCGGGTAAATTTCAAAAACTGAACGTAGCCTTGGGTGCCTTCAGTGCTAGTTTTTGAATTTTCGCGGGTAAATTTCAAAAACTGAACGTAGCCTTGGGTGGCATCAGTGCTAGTTTTTGAATTTTCGTAGGTAAATTTCAAAAACTACGAGGGAGAAGGTTAGCATAAAACAAATCTTAAGAAAAACAGACCCAATACCCCTACCACAAATCTTTGACACCTACCTCTTAAATATGGTATCATTTAAGGAAATTTATTTCTTCCGGGAGGTGCCTTGAATGTTTGATAAACAATGGGTTTATTACAGTGAAAAAAATAAAAATGTACACGGCTCCTCGTGCCCGGATATAGACCCAGATAACAAGTACCATTTACCGGAATTTATAAAAAATCTGCTTGCAAACAGATTATCATTAGGTAGCTTTACTTTAGATAGTTATTTTAATCCATGTATAGATAATTTAAGCAGTCCGTTTGAGATTGATGGTATGATGGACGCTGTTGACCGCATATTGATGGCTCAGGAATCAGATGAGAAAGTAACTGTATTCGGCGACTACGACTGCGACGGTATTACGGCAACATTTGTACTTTACCATTTTCTTACAAAATACATGAATATGAATGTGGATTATTATATACCAAATCGTCTTACAGAAGGTTATGGTATGTCGGAACAGTCTGTGAGGAAGATCGCAGACAGCGGCACAACGCTTATAATTACCGTAGATAATGGCATTGCAGCTGCCAATGAAATTCAGCTGCTAGCAGAGATGGGCGTTGATGTTGTTGTGACAGACCACCATAAGAAGCCGGAAATAATTCCTGATGCCTGTGCAGTGGTGGACCCGGTAAACAGTCGCGAAAACGATCCTAACAAATATCTGGCAGGTTGCGGTGTTGCCTTCAAGCTTGTATGCGCTTTGGCAATTGAGCTCGGCATACCGGAGGTTACTGAAGCATATATTCCTGTGGTCAGCGTGGGTACCATTGGAGACAGTGTGCCGCTGCTTGGTGACAACAGAATCATTGTACGCCATGGTCTTGAACATATGGTTGACACAACTGTAACAGGACTCAAAGCTCTATTAGAGCAGATGCCGGCCCGTAAGAATTCGTCAGGAGGCGTCACCGGATCATACATAATGTACAGCATAGTACCTAAAATTAATGCAGCCGGCAGACTTGGCAATTCTCAAATGGCTTTAGAAATGTTGCTATGTGAAAATATGAACCAGGCTTCAGAATTAGCCACAAGACTTATAGACGAAAACACAAAAAGACAAGAAAAAGAAAGTGAGATTGCATCGCAGGCAACAAACGCCCAAAACATACTAACCAAGGATAGCGATGCAATCGTGATTGCCTATAACAAGGACTGGCATCATGGTGTTATCGGTATTGTTGCATCCAGGCTTGTAGAAAAGTTTAATAAACCTTCTTTTGTCATGGCTGCAGCAGAGGATAATACAATTGTAGGCAGTGGCAGATCGGTAGATGGCTTTGATCTGCATGCAGCCCTTACACATGCAAAGGAATATATCGTAAAATTTGGCGGACATGAAGCTGCATGCGGACTTACTATAAGCCTGGATAATGTACAGCCATTCATAGAAAAAATAAATGAATATGCTCAAAGCTTCACAGATAAACAACTACCACCTCCTCATATAGTAATTGATTCACTGGTAGATCCTGAAGAGCTGACTGTACAAAACATAGAACTACTTGATAAAATGGAACCATTCGGTATGGGTAATCCGGAACCGGTTTTATGTATTCCGTCGCTTCAGGTAGAGAGGTGTAGCCTTGTAGGTGCCGACGGAAAACATGTAAAAATCAGGTTTTCGTATATTGGCAGCAATAACGAGAAAAAATACATAGATGGCATTGCTTTCTCAAAGAGCGCATTCGCACCGCTTATCGGGAAAACAAAGAAAGCAGGTGTGGTGTTTACTCCGTCTATCAATACATGGAACGGAGTTACCAGCGTATCACTTCTCATTACAGATATTTGCGATGGAGAATACAGTATTGATAAAGACCTTAGATGTGTGTATAATGACGCCTATATCACTTGCCGGGGCTTTACACTGGACAGAAATATTCTGGCACATGTGTATAAAGCAATGAGCTCTGCCTCCCAAAGATTCGGACAGGATGATATAATGAAGATTCGTGACACTTTACAAAATCACGGCATAAACTGCACCTGGTATATACTTAAAACTGCGCTGGCTGTTTTTACAGAGCTGGGATTGATTAAGAAACTTAATAAAGGTATGTATGAATGTATAGCACAACAAGACAGAGTCGACCTTGCAGCGTCAAAGATTTTCACCGGTAATACAGCACAAAGGAAAGATAATAATGGATTACAATGAGACGTACGAACAACTAAAATCGAAAATCCTCTCCCATACACCGGAGACTGACCTTACATTGCTGGATAAGGCTTTTCACCTGGCAGATGATATGCATAAGGGTCAGCTGAGAAAGTCAGGAGAACCCTTTGTGATTCACCCTGTAGCAGTATCAAATATGCTTGCTGACATGGAAATGGATATGCCTTCAATCATTGCAGGTATGCTACATGATGTAGTCGAAGATACATCTGTCACAATAGAAGAAATCCGTGAAATGTTTGGCCAGGAGATTGCGACTTTGGTCGATGGTGTTACTAAATTAAAAAGAATCCAGACATATACTAAGGAAGAACAACATGCGGAGAACTTACGTAAGATGTTCTTGTCAATGGCTTCTGATATCAGAGTTATATTGATTAAGCTTGTTGATAGACTGCATAATATGCGTACGCTGCAATACGTAAATACAGATTCGCAAATAACGAAGGCAAGAGAGACGCTAGAGATATATACGCCACTAGCTCACAGACTTGGTATGACTAAGATTAAATGGGAACTGGAAGATCTGTGCTTCAAATATCTGGAACCGGATTCGTATGAACATCTAACACAACAGATAGACCAGAACAGGGAGCAAAGAGAAGATTATATATCTAAAGTTCTTGATACGATTAAAACAAAATTAAACGAAGCAGGCATCAAAGCTTTCTTAGACGGCAGACCTAAGCATCTATATAGTGTGCACAAGAAAATGGTAAGTCAGAGTAAGACCCTTAACCAGATATATGATTTGATGGCAATACGTGTCATCGTTGATACTGTGCAGGAGTGCTATACTGTGCTTGGTATTATTCATGAGCTATACACGCCAATGCCCGGCAGATTTAAAGATTACATTGCTATGCCTAAGGCAAACTTATATCAGTCATTGCATACCACATTGATAGGTCCTGACGGCCATCCTTTTGAGGCTCAGATCCGTACATGGGATATGCATAAAACTGCGGAAATCGGTATTGCGGCGCACTGGAAATATAAGGAAGGTACATCTGAAAAAGAACGCAGCAAAGACTTGGATCGCAAGCTGGAGTGGGTGCGTAACCTGTTTGATAATCAGAAGGAATTAGAAGATCCAAGCGAGTTCGTCGAGACTTTTAAAATGGACCTTTTTACAGATGAAGTATTTGTATTTACTCCTAAGGGCGATGTAAAGTCGTTGCCCAAGGGCTCTACTCCTATTGACTTTGCTTACTCAATTCACAGCGCTATCGGTAATAAAATGGTGGGTGCTAAGGTTAACGGCGAGATTAAGCCGCTTAACTACAAACTGATGACAGGTGACTTTGTTGAGGTTATCACATCTCAGGCGGCCGGCCGTGGTCCCAGTCGAGATTGGCTTAATATTGTAAAGAGCTCTGAAGCTAAGAGTAAAATCCGCCAATATTTTAAGAAAGAGCATAGAGATTCTAATATTGAGCGTGGCAAAGAGCTGGTTGGCAAAGAGCTAAAGCGTATGGGTTACACTATGGCGCAGTTATTTAAGGATGAGTATATAGACCCGATACTTGAGAAATATCGTTTCCATTCTCTGGATGACTTGCTTAATGTAATAGGTTTTGGCGAGATGTCAGAACGCAAGCTGATCAACTTGCTTGTAGAGGAGTACAAGAAGAGCGAATCTCAGTCGGATATCAAATCTGCTGAAGAAATTTTAAGCAAGCTTGAGGTTAAGAAAGATAAGAAAGAAAAGATACGTGAGCGTCACTCTGATAACGGAATTATCGTTAAAGGTATAGATAACTGTTTGGTGCGCTTATCTCGTTGCTGCAATCCTGTGCCCGGTGACTCTATTGTGGGATATATTACACGAGGCAGAGGCGTATCTGTACACCGTACAGATTGTCCTAATGTTGTGTCGATGGAGGATTCAGCAAATCGTATGATTGATGTGCGCTGGGCCAGCACCAAGATTGCTGCATCATATGTGGTGGATATTTGTATTACCGCCATTGACAGAAGCAATCTGCTACTTCAGATTGCTAACCTTATTGCGGAGTCAAAGCTTAACATGAAGGCAATAAATGCCAGAACAACACGTGATAACTATGCTATTATTGATTTGTCAATTGAGATTAACGACAGAAGCGAACTGGACCGCTTATCCAAGAAAATAAGCGCCTTAGAGAATGTGGTTGATGTAAGCAGAACCGTAAAATAATTTATAAAAGAGGTAAGTAGTTTGTTTAAATATCTGAGATTAACTAAAGGCCTGCTGGGGGCTAACACATATATATGTTACGATGATGAAACGCGTGAGGCGGCTATTATTGATGCCGGTAATAAACCTGATGATGTAAATAATCTTGTTGTTGAAAATAATCTTGATGTTAGATATATAATCCTTACTCATGCTCATTACGATCACATTTTTTATGTAGAGCAGTACAAGATGCTGTATCCCAAGGCTCCTGTGGTGTTACATGAAGACGACAGTAGCTTCATGCAGAATCCAAGACTCAATGCCTCTATTTATTTTGGACCGGAGAAACGTTTCCCGGAGTGCGACGTTAAGGTAAGAGATTTGAGCCGTTTGCCTTTAGGCGGTGGTGAACTTGTATTCTATTCTACTCCCGGACACACGACAGGTTCTGTTTGTGTTCAGGCTGGCAGTCTCCTTTTTACAGGAGATACTCTCTTCTATGGTGGCTTTGGTAGGACCGATCTGGGAGCAGGAGATATGAGCCAGATGGCTGCCTCTATTGACAGACTTTATGACATGGATCCCGAGCTCTGTGTGCTGCCAGGTCATGGTACAAAATCTACTATCGGATATGAAAAGGAAAATAATCCCTTTATATGATTGATTATATACACCCAATTAAAATCGGCAATGTTCAGCTAGAAAACAATGTGTTTCTCGCGCCTCTTGCAGGCGTGACGGATAGCGCATACCGTCTTATGTGCAAAGAGTACGGTGCCGGCCTTGTTTATAGTGAGATGATCAGCAGCAAAGGTGCCTGTTATGATAGCGCTAAGACGCTGGAGCTTGCAGATATCAAGCCCGGCGAGCATCCTTGTGCGATTCAGATATTTGGCAGTGAGCCTGATATAATGGCTCGTAGTGCTGTGATGTTTGAGAAAATGGGTGCGGCAATGATCGATATTAATATGGGTTGCCCTATGCGCAAGATTACCTCTAATCGTGAGGGAAGTTATTTGATGCTGGACACTGATCTGGTAGGCAGGATCGTTTATAGTGTGGCAAATGCTGTCAAGATACCTGTTACTGTGAAAATGCGCCGTGGCTATAATATAGGAGAGGAGCTTGCTGTAGATGTGGCTCTGGCATGTGAGCAAAATGGAGCTCAGGCGGTGACTGTTCACGGAAGATTCAGAGAACAGTATTACGAAGGTTTATCAGATAGAGGTATTATTGCTAAGGTAAAAAAAGCTGTGAAAATTCCTGTTATTGGCAATGGAGACGTTGACAGTTATGAGTCGGCCTGCTCTATGATGGAAGAAACGGGATGTGACGGTGTTATGATAGGCAGAAGCTCTATGGGAGATCCACATATTTTTCACAGGATAATTAATGGGGATAATACGCAGCTTTCTTTGGTGGAGAAGGCTCAGGATATTCATCGTCATTTGGCATATTGTGTAGAATTTAAAGGCGAGCAGGTGGCGGTAAGGGAGATGCGTAAAAATCTGCTGTGGTATATTAAGGGCATCAGGGGCGCGGCTAGCTTGCGAAACCAATTATCTCGCGTTAGTTCAATTCGCGAAATAGAAGAAGCTGTTGACAGTATTTTCACAAACTAGTTTCAGGATCAAAAATCAGTAGGAAACGTTTCATCTTCGCAAATTTTAATAAAAGGGTCTCGTAATCTTGTTTCTGTTATTTTCATTTGTAAATATCTCTTGTAAAAGTGATTTGCGAGTAATAGTTTATTAGGTTTCTATAAACTGTCAATGTAGGTTTGTCAAACATATGTTACACCGTCCTTGACAAAATCATCTAATACCTGTTTTGGAGATTTCCAACCTAAAGGTCTCATGGGAAAACTGTTATAGTCCCTATAGTTATAAATCTTAAGTTG
>SVJB01000047.1 GCA_015069185.1 Oscillospiraceae bacterium
AGAGGGTACTGCCGTTGTATGTATATCTCCACACATTTGTGCCGATAGCTTTTCTGATTCTCATGCCGCTTGCATCATAGTCAAAGTTGACCGTTGTTGTGCCGTTAGACATAGAATCAAGCTGACGTCCGTGCTGCCATTCATAGCTCCATGTACCATCACTTAGCATATTGCCTATGGCATCGCTTTCGATTTCCTGATCGTTGTACTCTGTCAGCAAATCAGGCCAGTTAGGGTCACCATAGACATATACAATGGGATCTTCGCCATTTGTTGGGTTAGCTGCTGTGGTGTAGTCGTATTTTGTTTTTGATGTGATGTTTCCACCGAGGTCATAGGTATACTCCCATGTCTCGCCGGTTATTGGATTGTTTTCTCGGATAAGCTGGTTAAGCTTATCGTATTTGTATGTGATTGTACCAGTACCGTTGGATATGCTTGTGATGTTGCCCTGAGCGTCATAGGTGTATGTATATGTTTTATCATACAGATCGGTATGATTATTCAGGGTGTGTATAATGCTTGTGGTTGTTGTATCGCTTGGATTTACATATCTAATAGTTCTTGTCAGGACGGATGTATCTTCGCCATGCTTGTACACGGTAGAATTGTTTCTTCCGTATACATCATAGCTGTAATTTGCAGATACAAGTCCTGCATTGTAAGTGTTGTTTTTGTCCGTTACCTGTGATGTTATCTTTTTGGGACGGTTGTCCTTGTCGTAGGTTATACTCTTTGTACTCGCACAGCGATTGAATAACACCAACCGCTGTGCGAGTTAACTTCATTTAATAAGCTACTATTTTAATTATACTAACTATATTTTTCGCTTTACTTTAACCTCAAACTCATGTCCTGTCCATGCTGAACGTTGAAACACACTCCCTTCAAATGAAATACTAGTATATTTTGATAAATAACCTTCTTCATCATGTTGAAAATCGAAATGCAAGTGATCAACTAACGGTAAATCTGGATAATACATGTATATATCAGCAATTTTTAATCCGTATTTATCATAAATGTAATCTTCTTTATGCAAAGTACTTATTCTATTTTCATGAGCACAGTAGGAAGCTCTGATTAAATGCATAATTTTATTATTCTCGAATACTTCTTCACATAAATAACAAATCGAATTTTCAGAATCAAATCCAATTCCTAATGCAGTATTTTCATTGTAAATAATAAACTCTCGTATCTTGTTTGATAGGTTAAACATACTTTCTACAATAACTAATCTATTTGATTTATCAAAGCCATATTTGAATGTTACTCTACTTTTTTTTGTTATACGTTTTAATAGCCTACCACGATTACAATTGCCTACAACAATATCAAAAATAGGACTTGGATGATAAAAGCCTCTAAAGAGAGATTCTCCATCAACACTACATTCTTCTCTGATAACACATTTTGCAATTGTATTATATAATTCAGATATCTTTTCCTTATATTTTTCCGCCAACTTGGCAAGGCGCAAACATTCAATTCTAAAAGGCTCGCACATTTTTATATTCGTCTGATTTTTTAGTTTAATTTGAAACTCTGGAAGTTTATTCTTAGATTTTTCTGAATTAATCAATTTTTGCACCTCCTTAATATGGAGCCATCGCATTTAGAGATCGTACATATGCTCTAATCGTTGCCAATGCCGCCAATACATTGATTCTTTGTTGATTCCTATTGCCATTGGCCGAATTATATGCACTTATCACAACACTGTTGGCCCATCCGTAGTAACCGTTCGTATGTAGTCTACGATGAAGTCCATATTTTATTACTAGTTTGTTAGCTTCATTTTCAACGCCACCCTCAAGAACTTCATTCAGAATTCTAGCAGCATATGAAGCATTATGTGCTTTTTTTGCAACTAAATGATGAATTTCATATAGCCGTTTTGGTTTAGTTTGTTGTTTAGCTCTTGCAAAACTACCTTCGATACCCTCTTTAATTCTCTTAATACTTGCATTAAGAGAATTGAGACCTTTTTCAAAACCATCAATAATAGTTGGCATCGAATCATTCAGCATATCAATCGCCATACAGCCGATCACTAATATAGCTGCACAAGCAAGTACACCCAAGCAAATTGAGATAGCTTCTCTGCCATCATTATCAAAAAAGCTTATTGGATTATTATAACAATATGCAAATAAATTATATCCGAGAATTGAGGCTTCATTCAACTGGCTATCTGCAGTAATAAATCGACCCATCTCTGGATTATAATACCTTGTCTGCAGATAATACAGTCCAGTCTCGGTATCATAGACATAGCCTCTGTATCTCAGCGGGTTATGCTGACCGAGGGTGTCTTTCATAGAGCCGCCTACGAAGAGAAGCTTGCCCCAAGGGCCATAGGTGTAGCTTACTACTTCCGAACCGCTGGAGTTCACCAGTGCGATTACGTCACCCTGTGCGTTCTGGACGTAATAGTACATTGTACCATTATAGTTCACGGCCATTGCACCGTTGGAGTCATAGCTGAAGTACAGCGTATTTGTACCATCGGTCATGTGGGAGAGGGTACTGCCGTTGTATGTATATCTCCACACATTTGTGCCGATAGCTTTTCTGATTCTCATGCCGCTTGCATCATAGTCAAAGTTGACCGTTGTTGTGCCGTTAGACATAGAATCAAGCTGACGACCGTGCTGCCATTCATAGCTCCATGTGCCATCACCGAGCATATTGCCAATATCGTCATTTTCGATGATTTTGCTTGTGATGCCATCAGTAATGCCAACAAGCAGATCACCCCAACGTCCTGTACTATATGTATAATTTTCGCTGCCTATAAACTTGTTGTCCAGAGGACCACTATAATCATAATGATACTCAGACTTATTCAGGATATTTCCGCCAAAGTCATAGGTATATGTAGTTATTAAATCGTTTGCAGGGGCATCTTTGCTGTTAAGCGGCGGCTTACGGATAATAACTGGTCTTTGTTATAGTTTTTATTGCTATTTGGTTGAACCAAAAGAGGCGATTAAACTCCCCCTTTTGGTTCATACCAGAATTTTCCACAGTCTCATGAAAAATCACTTAAGTATCAAAATACATATCAAACAATTCATACATATTATCCAACGGCACACAGTATTTGCCATTTAATTCTTCTGACTCTAAAGTTTTATAGCCTATTGCACCTGTTCCAATTATTTCAATATCACCATTTTCATAATGCAGTTGCACAAAAAGGCGTCCATAAACTGTGCAAGGTGGATGCTGGACATGACATGACATTTTAAGTAGATCGGCTATAAATTCATCTATTTTATCTTCTGAAAGAGTATATTCTATCGTACTATCATCAACAGTTCTTTTAAACAATTCAATTTGAATAATATTATTTGAGTCTTGATGAAGTGATATAGGATATGATTTTTGTTCACAAGAACACAGCATGAAACACATTAAAAATAATAATATTGCAATAATTCTTTTCTTCATTTTACTATTCCTCCTTAATTTCAAATCCATCTAAAATCAGCATATCCTTAAATGATTCATCAATTTCATTTTCAATACCATTATCGCTTATTAATATATATTTACCGTCTTCAGTCTCCAATATATATGTATTCTCCGGTGTTATCTCAACAGCACCACCTTCATCTATCTCTTCCTGAGGAACGGTATGAGCCGGCTGAAGCACAAACATATATGATACGGACAGAGTGAGAACCATTGTGGCAATAAAGCCTGTAAAATAGAGAATACCTTTTCTCCTATTCGGCTTATAATTAATAACGACTTTAAATCTTTGCGTTAAACTGTCTTCTTTTGAATAATTTACGAATTCAGCGGTAGTAAGACGAAGTTTTTTATCCTTCTTATCATTATTTAAACTTGCTTTCACCATATTGAGAATTGTCTGCAAATAAGAGGCTTTGATCTCACGATTTTCTTTTCCCACAACAGACAGGTCGCACTTGATCTCAAGAACATCACTGAGATTATATCTGAGAAGATATACGAAAGGATTCCACCAGAATATCGCCACAAACACTTCCACAAGCATTTTCAGATACAGATCGCCATTCTTTAAATGAGTATATTCATGCTTGAGAATATAGTAAAGATCCTCATCGCTGTAATCCATTTCCGGCAACAGGATCAATTTCATTATGCCGGAACACAGAGGTGCTTCGAAATGAGGTGAACAAATTATATGTACGTTCTTAACATGGAGCTCTGCTTCAATTCTTTTCTGACATTCTGTTATCTGTGGAGTAATGTGATTTTTCAGGCGAAGCATTGCTCTTGTAAATCCAATATGCTTTACAACGAGTTTGATAAGCAGTATTGCAGAAACTATGCCCCATATTACAACAAGTATCTCAATAAAAGAAATACCATAATACAGGTTCTTCATCAAAAACGAATTAACATTTGCATACAACCCATCAAACAGCCCTATTTCCTTTACAAAAGGAAACTCAACAGGCAATGCCAATCTTATTACAAATCCCGCAAAAAGAAGAAGCATCGAAGTGGTGCCAAACGTATAAATAAACTCATTTTTTCTTCTGAACAATACCAGCAGCACTACAAAAGCACTGCTGCATAAAAGCGCCATAAGAAATGAATAAAGCGTAACACTCATTCTGCATTTCTCCTGTTACTTTTTGAATTCATCGAGCATATCCTCCAGCTTGCGGATGACCTTTTTCTTGCCGTCATCATCGGCGTTTTTGTAAAGCTCATCAACCAGACTTGCGATAATATTTATGGATCTCACCGGATACTTTGAAAGGTTGTATTCATCCTCAGACACCGTCGGCACATACAGCCTTGAATTTACTTTGCCAACTCTGGCCGCACCAACAGATGTAAGCGCACCTTTTTTATACAGCACTGTCAGCATCTTCTTTAAATAATTGTCGTTCCATTTATACTGGTCGCTTATCTTCAAAATGTCCTGCTTAAGCATTGGGACGTTGCTGTCCCAAAGGATCTTCATAACTTCATATTCGCTTTTTGTCAGATCAAAATCACACTTCATTTTATTAATTCCTTTCATCAAAACAAGTATTATTCTTTGTAATCTAAACTCAATTTTACTAAAATTACTATAATGTGTCAAGGCAAACCGAAAGAAAAAGTAATTGGCAAAATACATATCCTGCTCACTTGACCAACACTGCCTTTCTGTATTATAATTTACTTAGAACAACACCATGAAAGGCAAAACCGTTGAAAACAAATAACATTCTAACTGTAATAAAAGGCGTGATAATCGGCGGAACGATGCTTGTTCCCGGTGTCAGCGGGGGCTCGATGGCGATGACTCTGGGCATTTACAACGAGCTAATAACCTCGATCAGCACCATCAGACGCATGAAAAGGCAGAATATCATCTTCCTTGCTCTGTTTATCTTAGGTGCTGCTGTCGGTATGCTCATTTTTGCAAATCCCATCCTCGCCCTTATCGACCGTTACCCAAAGCCTACGATATTCTTCTTTTTAGGGGCGGTTGCAGGCGCTGTGCCGATGATCTACCGCCATTCAAAGGTTACGACACTTCGGCCAAAGCACGTGGTATACATCGCTTTCGGCGTGTTGACGATGATACTGATGTCCTTTATCCCGACAGACCTGATACATACCTCGTCTGAAAACGGCTTCCTGTGGTTTTTACTGCTCTTGGTGGCGGGCTTTATTTCTGCAGTAGCATTCATTCTTCCCGGAATAAGCTTCTCATACTTCCTGCTTCTTCTGGGACTCTATGATGCCACCATGACCGCCATAGGGGAGATGGACGTAATGTTCCTGCTTCCTCTTGTGCTTGGTCTTGCAATCGGTATTCTCGTTTCCGCCAGGGTTCTGGACAGGTTTATGAAGGTATATCCCCATGCCACATATCTTATCATTCTGGGCTTTGTGGTGGGTTCTCTCATTGAGGCTTTCCCTGGAGTGCCCCGGGGTATCGAATGGCTTACCTGCATTTTAACGGCCTCCACAGGCTTCGCAGCCATATTCCTTATGTCACGAAAAGATTAGCACAAGAAAAACGCCTGTATCGAAAGGGCGAGAGTCATAAGACGTTTACAGCCACAGCACTTCAAACTGCTGTGGCTGATCTTGCATCGTTGACTTTCGTGTGATAGTATATCATCGCGCAGATGAAAGTGCTCACTTCTATACACCGTTGGGTGTTGTGCGTTATATGCGGTTTTGTACCGTACCAAAGCCTCCTCAGATTGTCAATCCAAGTGCAACAGTTTGCAAATAAACTCGTTAGGAGAAAGATAACCCAGACACTTACGAGGCCTGTTGTTAATCAACTCCAAAACGGCATCTAGCTGCATA
>SVJB01000048.1 GCA_015069185.1 Oscillospiraceae bacterium
AATACAACATGATATTAAGGTTGAAGATGTAAATGCAATTTTTTTAATTATATCAAAAAGTTTAAAGACAAATTAGTGCGAAGAAGTAAACGCAACTTAAATGTTGCGTTTAGTTTTTCAAATAAAGATACAAGCAAATAGAACAAAAAAGTATTTGACATACCGCTTTGCCTGTATTATAATGTCACGCGTTGATTACTTCAATCGAACACGGAGAGGTATCGAAGTGGTCATAACGAGGCGGTCTTGAAAACCGTTTGGGGGCAACCCCACATGGGTTCGAATCCCATCCTCTCCGCTTAAAACAGTCACTAGATTTAGTGACTGTTTTTATTTTAAGGCTGTTTTCATATATTACAATTTGCTTACATAAAGTAATAATTTCTTCCTTTGAGTCCTCGTGTTGTGATTATATACTCCAAATACCAAAACCACTTAATATTGATGATATTAATATTAACACAATACAAACAGGTGCGAAATACTTAATCACTATAACAAATAAATTTTTTCTCTTGAATGGTCCTGATAATTCAACTTCTTCGATAAGAGACTTGGGTTTAATTATATATCCTACAAAGATGCATGTAATCAATGCAACAATAGGCATTAGGACACTGTTGCTTATGAAGTCAAAGAAATCCAAAAATTGAAAACCTAAGATTTTGATTTCTGACCATATGCCACTGCCCAGAGAAGAAGGGATACCAAGTAACAGGCAGATTCCGATTACTATGAGACAGGACATTTTACGTCCCAGCCCCAGTTTATCCTGGAAAATAGACACTATAGTTTCCATGAGTGATATTGAAGATGTCAAAGCCGCTAATAGTACTAATAAGAAGAAAGTAATTCCCATAAAAGTACCTCCTGCCATTACATCAAATACTTTTGGCAGAGTAACAAACATAAGTCCCGGCCCTTGCCCGAGGGCTTCTTCGTTGCCACCGGAGAAAGCAAAGACAGCCGGTACTATCATAAGTCCGGCAAAAAAAGCTATACCAGTATCAAACCATTCTATACTTTTTACAGATTTTTCTATACTAACATCTTTCTTGAGATATGAACCAAAAGTAATCATAATACCCATGGAAATTGACATGGAATAAAAGAGTTGTCCCATGGCGGCAAGAACTGTTTTCACAGAAAATTTTGAAATATCAGGTGTCAGGTAATATTTTACGCCTTCTAATGCACCTGGAAGGAACATTGTGTATATTGATATAAAGATGGTAAGCACAACCAGCACCGGCATCATTACTTTGCTGACACGCTCGACTCCTTTGTCGACGCCAAAGAGTACGACGATTGCAGTTAGAGCGATAAAGATAAGGAACCATATAAGAGGCTCTATGGGTTTGGATGTAAAAGTACTGAAATACGTGTCACTTATTGCTTCCTTTGAGTCACCTGTTGCAAAGGCGAACAAATATTTTGTTACCCAGCCTCCGATAACAGAGTAATAGGGCAGGATTATCATGGGGATTATCGCGCTAATATAACCCATAAAGGAAAATCTTTTGTCTAAATAGCGATAGGCACCAACAACGCTGAGTCCTGCTTTGCGGCCTATTGCTATCTCAGCTGTCATTAATGCAAATCCAAATGTTATTGTAAGGATAAGGTAGACAAGGAGAAATATTCCTCCACCGTATTGGGCTGCAAGATATGGAAATCTCCATAAATTACCAAGACCCACCGCACTGCCTGCGGCTGCTAAAACAAAACCGATTTTTCCTGAAAAGCTTCCTCTATTATTGCTCATGATTTTACTCCTGATTATTTGTCGCAGGCTATTATCACATATTTGCACTCAGTAATCAAGGCGGGATTTTAACATGTAGTGTTAACATTTTGTTCAAAAACTAATATTGACATATTGTGACAATTGTCATATTATATGGTGTGGTTAGCAAGGGCTAACTGATATAATGAAAGCATTACGAACGAGGGATAATTTATGATGCCGCTTACACTTGCCGATATTGGTAAAGAGAACATTATTATTAGAATCGGAGGTAGTCCGGAAGTTAAGAAACATCTTGAGAATCTGGGTTTTGTGCCGGGAAGTAGTGTTAGTGTAGTAAATTCTATTGGTGGCAATGTCATTGTACATGTTAAGGAAAGTCGTATTGCTATTAGTAAAGAAATGGCTCAGAAAATAATGGTTTGATTGTGACATATATATTTAAGGAGGATTTCGATGAAAACACTCAGAGAGGTAAAAGTAGGCGAGACCTGCAAGGTTGTGAAGCTTCATGGTGAGGGTGCAGTTAAGAGACGTATCATGGACATGGGCATTACAAAGGGCGCAGAGATTTTTGTACGTAAGGTAGCTCCACTTGGTGATCCTATGGAAGTTAATGTGCGTGGCTATGAATTGTCACTTCGCAAGGCTGATTGTGAAATGATAGAGGTTGAATAATTTATATTTTTTTAGAATTCGGTTAGTTGATGCTAACTAAAAAGGAAGGAAGACACTTATGAGTATTAAAATTGCCCTTGCGGGTAACCCTAACAGCGGTAAGACAACACTGTTTAATTCATTGACGGGCAGTAATCAGACAGTAGGTAACTGGCCTGGGGTTACGGTTGAGAAGAAGGAAGGTAAATACAAGAAAGATAAAGATATTATAATTATGGACCTTCCCGGTATATATTCTCTGTCTCCATACACATTGGAGGAGGTTGTTGCCAGAAATTACCTGATTAATGAACGACCGGATGCCATCCTCAATATTGTAGACGGTACCAATCTTGAACGTAACCTTTATTTGTCTACACAGCTTATGGAGCTTGGTATACCTACTGTTATCGCCATCAATATGATGGATGTTGTTACAAAACAAGGAGATAAAATAGACATTAAACAATTATCTGCAGAACTTGGATTACCTGTTGTAGAGATTTCTGCACTGAAAGGCACAGGTATTACAGATGCTGCAAATTGTGTTATTGAAGCGGCAAAGCAGGGTAAGGCAGTACTGCAACACAGCTTCTCAGGTATTATTGAACACGCAATTGCACATATTGAGGAAGCAGCTATACATAATCTTCCTGAAGAACAGCAGCGCTGGTATGCTGTAAAGCTCTTTGAACGTGATGAAAAGGTATTAGAGCAACTTAATTTATCACAGGAAGTTATTTCACATATAGAAGTTGATATCGCTTCTGTTGAGAAAGAACTTGACGATGATTCTGAAAGTATTATTACAAATGAGCGTTATGTCTTCATTGGTCAGGTTCTCAGCAGATGCTATAAAAAGCAAAATAAGAGTAAATTATCTGTTTCGGATAAAATAGATAGAATTGTAACAAACCGAATTCTGGCATTGCCTATATTTGCAGTAATGATGTTCCTGGTGTATACAATATCTATTGGAACAATCGGCGACTGGACTGTTGGATTTATGAATGATACTCTGTTTGGAGAGTGGATTGTGCCTAACGTAGCTTCGGGACTAGAAGCAATCGGCTGTTGGGATTGGCTTGTCAGTCTGATTGCAGACGGTGTTGTTGGCGGTGTGGGCGCAGTCTTGGGATTTGTACCGCAGATGCTGATTTTATTCCTTTTACTGTCAATCTTAGAAGATTGCGGATACATGGCACGTGTTGCGTTTATTATGGACAGAATATTCCGTAAATTTGGTTTGTCCGGTAAATCGTTTATTCCTATGCTAATTGCATCAGGTTGCGGTGTTCCCGGTATTATGGCAAGTCGTACTATTGAACAGGAACGTGACCGTCGCATGACAATTATTACTACGGGATTTATTCCATGCGGTGCTAAGATGCCTATTGTAGGACTTATAGCTGCTGCTTTGTTTGGTAATAGTCCGCTGATTGCAACTGCCGCATATTTTATTGGTGTTGCGGCCGTAATTGTTACAGGTATTATATTAAAGAAAACGAAGAATTTTGCCGGCGATCCTGCTCCTTTTGTAATGGAACTCCCTGCATATCATCCTCCGGTACCCTCTAATATCTTCCGTTCTACATGGGAACGTGGATGGTCATTTATTAAGCGTGCGGGTACTGTTATTGTAGCTGCCAGTGTGATTATCTGGGTTCTGAATAGCTTATCATTTGAGGGCGGCTTCCATTACATAGGAGAGGGCGACGAACAATCAATCCTGAATGTCATAGGATCTGCTATTGCGATAATATTCAAACCACTTGGCTTCGGTAATTGGCAGGCAGCTGTTGCTACTGTACTTGGTTTAGTTGCAAAAGAAGAGGTTGTTGGTGTATTTGGTACATTATCAGAAATGCTTCCTGAAGGTGCAGACCTTATGGGCGAGGTAGAAGAAGGCGTATCTCAAAGCGCGGTAATAATTGGTAATGAATTCTTTGATGGCAGCAAGCTTAGCGCATTTTCGTTTATGATATTTAATTTGCTTTGTGCACCATGCTTTGCAGCAATGGGAGCTATCAAGCGTGAGATGAACAATGCAAAATGGACTTGTTTTGCTATTGGATATATGACCGCGTTTGCTTATGCAATTTCCTTCATTGTATATCAGCTGGGGCTCCTTTTCACCGGCTCAGTAAACATTGTTGGTACTGTTATAGCATTCGCATTAATTGCAGCACTTGTGTATCTACTTGTTCGTCCATACAAGGAGAGGACACATTTAGGAAAAGTACGTACAAAGTGATTACGAGGTTTTAGATTATGAAATGGATTGTTGATAATTGGGTTTCTCTTGTCGTGCTTGCTGTGGTGGCAGCAGTAGTTGCTCTGATCGTAATCAAGATGATAAGAGACAAGAAACAAGGCAAATCTTCCTGCAGCTGCGGTTGCGGAGGATGTGCTATGAAGGATTCGTGCCATGCAAAGAAGCAGAGGACGGAGTCTGGTGAAAATATTGAATACATTTCCATTAATATAGAGTGAAGTACCCTACCTTAATAAAGAGGCTCGCATTCCTGTTGGCGAGTCTCTTTTATTTTTTCCTTATTGTAACTTCGCAGCTAGAGATATCTTCTGTGATGCCTCCCGGATAGCATACTTTAAGCGAGAAATCTCGATTTATTTCTTGCGCATAGGCAATCTTCTCGCCGTGGGGAGTGATAATCCGTATATCATTGCCGGGAATGATATTATTCTTGCAATATTCATGCCAATAATAGTCTGGTGCGGGATCGCTATCTTTTTGTAATTCAAGGCCAGGGGATGACAGCGGTATGAGAATATTACCTAAACTTTCCAGTTGGCAAATCAGCTCATCGGTTAATATAGAAATATCAAGCTGCTTACCTGTTTCCATGAATAGGGAAGTGGCGATATCACGTAGCTCAGACGGAAATTCTTCCTGCAAATTATTTACATTGATCCCTATACCTACGATTACATGAGAAATCTTATTGCCGGTAAGTGACATTTCCGTAAGAATACCGCAAATTTTACGTTGATTCAGTACAAGATCATTAACCCATTTTATTTGTGGTTTTATTTCATAACATTTATAAATAGCATCGCAGACTGCTACAGCGCTCATGCAAGTAATAGGTAGTATGTCTGTAGGAGAGCAATCAGGCCTGAGCAGCCATGATAAATAAATGCCTGTACCTTCTTGGGATACAAAACTGCGTCCCATTCGGCCTCGGCCGGCGGTTTGATGCTGAGCTACGACAAACTGACCGTGAGGACATCCCTCGGCGGCCAGTTTTCTTAAATAATTATTTGTAGAATCCACTGATTCAAGATGAATTACTTTTTCCATAGAATTTTCACGTGAAAAGCTATTATTGGCTGATTTTCAGCACCTGAGCCTTAATCTTATCGAATGTCTCGTCGCTTATAACATGCTCAATCTTGCAGGCGTCGGAGGACGCTACTTCATGACTGACACCGAGGTGCTCAAAGTAGGCGGATAGAATGCGGTGACGCTCATAAATTTTGAGAGCATGTGCTTCTCCGGCAGCTGTAAGCCTGATATAACCGTTATCATCTACTGTGACCATACAATCTTTCTTGAGTAGTCCCAGTGCGCGACTAATACTTGGCTTGGAATATCCTGTATGATTGACGATATCAATGGCGCGAACATTAGCTATACTTCTGCTGAGTACAAGTATGCTCTCTAAATACATCTCACCTGATTCATGAATCGTCATATCATAACCTCCAATAAATAACAATATATAAAATGTAGCATAATTCCATATAAAAATCAATATTTATATAAAACCTGATGGTG
>SVJB01000049.1 GCA_015069185.1 Oscillospiraceae bacterium
GTGTTAAAATACTTCTCACGGGAGCCACCATCCTTTAGTGTTTTTCTGTCAATTTAAATTTATCACTAATCGGGGCTCCCGTCATTATTTTTTTCTTTTCAAATCCCAAGATTTATTTTACACCAACCTCCTCCGGCAAATAATTGCTCTTATACGGAAGTCTATATGGATCCCAGATACTATTTGGATCAAACAGATAAGAATACTCCTGAATATAAGTCTTATAACCTAATGAATAGTAATGGAGAGCTTCTCCTGTTATGGCTTTACGATCACTGAAGATTCCATTACCGTCTGTTTCATTTGCATAGAATCTCTTGGCACCACAACCAAAGAAGAACTTAAAGCCGTTGTCAAACAAATATTTATGTTCTGCATTCTTACGTAGCTCGCCGCCACCATGATCACCATATGGCCAGCAGAAGAGTATTGTATCACCTACTATAGCGCCAACTTCTTCTAACCATCTATTAGTATCGCTTCTGAAAGATGAAGCACTGAGATTTGACATTCTTGAGTGCTTATAACTATGTGAACCAAATGTCCAACCCTCATCACGAAGTGCCTCTATTACCTGCTTTGCCTCAATAATCTCGCTTTGTCTATCCAGGCCAAGTTGCGCTTCGTTATCATCAATAGGGTTTGACTGTGTACGATATCCACAAATACCATCAAATCCTGTAAAGAAAAGAGTACCACGTGAACCATGGAATGTAAAATCCGGATGTTCACGTACAAAGGCATTAATAATCGGGAATATCTCATTTTCATACGATATAACCTCTCTGCCATCTGCATGTTTTGTGTAGGTACAAACATATCCGTCTTCATCCAGTATAAGTTTATCAATCATTCCCCTGTTATCTTTACGTGAATCATATGTCACATCATCAAATGTAAGTAACAAAGGCTTCTTGCCCTTAGGTAACTTAAGCGTTGTATTGATAGTATCATTTTCCGCGTCATAAAAGAGATTTGCATCAACGATAATATATCCCTTTTCATAAAGGGCATTGAGTATAGCTACAAACTCACTAACTGTAAGACAGTCCACTCCGCACCAGTTATACGTGGACTTAGATTGGAAGTTTATCTCTGGATATGCGATAAGACAGTGTGTATAAATATTCTCCAGAGTAGTAGTAACATTGCAATTTACTAACTCCACATCCTGGAATTTTCTGTAAGCTTCCAGTCTGTCAGCTTCTGTTTGAATATGTTCATCAACACCGAGTCCTTTAAGAGCTTCGAGATAACTCTTACCCTCAGCCAACTCATAACGTACCATGTACTCTGTAACAGCAGCTGTAATACCCTGTTTGAAGGCGTCTGTATTTGATGCGAATAAATCTTTAATTGTGACAATAGAAGATGCATTTGAAATATCTTTTAGTAGCATGGTTGCCTTCATATATTTACCTTTATTTACATATTGAACAAAGTTGTCAACAATGCTTCCGCTCTGCTCTTTAGATTTGGCAACCTCAATATAACCCTTTGCGATACCTGACGCACTTGGTATCTGGGCATATGAATTCATAAGGCATTCAAAGCTTTTATAGGAAATACCACCGGAAAGATAATAGTCATAATATCTTGTCATCTGATTGCATACAACATCATAAACAGAAGACCATTTACTATTAATACTCTCTGTATCTGAACCTTTTGATAATGATTTTGATTCCTTTGCAGCCTCATAAGCCTTATCACACCATGTATATGCAGCCTTTTCATCACCTGATAATGTATCAGGATCAATTGTTTCATGAAGCGGTGGAGGTGGATCTGTTACAACCGGAATAATAGGCTCATCAGTGGGGGTGGGAGTAGCAGTACCAACCGGAGTGCTTTCCGGAGTTGTGGCTTCGGGTGTTGATGTATTTGTTATAACTGTATCATCCGGAGTATCCGAAACACAAATTTTTATAATAATCACACAAACAAGTGCTAAACATATGGCAATTAAAGCAATGATAACTTTTTTCATATTATCCTCCTTCTATTTAGCTTTACTTAGATTATAGCAGATATTATGTCACATTTAAAGGTATCTATGATTTTTCACAGAAAGTACATAAACAATGTCATTCTTCATCCAACTTGTTAATCATCTCTGCTTCTATCTCAGGGTCATATGATAGCATCGGTTTCTCATCTTTATTCTTAATTCTACGATTAATGTAGTTACGTGTAATCTTTACTACTAAAGGAAATAAAGTCAAAACACCGATTAAGTTTGGTACCATCATGAACCCGTTAAAGGTATCAGAAATATCCCATGCCAGAGATGATGTCATTATCGCACCGGAGGCAATCATAAGAACAAAAATAACTTTATATATTTTCACAGCTTTTGTGCCAAATAGATATTCAACTGCTTTGGCACCATACTGAGACCATCCTACTACTGTGGTGAACGCAAATAAGAGCATTGCGATAGCTATAAACCATTCACCAAAGGAGCCAAATACGTTGCCAAAGGCTCTGGCAATCAAAGTAGAATCATCCAAATTAGTTACAGCAGGATTACCTGTTTTAAGATCAATATATCCTGACGACAGCACTACGATGGCTGTCATGGTACACACGATCATGGTATCAAAGAAAACCTCAAATATTCCCCACATACCTTGACGAACAGGTTCCTTAACATTAGACGAACTATGTACCATAACTGATGAGCCGAGGCCCGCCTCGTTGGAGAATACACCTCTCTTGAAGCCCTGGGTCATAGCCAGGAAAACTGTTCCTACCACGCCGCCTGATACAGCTCTGTTCGAGAAAGCAAATCGAAAAATTGATACAAACATAGCTCCAATATTTTCGATATTGATAAACATTATCACAAGGGCTCCAAATATGTATGCAAGTGCCATAAATGGAATTACTCGTTCTGCAAAGGATGCGATTCTCTGCAATCCTCCCAGAATTATTAATCCTCCTAATACAACCAGTACGCAACCAATAATTAAGCCAAGTATTGACACGCCACCTACCGTGCCAAGATTTGTATTTGAAAAGAATGCTGATTCCAAATTAAGTGTTATTTTATTAACCTGTCCCATATTACCAATGCCAAACGATGCAAGGATTGCAAAGCAAGCAAATAAAACGGCCAGAACAGATGCAATTGTTTTAAACCCTTTCTTACGTCCGAGGCCATCTTTAAGATAGTACATAGCACCGCCGGACCACTCACCATTACTATTACGACGACGGAAGTATATACCAAGTACGTTTTCAGAAAAGTTTGTCATCATACCAAAAAATGCTGCAACCCACATCCAAAAGACAGCGCCGGGACCACCTATTACGATAGCAGCTGCTACACCGGCAATATTTCCGGTACCTACAGTAGCAGCCAGCGCTGTACAAAGAGCCTGAAACTCAGAAATAGATTTTCTGTCAGTCTTCTTTGTTGAACTACTATTCTTTCTGAATAAGCTACCAATTGTTTCCTTGAACCAATGTCCTATGTGAGATACCTGAAACACTTTAGTACAGATAGTAAGCAGTATACCTGTACCAATTAATAAAACGAGACCCGGTATACCCCAGATAAAACTGTTTAATTCGCCGTTGATTTCAGTGAGTTTCTCAATAAACACATCCATATTTGCCCTCCTAAAAAATAAATGCGGTATACGCAAAACGTAAACCGCACCACAGTAAACAAAAAAAGGAAAGATCTGACTTTGTCCTTTTGCCTGAGAGATTAGCGTAAACCGCCTTGCACCTTCGGCACTCAATCTAATGAGCTTCTCCAAAGTTATGTCTGCTTACAGTCCTCATCCTAGAATGGATACCTGAGAGTGTTACTCCTTCGGTAGTATAAAACTTTTCCTGCAAGCTTCACACATAAATATTTAATTTCGTGTAATTTTACTATATGAGGGAAAATATTACAATAGATTATTTACTGATATACTGTAGTATTCTCATTTTATTACAATGCACGCTACAAATAAAAAACACTCACCATTCTGGTAAAGTGTCTCTTTGTTAAGACTGTTACGAACCATTATGATGCCTAAAAACGGAATATGCTATTTTTTCTGCACCCCAGAAAACAAAGCATCCGATACCATAGCAAATCAAATCGACTGCGGAAAATGTAGTCCCAATAATCGTTGAAATAAACGTGTTATTCTCCAATCCCAATAATTTTACAATCTGAAAATATTGCATTAGCTCAACAAACACTGCAAAAACAAAAACATATACCGGTAAGGCAGGTACATCTTTCGGAAAAAATATTCTGCACAAACAGCAAATCAGAATTGTGATAAGTACATCGCCAATATAAGGTCGAATAAAATCATCGTGCGCAAATAAAGCAATCATTATTTCTGAAAAAAGAAGAAGGACAAAAGCGTTTGCGTATATAATGCGAAGTTTTTTGGACATAATCTCACCGCGTATTTAGAAATAAGTGAAGAGTGAAAAAGTAAAAATCCCCGTACTATCGTACGAGGATTTTTGATGGGAGATTGTGGATTCGAACCACAGAAGTCGTCGACAACAGATTTACAGTCTGCCCCCTTTGGCCGCTCGGGAAATCTCCCAGTTTCCTCAAATATTTAATTCTCGGAACAAAGCTGATGGACGGAATCGAACCCCCGACCTACTGATTACAAGTCAGTTGCTCTACCTGCTGAGCTACATCAGCTTGTGCTTGTTTTCAAGCAACGTGTGACATTATACCTACTTTTAATTCATATGTCAACACCATATTAAAATTTTTTTTGTAATTCTTTATTTGAAAAACTAAACGCAATATCTGTGAAAAACAGTATTGACTTACGCCTTTTATTGCATATAATAAAAGTGTGGAAACCAAAAACGGTTGCCCACAAAGTTGGTTTGAGTCGTGAGACGAATCTCACAACCTAAGCCGTCTGGTGTTGGCAGACGGCTTATTTCTTTTTTCTATCAATAATATGTAATACAAGCTTAGTTATCTCAATGATAATAAGAATAATGTTACACAGCAACGATATTTCTGAAATAAACACAAGCAATCACCTCCCGAGCCAAATAACATATCTGCGCCGGGCGCGTTTACTTACGGCCCTCCTTTCTGCGCCATAAGGCGAGATTATCACCGGGCAACCGTCTTTTACCGTGAAGCCATGTAACTATAAATAACACAGAAAACTTTCTGTATTGGTGGCTGCAAATTGGCTGGCCTCCACACAATTTCAGTATATAACAGAATCGAACGGAGTCAATATTCTTTTGTTATTAACATAATTATTATTTTGTAGTGTATATTTTAACTAAATATGGAAATAAAAGATGAGACTTATAAAACTTAAAAGTATACAGTACCACTCTCAATAGTTCTCTGGATTTCCCGTGAAAATATACTCTCCTTTTATGTTTCTCATCATCTGAACAGTAGACATATTTTCGAAGGAATAATCCACAAAACGACAGGCTTCGTATTTACCATCATCAGACACTTTGATTATTATTTCATCACAATAATATACCATTTCCATTATTTTACCAATACATTTCTTGAAATAGCCGTCTTTTGCTGTTCGTTCATAACAGGAAAGCAGCTTTTGAGCTATTTCATATGTTACTGCTTCAGGCTTAACAATAATCACTCCTGTATCATCTGTAGATATTATTTGATCATTGCCATTTTGTTGCGAATATGAAGAAAACCCCATTTTTACATAAAATTCCGGGATTTCTGTTGATAACTGCAGGACGCAAATATCAGTCTGTTGCTCTATATATTGTATCGCATATTCCATGAGTCTTCGGCTATAACCTTTGCCTCTGTATGCTGTATGAGTTCCTACACCAACAATAAAGCCGGAGTTGACCTGTCGTGTCATATTATCGCAGTAAGTTTGCTCCGGTATTATGCTAAGCATTGACACAAGGAGATCGCCTTCATATATCCCAAAGCACATAGCATTGTTATATATGAGACGACGATTAATGTAATCTTTTATATATTTCACATCATCTTCCGGAAAGCATATTATCCATAAAGCCGAAAAATCTGATACAGACTTTGCATTTTTAAGATCAATTAACTTGACTGTCATAGGCATAAACCTCCTTTTCTAATCGAGTAGGAAGCTAACCATTACTTAATTAGCTGTCCTCTCACACCACCGTGCGTACCGTTCGGTACACGGCGGTTCAATCATAAATAGTGCAGAGACTTGTA
>SVJB01000016.1 GCA_015069185.1 Oscillospiraceae bacterium
TTCAAATTTCTACGTGTTTTGATAATTTCACAAAACTTTCGGAAAAGATAAAAGCAGAGGCTTTGGTTGACCTTCGCTTTTATTAAGCAAATGCCAGTGACTATTGGGGTCACCGGCATTTGATATATACTCAATAGATTTTCGTTATGAAATAGTCCTTGTCGGGTGCAGAAGCACCGACCAGCTTGCAGAAACCGTAAAGACTTTTCCCACTTGCAGTACATGAGATGTCATTGAAACGAAGAAGTGGCAGTACAGAGCGACAAACTCTGTACTGCCACAAACAAAGGCTATTTAACATCTTTTAAGAAAACAACAAACCCGAACGTTTCACCGATTGGTAAAAGGTTCGGGTTTGAATGCTTTAGTGCGGATGGTGGGAGTCGAACCCACACCCTCTCGGACTGGTTCCTAAGACCAGCGTGTCTGCCATTCCACCACATCCGCGGATAAAAAAACAGGGGAGACGCGACTCGAACACGCAACAGACGGTTTTGGAGACCGTTGCTCTACCAATTGAACTACTCCCCTATTGGACTGGGCCATTATATTACTAAAGGCCCGCTCTTGTCAAGGGTTAATTATCACAAATGTTTGTTTGTTATTTTTGTGCATTTTCAGCCTTTTCTTTTGCTTTTTTCTTGTAAAAAAGGATAATAACTACAGTTCCTGCAGCAACTACTATACAAGCACCAATTATTATATAAAGCAAATACTGTTGAATAAAACTTTTTGCCACCTGGGTCTTCATCATGGCGTACGTATCAAACAGCATTGCCTCCCCTGTTTCGGTATCTACAATATAAGCATTTATCATAAGTTTGTTACCCTCAACAGTAATAGCAGAAAACATTGGCGTATAGCTTTGATCATACTCAGCGATGTATTTTATTGATTCATCACTAAGAGACAGATCATAAAATTTATTTCCGGCAGTATTAGACAACAAGTACACTGTGCCACCTGTATTCAGATCGAAAGTTGTATCAACACCATTTATCTGGTCTTCTATGGTTTGAGGCTTTTCTATAACCTTGCCATTCTTGATAGGATATGTCCTTGTATATACATGATCATGTCCAAACAGTACAAGATCAACATTATATTTATCAAATATAGGCTCTAGGTTTTTCCTGAGATTTGCGCTTTCCTGAGTAAAATACCTGGGACCGGCAGTATATATTCCCCAGTGCATACCAACAACTTTCCATTGTTTGTCGGTCTTTTTTAAATCATTTTTCAGCCATTTTATTTGTGCATCGCTAAAGTTGCCTGTTTCTTCTGAATAATCATTTACATCAAGCATTGTAAAATGAACATTATTATAGTCATATGAGTAATATATACCATGATTTACATCCTGATCATTTGGTACATAGAAGTTAAAATTTTCATATAATTCAGTACCGTTACTCTCATGATAGCTACCTGCAACAGACGATATCAGCAAACTACCAAGTTGCTCCTCTGTAGCCTTAAACGCTGCTTTCCAATCACTTTCTTCTGCCCCATTATCTACCAGATCTCCGGTATGAACAAGTAGCTGCGCATCATAGAGTGACATTGCTGACATGAGAACTTTTTTCCAATTACTATATCCTCCTTGTGTATCTGTCATGTGAAAAAATGTAAAAGAATCACTTTCAGGAGAACTGGTAACAAAGGAACGAGATTCAGAAAAGACACTTGTTGCTTTGTCTCCCACCCTGTAATAATATCGGGTAGATGGCTCTAGGTCTGTCACAATACCTTTATAAGCATAATATCCGTTATGTTCCGAAGCCGCTATTTCAGAAACCACTGTCAAAGATTCATCAAAACTACCTTTCTCCTTTGTTATTTGTATCACAGGTTCTAAACTTTTATCCTTAGTATGCCATGAAATACCATATTCACCTTTTTCTGATATGTAAACAGTAGCTGTAATGCTATACGGGGCTAAGCCTCTAGGCGAAACAATAGCGTCAGATGTATCTGCTTTGATCACAGATGTAAACATACATAGCATGCACAAGGTAATAACTATTATTGATAAAGTTTTTTTCACTGCATTCCCCCCTTATGTATAGCTGATACATAATTTACAAATTGGTTACTGTCATAATATCGGTATCAAAGACAACATGTTTCTCCATAGCAGTAATCGCCGTAGTATTCAAGTCTTCCATCCATTTGCGTACTATCAGAGTCTGCCAAGGACCCTGCCCCGGTTCATCTTTATTGATAGTGTTTGTCCACAGCCAGTCAGGAGTTGGCCAAAATGCATATTTAGCATCAATAGCAACATATACTTCCCTTGATACGCCACCTTGCCCATGATGTGCCATCTGTACACCATCAGCTCTCAGGGCATCCGGGTTATCCTTATATAATTCAAGTAATTCCTTACCTCCGGGAACAGACATATCTCCAAGAATCATCAACTTAAACTTACAGATTCCGTCCACCATCTCTGTAATAGAGTAAACAACAGACAGATCATTAACGCTACATGGATTGAGGTTTGGATTTACTACTCTGAGCACCTCCACCTTAACATTATCAATATTAAAGATATCACCTTTTTTGACAATCTGTACCGGATATCTGGTTTGAGCCATTGTTTCCTTGATTATATTTACATCCACTGCGTGAAAATCAGGATCAGTAGTAATATAATCGTCTGCTGCAGGACAATAACATACTTTGTCAATCTTAATATCTGTATCGAGAGAATTACTCATATCGACAAAAACACCATGATGATCTGCATGAGGATGAGTAAGTAACCAAAGATCAATCTTGCTGCCATTTTCACAAACAATGCGTTTAAACTCATCTTTATCGCCTTTAGTGCCGCCATCTATCGTAATGATTCTTCCATTACCGGTAACGATAATCATGCCCATCATCTGGCTATGTGTACTATTATGTAACAGAATAATTTTCACTTATACCACCTTCTAATCTTTGAATTTATTCCTTGCTTGTATTAATGTAATAATTATTGAAATACTCAATATGACTCCACTGGACACAAGAAACAACTTGCCGCCACTCCAAGCCCAACAACCGGTTGGCTCATAAACAGGTGGTTCAAATGTAGACATGGGATCCTCTGTTGTCTCCACAGGCGCCGCACCGGCTACCATAGAGCAAACACTAATAGTAAGTAATACTGCTACCATAAGGATACTAATGAAAGCTCTAAGCTTCTTTGATTTAATTAAATGCATAATTTAATTCTCCCGATAATTTCTATAAATTGAATATTCAGCACTCCTGATACAAACAGCGTCAGAATACAGCCAATCAATATTCCCGTTACTACATAATACATTTCAGATTCAAATTTTGCAATAATTCGTGATAAAAATTTTGATGCAATTAAAACGCCACAGCCCGAGCCTATAGCAAAGAGTGAAATAATAGGAATATTTATGTTAGCAACAGCGCTATATACTGTCCCATATTGTCCTATCATCATTAATATTACTGATCCACTCACTCCCGGGACGGACATCATGCCACAAGATAAGAATCCGGCAAAGAGAATTGTCATACCATCAACAAAACTATTAACATTTGAGATGGCAACATATGAATCAAGTTGATGTCCTGCATATTGTTGTAACATTTCAGCAGAAACATTCATTGCAATCATAAAACCAAAACCACATATAGCAAGCAACAACATACAGAAACTATATCGTCTCTTTTTTATTTTTTTATACACATCCGGAAATGCAGTCAAAACTAAAACTATAAATAACAAATATGATGGAACAGGAAATCTTTGACATAGCCATAATACAAATCTGGTAGATATCAGAACACCTATTCCCCCACCTAATCCTATGGGTAATAAAAAAAGAAAATTCTTTAGTATGTTTTTCCGTAAACCGGCAATAGCATTAATTGTCTGTTCGTATAGACCGAGCACTACTAAAAATGCGCTTCCTGACAAGCCAGGTATGACAACCGCCACGCCAAAGGCTATACCTTTTAAGAAATTAATTACACTCCGCATACTTCTTTCTCCGTTTTATTTGTCTACTCTTTACTTTTGATGTATAATATCCAAGCATTCATTTTATTACAAATAACCAAATGTATGTTACGGAGATTAGTGAGATGGATATGTTTTTTAAAAAAATAACACAGCCGAAGTTAATATATTTCTATATTTTCACGTGTGTAAATGCTCTGGTATACGCTTTTGCATGTATGTTTGACTTTAACAGCTTTACTTTTGATACAAGAAAAGTTAACTGGCCATTATTCTTCATATCATTGGCTATTATGTTATTATACTTTGCGTTTTGCATTTTGATGAGAGTAAAGAAGCTGGAAGCATTATCTACAGGGCTCTTTTATTATCAATTATTAGGCTCTGTTGCTTTTATTATTACTTTTGTTGCCTTTATGGCAGGAAAAGAATCTTCTGTTTCTTTCTTTTCAGATATATTTAAATGGTGGTCCATGCCATTAGAGCCCTTGTGTGTAGTCGTGGCCAGATTCACAGGCACAAGACTAAGATATATTTCCGGAATTGTCTATATTATAATGACATACACTACAGGGGCAACTGTAAGAGCCATAAAAAAGGATATCAGATACGAAAAACAGTATGCTGAAGACCACAAAGATATTGTTCAATAGTTATATTTCACTTTTTAAAGCTTTTAATAATATCGTCCGGATTTTCCCAATCTGCTGTGTATACACCAAGCATCTCATCATTTCTTACATAACCGGTGTTCTCTATATGATCACGGATAAGCGATATAAGACCTGACGGCATAGGGCTAAGTCTGTACGTATCGATATATGTCAAAGCTGAGAGTAATGCAGGCATGGCAATACCACTCTCGATACAAATATTAGCAAAGATACGTGCATGAGGTAAATATCTGTTTACAGTAGCACCATATCCACTTTTCTTAAGTAAGTTAGAAGAACCCTTTTCTGATTTTCCATATGCATCTATAACATGGCGAAGCAATCTTGACTTTATAAACGATGATCCTTCTAACATTTGGGCTATTGAATTCAAATTCATTTTCCACATATATACTTCATTTGCCCTGCTCAAGAGTGCAAAACCTTCCATATACGCGCATAACCCTGTGACACAATATGCTGCGCGCGCCATCTCTATGAAGCTATCACGCTCTACTTCCCTTACCGGTATAATAGGTGTTTTGAATAGATTGGACGCACCGATTCGTTCATTTTTCATACCCGAGAAGAATCTTTGTTCAATAGAAGCATGAATTGTAGGCACAGGCACTGACAAATCCAGAGCACTTGCGCATAACCATTTTACAGACTGTGAGTATTCAACTTTGTCTGAGGTAATATCAACAATTGGCTTATTTGTATGAGCATCTATCTTAGAATAAATATATCTCGAAAGATCAATAAGATAGCTATCTGTATCCCCCGTCTCCCATTCGCGAAGAATATCGCAAATATCTTCCTGACCATACCCCAGAAGTTTTTTAAGAGCGCCAATCACTTCGCATATAACCTGCATCATAACATACTCAATACCATTATGAATCATCTTAACATACATTCCGGATCCATCAGGGCCTATATAGTCACAGCAAGGAGTGGTACCGTATTTGGCACTAAGCGCTTCAAATAATGGTCTTATATTATTATATGTTTCCAAAGATCCGCCGGGCATCAAAGATGCACCGTGAAGAGCTGCATATTCACCACCGGAAAATCCGGTTGCCATGTACGACACGCCTCTGCTTTTATAAGCATCACAACGCTTAGTTGCCACATCATAATTACAGTCACACATATCAATTATAATGTCTGTACTATCTAAATGCTTATCAATTTCTTTAAGAATTTCTTTTGAAAACAATTGGTTATTACTTATTATGAAAATAACACGGTTTTCTTTAAGTGACAAGAAAAACGAGTCATAGTCCAAGCATGTATCTATACCCATTCTTTCTAATTCAGAAACATATCTCTGGCCACGACTTCTCTCCATATTGATAATATTTGTATTAAAAATTGTAGGTGTGTAGCCTGAAGATGCCAGTCTGTATGTCAGATTGGTTCCAATATCTCCGTCAGTTAAAACACCAATGTTATATTCTTCGGGACTCATAAACTCCTCCACATACGCTTAATATATCCTGCATATTGCATAAATACTATGCCGGGTTCTTCTAATTCTGAATACCATCTCTTAACCCATTCCAGTGTAATAAACCCATCGTAGTTATTTGATTTAAGTATTCTTAGTACTTCCTCTACAGGCAAGTCACCTTTACCCATCATCTTGTATGCAATAGTTCCATTGTCTGACTCAATCGAATCTTTTACGTGAATGTACTTGATATATTCTGATAGCTTTTCGTATGTTTCCTGAGGACTTTCCTTAAAATATCTGTATGGATGGTTTATATCCCATAATACTGCCACAGCAGGCTTGTTAACCTTTTGCAACAGAGAGATAAGTCTATCAGAGCAAGCATATACACCATTTGTTTCTACAAGAATAGTAACGTTTTTCTTTTCGGCATAATCAGCAAGATATGATAAATTGGCAGCAACAAAGTCATCATCAATATTATCAGAAGGTTGTGGATCTCTGTCAGCCAGTACGCGAATAAACTTAACGCCCAGCTTCTCAGCAAGATCAATATATGCCAATGCCTCCCTTATAACAGTTTCATTGTTCTCTTTGTCAAACAGATAACAATGAGATGCAAGGCTGGATATTTCTAATCCCATTGATTGCAATTTGGTTCTTGTATTATCAATATAATCTTCTGAGAAAACACGTATGTCAGGAGCATATAATTTACTGCCCACTCCACGTACTTCGATACCATCATATCCCATATCTTTTGCAGTTGCGATTATATTTGCCCATTTCCAATCAGGACATCCTAATGTTGAAAAAGCAATTTTCATAAAAACACCATCCTCATAGTTTTATACCAAATTATACTTAACCGAGCCTGTTTTGGCAATCGTAATTATTTATGAAGCTTAATTTTCTTAACTTCATGCATTATTTTCTCTTCATCAATTGATGTAAATTTCTTTTGTTTCATAACAATTTTACCATCAATAATAACTGTATCAACATCTGAGCCCTGCATACTATAACAAATCAAAGCGTTAATGTCATTAACAGGTGTCAAATGTATTGCGGACAAATCAACAATAATCATATCTGCCATACTACCTTTTGCAATGGTGCCACACGGAACATCACATAATGCATGTGCGCCATTCTTAGTTGCCATATCTACTACCTGACTGGCTTTGATAAGAGTAGGATCCTGATAAAGACCTTTATAAAGCAGTGCTGCGAGGTGTATTTCCTCAAACATATTAAGGTTGTTATTGCTGGCACAACCATCAGTGCCCAAAGTTACATTAACACCGGAATCAATAAGCCTTGTAAGCGGTGGTATACCACTACCCAGCTTAAGGTTGCTTGTCATGTTTATAGCTACATTAACATCATGTTTTTTTAAAATCTCTATATCGTTATCACTCAAATGAGTACAATGGGCCGCAACAGTCTTAACATCAAATGCTCCTATTTCTTCAAGAAATTCAGTAGGGCGCATGCCTTTATTAAGAGCCATAAAATCATCAATCTCTTTTATTGTTTCATGAAGGTGCATATGTATACCTGTCTTATACTCTTTGGCACATTCAACAATCCTATAAAGCCACTCTTGTCTGTATAAATACACAGAATGCATTTCAAAAAATATATTAAGTCTATTATATTTATTATATTTTTTGAAAAGTTCTATTGATTTATCAAAAGTCTCATATGTACGCTTCTCGCCGGTAGACCAGTCATTATGTAATCCGGCTGTACAGATATTTGCTCTCATACCCGAATCAATTACAGCTTTTGTAAGCATCTCAAAAGGCTCATACATATCACAAAAGCAAGTAGTACCTGATCTCATCATTTCCATTTGCGCAGCCATTGATCCGTAATATATATTTTCAGGAGTCAGATTACATTCTCTGGGAATAATCTCACCGAATAGCCATTCCTGCAGAGTAAGATCACTACCTATGTTTCTAAGAAGTGTCATAGGTGAATGTGTATGTGTGTTTACTAATCCCGGCATAACAAGATTGCCTCCGGCATCAATAACATCAAAATCTGTCTCAAGTCTGTGAGTATCATAGAATCTATTTATAATGTCTGTGTTTGTGGTAATATCCAGAATTTTATTTTCCTCGATAAGTATTGTCATACCGCAGGAAATTGTATTGTTTTCTCTATATACCATTGCGTTTTTGATTAAAATTGCTATAACACTCACCCTTTCATATATAAGCAATTTATTATATCACCCATTTGTTTAATAAAAAAGCTATTTTTTACTTTCTTGATAAAGTTGTATGTCCAAAAACACATTTTTGGTGTTTGCATAACTAATTATTCTACTCATACTGCTGTTTTGATTAATATTCATTTTGTTTTCCGGCATAACCAATATAAGTATCCGTGATGTAACCGGTCTATTATTATCACCTTTATAATCTGCTAATTTATCAATCATTTGTCTGATTGTCATTTCAAAATGATTTCCTGTCTGATATGAAGCCGCCGTATGGTCAATACTTTTAATTGATATACCTGTTCCGTTAGAATAAGCTGCAATAACAGGATAATCATAAGGTAAAGTCCCGCCGAAAATATCTCTTAATGTTCGTCCCCTTGTAAAATTATCCATATCCCACACATTGTCAGAAGAAACAATACTACTATCAAATTTACCTCCTATCCAGCAGCCAATCCTGATGGCACTTTTTAAATGAAACATTCCACTCTTTGCTTTAACTTTTAAAACAATATCATCATTACTATTAAAAAATTTACTTTCTTCAAATGTAATGTCTTCAATACGAAGCAATCCTTTTTTATATAATTCCGACTCATTAAGATATATGTGAAATACACCCAGCGCAATTTGCCTATATATAAGGTCATCAGTATATTCCACCAGTTTATTGAAATCTATATATTGATATATTTTATCTCTTATTTTCTCTGACTCAATATATTCCGATATTAATTCGTCAATTTTTTCAAACACCTTTTTTTCAAGCGTCTTCATCCCCTTCTCATTATAAACAAAAGCATATCTGGACATAAAATCAGCCGTTTTATAAAGACTTTGATTAATACAATCCTGTGCGATAACACAATTTATAAGACAAATAAATACAACAAACAGAATGATGATCAACGGAAGCAATATAGCAGCTTCTAAAGAAACACTTCCTTTCTTTTCTTTAAGAATATGATCCGGCATATATAACCTCCTCATAAAAATCTTCTTTTGTCTTGCCAATGAATTCCGCAGAAAACAAATTCATATCTATGAAAACCATTACATTAATTTTATTATAAACACCACTTAATCTATATCGTCTGCCGGTAATCATACCCATATTCAATTCAATTACATCTGCAATCCTAAGTACTTTTGTTTCTGTCGGTGTCATCATCAGTAATACACGGAGATACTCTGAATAATCGAAATCATTCATCTTATCCAGTACATTTTCCTGATTATCTGTATCATCAGGATTAATTTCTGATATCAAGCCTTCTATACTTAGTTTCCAATCTTCTTTGTCCTTGATAAGCGGAATATTCTCTCCATCCAGCAAAGCATTTATATCATAAATACTCTCTGCCAGAGACCATCCTGCTATGATCAACAGTGAGAAAACAGCACCTCCTGCACCATAACTGCAAGCGGCAGCAATAGCATTACCAATACTATCTGCCAAAGCTTTTTTGGCATCATCACGAAAAACATGTATAACATTCAGTATAAATCTAAGTAAAAAAATTTTATTTCTTACTTCTTTATTATTTTCTTTATCTGTCTTATTCCCGGCAATAATATATTCAACTTCACTTCTTAACACACTTGACAAAGCCGGCGATAATCTATTGTGCATGTATGTAAGAGAATAATCATCTATAAGAGCTGTATGCAGCAAATTCTTACCTGCATCTTTTAGTCCACCAAAAATATCACCACTTATTATCGTAGCAATACTATCAAAGCCTGTAAGATCTACTGCATCAGATAAAATATTTTCAAGGTTAAAAACATCTTTTCCTGCTAATACTGACGGTAATGTTTTATATATAGTATCAGGTATAATCCCACTATTGTTGTCTGAATCATCATTTTCTATTTTATCTTCTTTTTGAAGATTAACTGCTTTGTTATACTGTTCCTGTGCGTCTTCTCTGGTATCAAGTTTTGCTTGATCTGTATCAGCCTCAAGAGGAATAACATTGACAACCAAATCAGTATTAACATTTTCTTTTTGTTGCAATATTTCCAAAAATCGATTTATAGAATTTCCTGCATCTATACCATTTTCAAACTGCTCTATCATGTCACCTATCACGGCTATATTCTTTGTTAAATAGTTGCTCACACCTATATTTTTTATTCTGTTTTTTGTTTCTGTCAACTCTGCCAGAGTAGATTTAAAAGTCTCAGCCGCATCCTTATTTTCATTACATATATCTTCTATCTGTTGTATCTTTGCTTCTATTTCATAGCATGTCTCTTTAAGCTTGTTACATTGATACATGGCTATATTGTTATATTCCAGATACTGTTTTAATGTATCTCGTATGAGCAATGCTCCATAATCCGATGACCCTTTATTACCCGGTAATTCAGAATCCAACAGTGAATTAAAATCAATATATTTAAACCCATTCACACAATTCCGATCTCCCGGAAAATATCCTTCTACAGAATATTCAAGTAAAACCAAGGACTCTGATGTATTTTCAATCAATTGTGCAGCCTCTCCGCTTAGAACAAATATTTTTTGGCTGGACTCTGTTTCTTCACTCTTTTTAAACAGTTCCATAACATAATTCAGTAAATTCGAAGTACTTTTGTATTTCATAATATCTACAATTTGACTCGAAAGAATTTCCGGATCAGAAAATGGTTCCTGTGCATCCATCACAGAATTAACATATCGATATGCCAATAGATTTATACTCTCATCATTCTTAAAGGTACATCCCGAAAAATATTCAGCAAAAGTTTCATTGTAGTCATGACTACCAGTGATACATAAACCATATAACCCATATCTTTCTGCCAGCACACAATCATAATACGACATTACTGACATTGTTGCTAATCTGACACGTTCTTTTATATCACGCTTATATATCAACGTTCTTGTATAATCAAGCAATACAAGATTGAGCACTGAAACAGCCAATAAAATTATTATTACAGGTACGGAAATAGACCCCTTTTTATTCCAGATAATCAAATAAAACTTGTGCAACACGCATAACCTCCCCATTAGTAACATCTCTTTCATGGTAGATGGCTGTCTCTTTTGTATCATAGCGTATTACTTGCCGGACACACCCCAGCACAGCACCTATACCTGCTGTAAAAACAATTAAAACCACAACAATTACAATGAATGTTTCACAGGAAAACATTTTATCAACTCCTTTCAACAAGCCCACTTATACCACTACATCCACATAACTGTACAGCAACTTTTTTGTGTCTTTTTACTACTCACTTCGACCCATTTCGACTTTTTTCACAGAAAAAATGCTTGTTCTTATATTTGTCCTTAGTACATATATTTTAACATGTCTATATACATAGGAGGCGCTTTTCTAAATGAAACCGACAAACAATAACAAAAAGTTATATGTTGTCATCATGCTGACGGTAGTGCTCTATATGATTACTTGTATTGTTACATATGACACTATAGATAAATTTCCCGCCTTAGCATTATCAGAAGAAGCAAATCAAATTAATCAGGAAGAAAAAAACATTGCAGCAAGTAAACCGCTTAATTCAAAAGAAGTACTGGACAATATAATAAAGCTTGACCGGATAACGCATGAATTGTCTATGTTAAGCACACTGGACACACCTGATATCGCTGCACGAAACGCAATTATAATGGACGTTGCCACAGGACGCAGCCTATATAAAAAAAATGCTTTTGAACAGGTTGCTATGGCAAGTACAACAAAGATTATGACTTTTATTATTGTAGCTGAATACTGTGACATAAAAGACATTACTACCGTAAGCAAAGAAAGCGCAGCAACAGGAGGCTCTACAATGCACCTAAAAAAAGGTGAAGAAATATCTGTAGAGGCACTTTTATATGGTTTACTGCTTAATTCAGGCAATGATGCCGCATGTGCACTGGCAGAACATACAGCAGGTTCAATCACAGAATTCTGTAAACTGATGAATGAAAAAGCAAGATTACTGGGAGCTTATGATACTCATTTTACATCGCCCCATGGGTTGGATAATAACGAGCATTATACAACATGTTACGACTTAGCACTTATAACAAAGGCGGCTATACAAGATCCACTATTTGTAAAAATAATCTCCACAAAACAAATAACCATTTCCGGACATTCTCTGACAAACACAAATCCGTTACTAGGAGAATATGAAGAAGTTGTAGGCGGTAAGACTGGTTATACATCTAAAGCAAACAGATGTCTTATGTTATATGTAAAAAATAATAACATTTCAGCAATAATTATTTTATTAGGCAGCCCTTCCTCTGCTGCCAGAATATCAGATGGTGCATATCTAACAAAATATGCAACAAAGTGTTTTAAGACTTTTACAATTGAATGTAAAGGAAAGATTCTGGAAACAATTAAAGTGAGCAAAGGTACGATGTCAAGTGTGCATAATATCATAACCGATAATATCACATTAACTCTTGCCAAGAAAGATATACTTAAGATCGAGTATATTACAAGTCATAAATTTGACATGCAGCAAACTGCACCTGTTTTCTCGAATGATATTATGAGCACAATATATATTTCTTCATCTGATGATTTACTTTGTGTAGTTAATTGCAAGCCCAGCTCAAATGTACCCAGGAAAACATACACGGATCATCTCAGTGATATAATCAGAGCTTTTCCTAACGTGTTTACTTAAAAAAATTTTTATGGTACTATTCTGCATGTACTTCTTTATCCGGAGGATATCATTTACGTGAATACAAGTAAAAAAAAGAAAATAGATTCTAGAATATGGGAACTGGATGCTCTGCGCGGATTTATGATTCTTTGCGTTATTGTGGTGCATACCCTGTTTGATATAGAAGCATTCTTTGATATTGACTATCCGGCATTCTATATTTTTATAAAAAACAACGGTGGTATATTATTTGTTGTTTTATCGGGTATATGTGCTACATTGGGAACAAAGACTTTTAAAAGAGGCTTATTTGTTTTCGGAGCAGGCATGTTGGTAACTATAGTAACCTTCGGACTGTACTATTTTGGTATAATGCATAAAAGTGTAATTATCTCTTTTGGAGTGCTCCATTTACTTGGTATATGTATGATGATCTACCCGGTTATGAAACAGCTCCCAAATATAACAATAGGCATTTTAGGTGTTCTTGTTATTATACTTGGTTATTGTATAACAGGTATGCATTCCGATATTCCTTTTTCCTACATCATCGGTATACCTTCGGTTGATTATGCTGCAGGAGACTGGTTTCCTTTAGTTCCCTTTGCCGGTTGGTTTTTTATCGGCATTTTTCTGGGAAATATTTTATACAAGAAAAAGCAATCTCTATTTCCCAACGCGCCTAAAGACTTCTTCATCATAAGATTCTTCAGATGGTGCGGAGTATATTCATTGTATATTTATCTGATTCATCAGCCTATTGTTTTTGGTCTTGTTTTTCTTTTCTTATATAGATAAAAGTAGCCCCGCAACTGTATCTATTTCCTCCAAAGTATTCACATGATTGAGACTAAAGCGTACTGTACCTGCCGGTACTGTGCCAAGGCTTTTATGGGCCAGGGGCGCGCAGTGATATCCTGTTCTGCAGCAAATACCTTTTTCTGCCATAAGCACTCCTACCTCTTTAGGTTCCATTCCGGCCACATTAACTGATATCACACCAGTATATTCTGCGTCTAACGGCCCATATACCGTTATTTTTGAAGAAGATGAGAGTTTATCCACAAAATATTTTCTAAGCTTCATTTCAGCTTTATGAAGCTTCTCAACGCCTATTTCATTTAGATAATCCACTCCTGCACATAGCGTAGCTATCCCGTGTGTATTTAAAGTACCTGCTTCAAAGCATTCAGGCATCTGCATTGGTGGTGCCAGTGAATAACTTTGTGTACCTGTGCCGCCAAGCATATAAGGTCTTATCGGAACATGCGGCGCCACATATATCCCGCCCGTTCCCTGAAGTCCAAATAGTCCTTTGTGACCTGTAAAGCACAAACAGTCGATATTCATTTTCTTAACATCTATTGGGACTGCGCCGGCACTTTGCGCACAATCAACTATAAATAATATTTTCTTTTTGCGACAATACGCGCCGACAGCTTCTATATCATATATCTCGCCTGTAACATTTGATGCGTGAGTCATTATAACTGCGCCGGTGTTATCGCTGATAGCTTTTATAATATTCTGTGGCTCTATATGCCCATCTCTATGCGCACCAACAATTGTATAATATTTTCTGGCATATACAGGCCTTAGTACAGAATTATGGTCCATTGATGTGGTCACTATGTGTCCACGACATAAATTTACGGCTATATTCAAAGAATGGGTAGCGTTCATAGTAAACGCCACCCTTAAAGGATCAGAAATATTAAAAAGTTCTGCAATTTTGCTACGTGCCTCAGCAATTTTCAAAGATGACCATACAGCCAGTGGATGTATCCCCCTACCCGGATTGCCTACCTGCGCGCAGGCTTCTTTTATTGCGTTAACTACCTGACGAGGCTTTGGATAAGACGTAGCCCCATTATCCATATATATCATAAACAGTCCTACTTTTCGTATACTGATAACTTCATTACTTTTCCAGTATATGTAAGCAAGTACTATTTTGGTTACTTATAAAGGATACCTTTCTTGTTTATAGAGATATACTCAATCTCCATCGGATCTTCATATGTATATTGCAATATTGCTTCAAATGCTGCCTCCGGCTTCAAATTCATGATATTGCCTGCCTGAGTCTCAAGATACACGGTGAAAAGATTGTCACTCTTTTCCTGAATATCAAAAGCAAATATAAGCGGTCTTACATCCATCTCGGTCACACCGCTTTTACTCTTTTTCATAACAACAAGAGGCTTCGCGCTGTTATATGTATCTAACATTTTCACAGGATCAAAATCACCTGCAATTTCCAACTCGTATATACCACCGTTTACAGCTTTCATAATGTTGGGCGTGCCGGGAGCAAGCTGGGCACATTCATTTATGCAAATTCCTGTAGGTAACACTTTGTTTAACTCATCTTTAATAACTGATGCCGGCATAGGAGTATCTAATTCGATATCTACATATTCACATTCACTGGTAACACCTACTGACAGAGGCTGACCGAATACAAATGATGGATGTGGATTGAATCCCATTGAGTAAAATACGGGAATGTTAGCTCTGCGTGCTGCACGTGAATATATGCGCACCATATCCAGGTGTGAAACAAATCTTGCCTCGTATCCTTTTGTATACTGACATCTGTAAACAAATGTCTCAGGTTTTAATTGATTAGTTAACTTTTCCAACACAAAGCCCCTTTCCATAACAAGCTGCGCCGCAACGTGCACATTTTTCTCTACAATTTGGCGTAATGACCTCTGCATGAGCTCTATTATTTTCATCTATAAGGAATTGTTTTCTCACACCGATGTCTACGTGATCCCAAGGCAATTCATCGTCAAAGTCAAATTGTCTTTGGGCGTATTCATGTGCGCTGAGGCCCTGACTTCTGAAGGCATCCATCCATCTATCATAATTCATCTCTTCGCTCCAACTGTCAAACTTAGCTCCTTTGGACCAGGCATCGTATATAACAGCTCCCAGGCGACGATCGCCTCTTGAGATTGCTGCCTCCAGAATGGAAGTTTCAGGATCATGCCAATTAAATTTTATTTTGCGTGGTATGGCAGTTTTTAGTAAATTCTGTTTACGTATTATCTCGTCGTATGAATCCTGCCCTTCCCATTGGAAAGGTGTAAAAGGCTTTGGTACGAATGTTGATACACTGATAGAAATCTCAGGACGGCGTGCTTTCCTGCCTCTATGAACTTCTTCGTAAATATCGAGAACCTTCTGTCCTAGCTTTGCTATGCCAAGTACGTCTTCATCTGTTTCAGTTGGCAAGCCCAGCATAAAATACAGCTTTACATTGTTCCAGCCATTTTCAAATGCAAGTCTTACAGCATTTTCAAGCTCTTCTTCTGTAACACCCTTGTTTATAACATCACGAAGACGCTGTGTACCGGCTTCAGGAGCCAGAGTAAGGCCACTCTTTCTGACGCGTGACACCCTTTTCACCAGATCCAGTGACATATTATCGACTCTTAAGCTTGGCAGAGCCAGACTTACGTGTTGCGGCTCGCAGGTAGTAAGCAGTTCGTCCGCCAGCGGAAATAAGTTCGTATAATCACTGGTGCTAAGGCTAAGCAGAGATACTTCTTCATAACCTGTAGATTCCAGTTGGTCCTTAGCCATTTGTACCAGTCTGTCTATACTACGTTCTCTTACCGGTCTGTAAATAAATCCTGCCTGACAGAATCTGCAACCTCTGATACAACCTCTGAAAATCTCTAATGATACTCTGTCATGTACAACTTCGCACAGCGGCACAATCATTTTCTTTGGGAAATATGCATTCTCAAAATCTGTTACTATGCGTTTCTTTACCTTAAAGCCATCTCCCGGATTATGGAGAGAGGGTACGTATACTCCCGGAATCTCATTTACCATTTTCAGGAACTCTGCTCTTGGTAAATTCTTACTCTTCCAAGTGGCATAGCAATCGAAAATCTCATTTAGCATTTCTTCGCCTTCACCCAAGTTATAGAAGTCAAAGAAATCAGCCAAAGGCTCTGTATTATTGGCGCTGGGGCCGCCGGCAAATACAAAAGGATGCTCCGGGAGTCTGTCTTTTGCATAAATGGGAATGCCTGCCAGGTCCAGCATATTAAGAATATTTGTATAACTCATTTCATACTGAAGAGAAAATCCCATAAGGTCAAAATTCTCCACCGGCGACTGTGACTCTATTCCATAGAGTTTATAACCATTCTCTCGCATTTTCTCTTCCATATCTGTCCATGGTGCAAACACGCGTTCACACCAGGTATCTTCTCTTTCATTAAGCAAATGATACAGCATTTTATAGCCAAGATGCGACATGCCAATATCGTAAATATCCGCAAAACACATAGCCGCCCGAATGGAAATCTTTCCCTCTGCCAGCTCCCTGGATTTGTCAATGCTGTTTACCTCTCCGCCAACATAGCGAGCAGGTTTTGTTACACTTTTCAGAATACTATCACTTATATAACTTTTCATGAGCAACTTATAACCTCTATATTCTCAACAGCAATATTCTCTAATTCCTTGTAATTGTACTTCTCTTCTTCCTCAACAACTTCCTTAAGACTTGGTTTTGTTTTAGGATGTTTAGGTGTGAAAACGGTACAGCAATCTTCATAAGGTAATATACTGGTCTCAAATGTACCAATATCCTGGGCGATGGCAACAACTTCCATTTTATCCATGCCAATAAGTGGTCTGTAAACAGGCATATCACATGCTTCGTTAGTGCAGTAAATAGCCTGCATTGTCTGGCTGGCAACTTGTCCTACAGCCTCACCTGTTATAATTGCGCTACATCCATTAATGCGAGCTACTCTGCAAGCAATTCTCATCATAGATCTGCGCATAATTACAGTAGACAGCTCGCTTCTGCAATTTTCGTCAATAGCTAACTGGATATCTGTAAAAGGCACCACAGCAAGCTTAATTGTACCGGTATATTTTGCCACTAATTTTGCAAGCTCTATTACCTTTTCCTTAGCACGCTCACTTGTATAAGGATAGCTATAAAAATGCACAGCGCAAAGATTTACGCCTCTCTTGCCTATCATATATCCTGCAACAGGACTATCTATACCACCTGACAGAAGCAGGCAAGCCTTACCATTTGATCCCACAGGCATACCACCGCAAGCTTTGACAATATCTGTATATACATATGTATTTTCACGTAGTTCAATAAATAAAGTTATATCAGGATTGTGCACATCTACAATAAGACATTCATAATCATCATCCAGGCTGCCACCAATCTCAGATGACACCTGAAGTGATTGCATGGGAAAAGATTTAAGGCCACGTTTTGTCTCAACCTTGAACCTGACATTTTTAGGATTGCCCATTGCTTCAAGCTTATTATTCATAACGAAATATGACAGCTCTTTTATCTTATCAAACTCAGACTCTATTTCATATGCAAGACTGATTGACACGATACCAAATACCTTGGTAAGCCTTTTCATTGCCAGTTCGATGTTATAACTGTCATTTTCCGGCTCAACGTAAAATCTTGACTGTGACCAACGAATATTTGCCGGGCCGCAATCAGATGTAGCCTGACGCATATTACGAGCAAGCCTCTGCTCAAACTTTGATCTATTAAGTCCTTTAAGTGCAATCTCGCCTATACGGGCGATAATAACTTTCCTGTACATTATCTGTTTCCTTTCCGTCTGCCATACATTTTCTTTATGTCGGCAACAAGCATATTTGCAGCCATTGTAGCTTGCTCTATAGTATTTGTAAGTCCAAAGCTCAGTCTGATAGAGCCATCAATTATTTCGTTATTGTATCCCATAGCCTTCAATACGTAACTACGGTTCTTCTTATGAGACGAACACGCAGAGCCAACAGATACATAGATATTCTTACCTTCCAATGTGTGAAGAATAACTTCGCTTCTAAGCCCGGGGAAAGACACATTAAGCACAAAATCCGAATTAAGGCTGCCATCTCCAATAATAACAGCAGAGCGAATATTAGAGGTAATGGCTTCTGTGAAAATTCTCTTTATTTCTTTTATTTCTTCCTTCTTAGCTGTAAGCTTTTCTTTGTATATCTGACAAGCCTTGGCCATACCACAAATTGCAGGTAAGTTTTCAGTGCCTGATCTAAGTCCCTGTTCCTGGCCACCGCCAAATATAATAGGCTCTACCTTTATGTTCTTGGACTTATAAAATACGCCCACTCCTCTGGGCCCGTGTATTTTATGTCCACTGGCAGAGAGCATGTCTATGCCCCACATTCTCACATTAATTGGTAATTTACAAAAACTTTGCACACAATCTACGTGAAAAGCTGTGTTTGGATTAGCCTCGTGGCATACTCTTGCAAGTTCCTGTATATTCTGAATTGAGCCCATCTCACTGTTTACATGCATGATGCTTACCAGAGCAGTATCTTCTCTGATTGCCTGTTTGAGACTATCTGCACTGACAATTCCATTCTGATCCACATCGAGTATTGTAACTTCATACCCATTTTCTTCCAAATGCAAAGCAGTTTGAAGTACAGACGGATGTTCTATTTCAGATACAACGATGTGCTTACCTTTTCTTGGATTGGCTCTTAAATAACCAATAAGTGCAATATTATTACTCTCGCTACCGCCTGATGTAAAATAGACTTCGTCGCTATCACAGTGAATCTCATCTGCAATTATCTGACGGGCATTTTTCATTTCTTTCTCTGCCACAAATCCAAGATGATGCAATGACGACGGATTGCCGTAGAAGTCTATTGCAATACGATTCATTTCACGCGTTACTTCATCGTCTTGCTTTGTAGTAGCACTATTATCAAAATAATACTCGTTTTCGTCTCTGACCTTACGCTGATACTTTTCATATAGATCAGGACGTTTTTTTAAAGTCCTGGCAAGTTGTGTTTCCAGTCGCCACTTTTCACAGTCGGCATGATTTCCTGAAAGAAGCACCGGCGGGACTTTCATATCGCCTATAGCTGCCGGTCTTGTATACTGAGGATATTCCAGTAAAAATGACGAATGCGATTCATTTTCGTACGATTCACTTGTAGACAATACGCCGGGGATCAAACGGCTGACAGTATCCATAAGTACTACTGCGGGAAGTTCTCCACCAGTAAGTACATAATCACCAATAGATATTTCTTCATCGATAAGCGTCTCGATTACTCGCTCATCTACGCCCTCATAGTGGCCACATAAAATAACTAAATGCTCTTGCTTGCTAAGTCTCTTTGCCACCTGCTGAGTCAGTACGGTGCCTTGAGGCGACATATATATGCAATAGGGCTTGGTTGTGCTCTGGCTCTTTACTGCATCCATGCAGCTTTTTATAGGCTGGTATGACATGACCATACCGGGACCGCCACCAAAAGGACAGTCGTCAACTTTCCCCTGTTTGTTTTCTGTATATTGTCTGATCTGATGTGTATTTATATCAAGATAACCCGCAGCTATTGCCCGGGCTATAATACTCTCACTGTATGCACTCCTTACCATTTCAGGAAAAAGTGTTAAAATATCAATCTTCATTTTCTTCTCCGTCCTCTTCATATACCTCTTTGAGTCCGGGAATCAGAGAAACAGTTACGATACCGTTTTCAATGTCTACATCTTTGATAACGCTACCAATTGCAGGAAGCAAAATATCCTTCTTGCCCGGTCGCTTAACAGCGTAAACATCATTAGAGCCGGTTTGGTACACATCATGCAGGATACCAAGCTCATCTCCACTGTCCTCTACCACTTTGGCGCCTATGAGGTCACCAATAAAATAGCTATCCTGAGGTAAATCAATTGCGTCCTTGCGGTCAATCTCAAGGAAGCAGCCACGGAATAAATCTGCCATATCGCGATCATCAATTCCGTAAAGTCTAAGGATTACAAAGCCGCCTGACACCAAAGCTGAAATAATCTTGTACTTTTTGTTATACAGATGTTTGCCGTCAGGCCTTGCTTTTGTGTCCTTGACATATACTTCTTTGAGTTTAGAAAAGCGCGATAAATCATCAGTCAAGGGTTGCACTTTAAGTGCTCCCTTGACCCCGTGAACATTAATAATTTCTCCAATTAATAATTTTTTAAGCAAATCCGGCACCCTCGACAATTACAGAATATCAACGAAAACAGGCTTGTCCTGATTTCTTGCTACTGCTTTTACTATTGTTCGAAGAGATTTGGCAATTTTACCTTCACGACCGATTACGCGACCTTTATCCTCCTCTGCAACAGACAATTTAAGCAAAATGCGATCTTCTGTTTCTTCAACCTCTACAACTACCTGATCCGGATTATTAACCAGCTGCTTTGCAATGATTTCTAAAAACTCTTTCATAATTAACCTTGTACTTTCTTAAGTAATGCCTTAACAGTATCAGTAGGCTGAGCACCGTTCTTGATCCAGTAGTTAGCTCTGTCGATATCAATTTTGATCTCGCAAGGATCTACGAGAGGATTGTATGTGCCGATTTCTTCAACGAAACGACCGTCTCTTGCATATTTAGAATCTGCAACTACTACTCTGTAGAAAGGAGCTTTCTTAGCACCAAGTCTTCTTAATCTGATTTTTACCATAATTTCTTCCTCCAAAATAAATTAATATATATTTACAAAAATACTTTAGTACTTTGTTAATACCTGTTTTACTTCATCCACTGCTTAAACTTGTTCATTTTCTTGCCGCCTGACATTTGCTTCATCATAACGCGCATTTCTTCGAACATTTTAATCAGTTTGTTTATATCCTGTACTGTAGTACCGCTACCCTGAGCAATTCTCTTTCTGCGACTGGCATTAAGTATATCAGGGTTATTTCTCTCCTTGGGCGTCATAGATTGTATGATCGCCTCGATGCGTACAAACTGCTTCTCATCTACATCTGCGTCTTTTATCTGTGATGCACCTGGTATCAGCTTGAGCATTCCTGCAATACCACCCATTTTCTTTATCTGCTGCAGCTGATCGAGAAAATCCTCCAAAGAAAACTTCTGTGTCATTATTTTCTTTTCCAGCTCTTGTGCCTTCTTCTCGTCATACATCTCAACTGCTTTGTCAATGAGAGTGAGCACATCACCCATGCCAAGGATTCTGTCTGCCATGCGCTTGGGATAGAAAATCTCAAAGTCGTTAAGCTTCTCTCCCTGGCTGGCAAACTTAACGGGTTTACCTGTGATTGCTCTTACAGACAGAGCCGCACCACCTCTTGTATCACTGTCAAGCTTTGACATTATGATACCTGTAATGCTAAGTCTATCGTTGAAAACTTGCGCTACATTTGCAGCTTCCTGACCTGTCATCGCGTCAATAACAAGTAATGTCTCTGCAGGCTTTACCTCTTTCGCAATATCTTCAAGCTCCTGCATCAGGTCTTCATCAATCTGAAGTCGTCCTGCAGTATCGATAATAACTACATCATTAAGTCCCTTAACAGCTTGCTTTACTGCATTCTTTGCAATTGCTACAGGATTCTTGTTACCCTCTTCGGCATACACCGGCATATCAATCTGTTTGCCAAGTACCTGGAGCTGTGTGATAGCAGCCGGTCTGTACACGTCACAGGCTGCCAGCAAAGGCTTACGTCCGTTCTTACGCAGATGCAATGCAAGCTTGGCACTGGCTGTTGTCTTACCTGTACCTTGCAGACCTACCATCATAACAACATTAGGTGGTGTCCTTGACAGATCCAGCTTATAGTCGTCTGCACCGAGAAGAGCAATAAGCTCATCATTAACGATCTTAACAATTTGCTGTCCCGGAGTCAGGCTCTCTAAAACTTCCTGTCCTACTGCCTTCTGGCTTACATTGGCTATAAAGTCCTTTACAACCTTATAGTTTACGTCAGCTTCAAGCAGTGCCATGCGAATCTCTCGCATGAACTCCTTAACATCCTTCTCAGTAACACGAGTCTGTCCTTTTAATTTTTTTATTGTAGCCTGCAACTTTGCAGATAAACTCTCAAATGCCATTTAGCGTCCTCTTATAATTTTGTAATAATATTGAAAAGGCTCTGGTCAATCTGTTCTAACAAGAATTGGTTACCCTTATCATTTGGATCAAGATTCATAAGATGAAGGTCATCCTGAAGTCTCTCAAGCTGCTTCTTAACATCTCTAAACTTGGCAACCATTCCCAGCTTCTCTTCGAGTTCTACCAAAGTAGCTTTGCCGCGATTGATAAAATCATGCACACCCTGTCTGCTGATATTGAGTTCTTCTGCAATCTCAGCAAGACTCATATCGTTATTATAATGCAAATCCATGCACTTGAGTTGGCTTGCAGTAAGTAGCTGGCCATAAAAATCAAGAAGCATGCTGATCTCAAAAATATCGTTTGCCATAATCAAAACTCCTTAGGTAAAAATACAAGCCAAAATTATGTAAAGGCTTGTTGCTTTACGCATGATACATCAAGGTCATTTACTTGTCAAGTGTTTGGTGAAAATTTTTTATTATTGAAAATTATTGTCGGATAACCTTTGACATTTGTTTAGTGTTTGTAAGAAAAACTAATTTCCGGAAGCGCAACTATTCCCATGTCTTCTAATTCATATTCATAAGTCCACTTATCGCCTTGCGTTCTCCAACAAGCAGGGCCAAACCATATACATTTTTCATCACGCATATGAAGCGGGCCAAAAGAATTGTAACGATTACCATAGCAAGTAAACTCTATAGTATGTTTACCGGTCAACACGTTTTTTACATTAATACTATACGGCGCATAAATTATATCTCCTACCGCCTGACCATCTATATTCACCGATACCATAGCGCCGCGATATTTCGGAACTTTAATCTGCAGATCAACTAACTCATCTGTATCTCCGGGTATATCAATCTCTGTCTTATATGTAATATTCGCTCCATAAAAAGGTAATCCTTGATTTGTGATAGATTGAAATCTTATTGTGTCAGACTTAGCCACAAGACTTTTGTTGCCACCATCAATCCGTACATCGAAATCTCCTAAAATATAACACCATTCTATACAACTTTTGTACCTTACAGGGATATGAAGTTCTAAGATATTCTCACCTGCATGAATCGTAGGTAACGCCACCGTCTGAATTGCTTTATCTGTGTAATAGCCACTTACGATTGGCGCAACAGGACTATTGTTAAGGAATATGCTAATATTTGAAACATCTTCTAATGCAAGTTTACAATCATCCAGAATAATATCACTATTAAATCTCAGTTTCAGATGCACCGTATGTTCGTACGGCTCATCATCTATCATATATGGCTGTAGAGATTGACGCAAAGGGCGATCTTTCCAATATTTTTTATGTATAAAGGAATCAATACGAAGTAGCTCCTCCGCTTCCTGCCAAGGCTCATCGTCACAGGAAAATTCTGCCATATCAAGGAGCAAAACATTCTGTTCAGACGTAGTATAAGAAACATATTCGTTGACACAAAGACTCTGTGCCGGCTCATCCTGTTTTTTCGTTGTAGGCCACCTTATATCTACTATGTCCTCTGTATCAGTCAAGCATAGCAGCATGCTATCATGTGTATACAAAGTCGCAGAGACCTCAGTCCATACACTGTCATTATCATGTAAATGTGTGCATGCAATAGCTGAGATAGTTCCTTGTTGCGTATCATATAGCTGTACATTAAACGCACCTTTTATTTGTATTTTAATACTCTTACCTACGGTATCCTGCACCTTATCAGGTTTTCGTCCATTTGCAATAAATAACCACTTGCATTCTTTGTCCTGTCTTAAATTATATAAATATTGATTCTGCTGAATGCAATTTTCATCTAATATTCTTACTTGAGCCAAAGAAACTGTAGCTTCTTCAAGTTGTTTTTTATCCATATCAATATGACGTGACAAACTAACCAAACCGGAAATCAAGTTAGCTTCCTGCTTTGATGCGTCAACAAGCGTAGGTATTTTACCAACGAATAATATCTTTCCTCCTTTTCCGGCAAATTCGGTAAGAAGTAATACAGTAGACTTACGTAATGTTTCGCAGCCTGAAATAATTACCATTTTGTAATTCATTTCACCAATAGATAAGCCTTGTGTTGATTCTTTATATAGTTTTGGCATGGAATCCTCGGATAAGAAGTCAAAATCTATATTATTAAACAACAGCCAATCTGTCATTTTCTGGAAAATATTTTCTAAGTCTAGCTGTCTTTCTTTATTTCCTGATTCAGGTCCCCAATATAGCCAAGCCGTCTCTACGGGATGAATTACAGCTACATCCACAACAGGTTTACCCCGTGTCATGACAGCATTTACACGGGCAAAATGATCCTCAACTAATTTATATTTTAAATACCAGGGCGATTGGTAATTGATGGAAGCAGGATAGTCTCTCTTGGCATCGCCTGACATAGACACCCAGGATAAATGTGGTACGCGGATTGTTACTCCCAAAGCGGCCTGCCAGTCCCCTTGTAATTTATGTCCACGAAAATCAAAATCCCAATTTGTAACACCATACATTTCAGATAGTAAGCCCCGAGCACCATATTGATGCACTGCTGACCTTGCTTGCAGTACAGTTGTATACTCCCTAAAATCACAAAGCATATCAATCCCCGGAATCTGAAAAGCCCTATACGCACGCATGGATTCGCCTGTCCACGCACTTTGTGTCCACAGAGCCTGCTCTGCCATCATGTGTCCAGACAATAGAATATTATTATCATTGCACCACTTACCAATATTATCTGAAAAAGCCTCAGTAAATCTATCAGTCAGGTGGTTGTGATATAAATATCTGATTTGTGAAAATACTCCATTTTCTTTATCCCAGAACAATTCCGGAAGATAATCTAAAATATCCACACCTGTTTCCTGAATAAATGTGTCGGGAAAATCAACAGTCCAAGGTAAACATACAGGACCGTTATCCAACGCTGATATTAACCATTCCTTCTTTGTAAATTGCGGTTCGTCTGTGAAAATAGAATATACAGATGATCCGAATTCTTGTCCGCAATATACTTTATATTTTTCGTGAGTCAGATTAATAAAACAATCGATGGCGTCTTTAGACAATGTATCTACATAATGGCTGCCGGGAACACATTGACAGTAGGCATAAAACAGTTGCTCATTTATAGCGCAGTCATTTTCACAGGTAAGTTTCCTATAGGAAATCAATTCACCTTCTGTGTTTCTACTTATTGCATACATACCAAGTAAGTAACTATTGCCGCTAACATAAGCCTGGTCTTTAGAAAGCACAGGCTCTTGTACAGTAGTAATTTTCACGACACGACATTTATATTTCGGATTCTTTGTTACCTGGTGTCCGGCGTCGCCTGAGGGCCATCTATCCTCATCGTACAGCCAGGTAAACATATCTTCTTCTTTACCTTTTGCGATACATTCATTAACATAAGACATGAACGCGTCTTTCATATATGGTGTATCAAGGCCGTTTCTGGCATGAATCATAAATCCACCCATGCCCATCTGCTTAAAAACTTCAATTTGTCTCTTTAGTTCTTCTATATCAAGACGACAATTCCATGCCCAAAAAGGAACGGCACGGAATTGAGCTGGTGGATTTTTAAATGTAGATTCTAATAAACCTGAAACTGTTTTATCATCCATTAAATGGTAATGCCTTTCTAAATAAAATCTTCAATCTTCCATTCATCCATCCATCTGAGTTCCGGAGTACCATCTTCTCTGAACAGAACAGGAAGCCATACATAATCTGCCATAGCTGTATTCTTGGCAGTAAGCAAACGAATATCCTTGGAGATTAAATCCTCCTTTTTCGGATCAAACCAGCTGTCAAATACTTTGATCATATCTGGCAAATCCGGTTTTAAGTCTATTAACCATCTATCAGCGATTGCTATGTACAAGGACGGATGTTTGGGATGCTGGAGTACTGCGGAAATCTGACTGTCAAAAGATGTCTTCTTTGTGTCATTTACGTGAGTAATACCAAGTTCTGTCCATGGTCCATGCAACGAATCAGCTACTGCTGTCTCTGTAGGATTAGGGAATTTTGCAGTTGTACCAGATGTAAATAAATACCATTTGTTGTCTTTTCTGAAAACAGCAGGTGCTTCACGTACATAAGGTGGTCTCCCCTTTACCATGTGTTCTGTATAATGATCGGTAACATTGGTATAATCATCATTAAGATCCATTACAATTAAGCTTGAGTGTACACGTTCGAAAATAATGACTGCTTTACCTGTTTCAGGATCTTTCACAAGATCAAAATCTCCAACCCCAAAACCTTGTGGTTGTATTTTGTGAGACAAAACAAAGGGCCCATGTATACTATCAGACAAAGCTACCATTATGTACGGTAGCTCTGCCATTATTTTCATCCACATAACGAAACGCTTGTTCTTTTCGTTATAGATGATGTGTGGACGGTCCATTTTTGAGGTAGGATGCATAGGACTGTCCGGGTTATCCGGTTCAGGAAAACAAATAATACCTTCATCTTCCCAATTATAAAGGTCTGTTGAGGAGTATAAGCGTACTCCCCAATGCCATATTTCATACTCAGATTGAGATTTTTCTTTGTTCTCTCCATACCAATAAAAGCGGTTATCATGGTACAGAATACTGCCTCCGTGGGCTTGAATTCTCTCGCCTTTTGTATCAAGCCATACCTTTCCCGGATGAATACTGTTGTATAACATAATGTTTTAGTTCCTTTTCACAATTATTTAGCTTTTTTCTTAACAAGGATAAAGGCTATAACAGCTATTAAACAGATAACAGCAACAATACCAAGTATTATGCCACCCAGTGCTACCATAGATAATCCTTGGCTATCGTTGTCCGGTTGTTGTGTTGCAGGTGAATCTGTTGCCAAAGGAGCCTGAGTGGGATTAACCGGTTCGCTGGTAGGTGCTGTTGTGGGTACTGTAGATGCAGTAGGTTCAGACGGTACATCGGTAGGATCCGCCGGCTTCTCAGTTGGATCCGCAGGTACATCAGTTGCGGCAGGCTCCTCAGTAGCATTATCAGCCTCAATATCAATAGAACCTTCTACTAATGCTAATTCTTTTATTCTCAAGTCGCCACCGGCAGAACTACAGCGTACGCCAACTCTGCCTTCAAATCCTTTTTCAATATATATAGAATTTACATATATACCATTTACATATACATCCATATCTGATCCTGAAACATATAGCTGTACTCTAAAATATGTTTCTTCTTGGTTACAGTTCTCAATCTCTACTGCTTCATCCATAATCTTTTCATACAATCCTGCCTTGCGAATAGCACCTTGTACTGAAACAGTTTCTTTTCCTCGTTTTGTTATATATACCTGAATACCATTTAAGAAACGAGGATCCGCCCCTATAAATACTGATAACTCTGTACCCGAATCCTGTCCACCGGCAAGATCTACAGTATAAGTAAATTCCGAAAAATCTACTGCGTCTTTTGAGATTATCCAATGTCCTGTATCAGCGGATTGCATATATATAACCGGCATACCATCCTCTGTTGTAACAGATACATTATCAGTATTTGTTATATTAAAATATTTCTCTACCTCTGTCATTGATGTTGTTATAGAGTCACCAAAAACAGATGCATTTTCTGCCCATACAGGTATGACTGTGCACACCATGATCATGATTGCAAGAAGTAATGTCACTGCTAATTTACGCATAAAAGTTCCCTCCAATTATAAACTTATATTATTTTTTCAAACTTTTTTTTGCAAGAAATACTGCTGTTCCTAGAGCAAGGACTAATGCTGCCGCAATTTCTAAAGCAAATAAACCATATTTAAGTAACTTATTAGAGCTACTTGTATGATTGTTATATGGATAATCAGGATCTGGAGTAATCCAGGGATTCAACTCAGAACCCTGCTGTGATGGATCTTTCTGATCAGGTAAAGTTCCATTCTCAAAATCAACTACAACCATATCAACATCTGCATTTGACTGTTTTGTATAAGTTATTACAGCATATGCAGAATGTTCTTGTGCCTGCTTATCAAAATTAACAGCTTTACCGTTAATTGTTACCATTTGAGGTATCTTTCCTGCAGGCATTAATAACTTCAGGGTAATTGTCTGACTATCACCTACTATTTCATACGAAAGCTTACCGCCATTCTCATCATAATTTGCTGAGTATGCTAAATATTTGTTGTTTTCACCATAAGAAACAGAAGCATATACATTATCATATTCTGTTACAGTCCATGAAGGAGATAAAGTAATACTGTTTAACAACATACTGCTACTGTTAAATCCTGCCAGTCCTTCTATAATTGCATTGTGTACAGTAGCAGCTCCCCATGCATCGGGACCACCACTACTCTTACCTGAGTAATAATAGATCTCACCATTTTGCTGATAGAAGAACTTAAGGCCTCCATCACGTTCCAACAGCGATTTAAGTCTTGTGATAATGTCATAACCATAGTCAGCATATCCCCATTGGAAGCAACCTCTGGCAAGTTCACCACCACAGAATGGTGCTATAGAACCATTAATATAATTACCGGGATCATACTTTACATATTCTTTTTTTCTATATGAAGGATAAATAGTTACCCATTCTGCAAACAGTGATTCATCAGCATACCCTGTTACCGTTTCCTGCTTTGGAAGATTATCACGCAAAGTCTTAAAGCTGTTGATAATAGATGCGGCCTGTGACTGCGTCAGTACATCTCTATTAAGAGCACAAGAATTACTATAGCTAAGACGTGTCCAGTCTCCTGCCAGATCCTCTTGCCAATCCTCCGGTAAATCTTCCAGCTTAGGATGTACCTGCAACATATGAGCAAAATAATTTCCGTTCCAAGTTGCAGCGAAGAGATTCTTCATAACATTATCAGAGACCTTTTCCCAATATTCAGCACGTTCATTATTACCTGTCGCACGATACATTTCTGCTAGCTGGCAGCTTGCCTGGGCAAAACCTGTACAATCTCCGTGAAATACAGCCATCGGTGTGCCCCAATCCATTCCTTTTTCCCACCATACAACTCTTCTATTACCTGTGTTATGGCCATATGTAAAATCGTATGTATCAACAGAGCTACCTCGAATCGGCAATCCATATTCTTTGCTCCAACGCTCCGGATTATTCATAATCCACGACAGTGCTTTTTCAAGATTTGGAATACGAGATGCCATCCACTCAGAGTCTCCTGTTGTTTGCCACTCCATATGTACAGCATTTACTACAAGAAATTCAATATCAGCTTCTATCTCAAATCGTAAAAGGATATAGTTTGGATCATCTGTATCTGTATAAAATTCCTTATCAGAGCCTTCTGTGTACGATTTACCACCGGCAGACAGAGGGTCAACTATCATCTCAAAGAAATATCCGTCAGGATGCTGATTGTCCAGCCAGAAATCAAGTACTTCCTTGTATCCTGTTTGCCAATATATTCCGGCTTCCATCATATGAATATGGTCACGTAGCCAACTCATATGCATCTTAAATGTATGTCCATTTAAAGTATATACAGGTTGATTTCTTGTTGTTACCTGTCTGATTAAAGTATTATAAAAGTTATTAAAAGAAGCATCTTCTGTAATAACAGCAGTGCGAGCCTCTACATATATATCTGCTACACCTATTACTGTATTACCATCATATAATGCAATTTTCTGGTTACCTGCTGTGCCGCGGGGAATATATTCAAAAGAATAATTCCCCTGGATTGCATTTATCGATATCTCTTCGTAAATCACTCCTGAATTATCGCTGATTTCTGCTCTTAGATCTGTATATGTATGATCTGTTGTTGGATGAAAAGTAATATTTTGTTTCTTTCCTGCAAGTGTTACTAAATCACCACCCGCAAGAATACCAACAGTATTATATTGGTTTATTACAGGAATGTCTGCTGTTTCATAACATACAAGATTTCTTAAATATACTTCTCCGCCAACGCTTCTGAAAGAAAACGCACCCTTGAAACCTTTTGCATCTGTCATTTGTGCGGCCAACTTACCATTAACAAAGAAGAATAATTGCGTATCTTTTGTTACAATTTTCAGTTGATACCATGTTTCTGCCTTAAACAAACCACCAAAGTCATATGTTCCCAGGTTTGCAGAGCCATTATATAAATTAACAGAGTTATTCTTTGAATCTACTGTTATCTGTGCCAAAGAACTCTTGCCGCTAGCACGTCCTACTTCTATTCTGAAACGAAGATCTTCTCCGTGAGCCTTGACATCAAGCGCCAATGTATATTCAGAACTGTTTATCTCATATTTAGAGGGTAAATAACCACTCTTTACATATGTATAATCTTGATTCCATTCTATCTTTGGCTTACCACGTCCTATGTCAAAGAAAGTATTTATACTATCTTCAGACAGTGCTTCAGCCAGTACATTTGAATAATTCATGTGTTCATTTCCTCTCACGCTAAAGCCGACTGTCACAAAACATACAGCAACAGCGATAAAAAGTAGTATTTTACGGATGTTTTTCATCTTATTTCCTCTTATGCAACATTCTTTTGTTTCTTATATGATATACAAACAATAATCGCAGTTATTATTAAGAAAGCAGCAATCAACGGAAATGCAGAGAAGTTGTCTCCTGTTTCCGGGTTAACAGATGGAGCTTCTGTGGGTGCCTCTGTGGGTGCCTGTGTTGGAGCCTCTGTGGGTGCCTGTGTTGGAGCCTCTGTGGGTGCCTGTGTGGGTGCCTGTGTTGGAGCCTCTGTAGGTGCTTGTGTTGGAGTCTCTGTAGGTGCCTGTGTTGGAGTCTCTGTAGGTGCCTGTGTTGCAGCCGGATTTACCAATTCATTGTAAACTACTAAATTTCTCCATGATACACCCTTTCCTCTGAATCCTATACGACCATCAAGAGGAAGTTGATCTGTTTTGATATCTGTAACAGTCTTAACTAATGTTTTATTTACATATACTTCTACTTTCTTATTTGTCTCGTCAACTAAAAGGTCAACTCTAACCCATTCGCCCGCATTAAATACTGCGCCGGTTCCTTCCTCTGTTGTTTTCTCAAGATACTCACTAACTTTTCTTCTCTGATAACGGAAGTATGCAGTACGATCAGAAGTTGTAGTTCTTTCCTTGTCCTTAATCTCAAATCTATGATGATTATTGGTCCATCTTGATTCACCAAGTAAAATAACAGCTTCCAGAATAGTAGATGTAGTATATTCGGAGACTGTGAACTCAACTGAAATTGTAAACTGATCTACATTTTCCGGAATCTTGGCATCTGTCAAGAACAGATTTTCAGAAGCTGTTGTACTCATCTTCAATATACCATCACTATATGTAGCCGGATTTGTTTTATCCTTTCCGATAAGACCAGATGTTCCCAAAGTACCTTCTGCATTTAATGTATTAAAATCAAACAAAATATTGCTATCTGCGCTTATAACGCTTCCTGCAATACATCCAATCAGCATTAACACTGATAATACCATTAAGCAAACTCTTTTTTTCATAAAAAACACCTTTCCTAAGTAGTTATTCTTACTATAGTCTACACAATGGCTTGTTGCAATACAATTGCAATAATATCGAGAAAATATTGCATTTTTCAAAATTGATTTATTATCCTTTTTCTTCGCGCGGCGATACACCAAAATGCTTCTTATACTGGCGATAAAATGTTGTATATTCCTTAAATCCACAACTATTACATACCTCATTAGCACTAACTCCATTTTTCAACAACTCTTGTGCCATTAGTAATCGTTTAAGTAAAATATACGAGTGAATGCTGTAGCCATTTTTCTTGTGAAATAAATAGTCAAGATTAGATTTGCTGGTGTAAAAAACTTCTGCCAATGTTGATATAGAAATATCGTCAGTCAGATATTTATTAATATACCGCATAACTTTTGTTACTAAATCTTCAGACTCCAGCATAACGCCTGCTTTTTGCCTGGCTTGATGCATTTCACTAATTAGATACAATGTCATTTGTAGTTCTATTGCCAATTTAATTCGCGCCGTATATGGATCATTAGCATTCGATTCTGCGATACCTTTAATAAATCTGCTAAGCTCTCTTGGTGTTTCTTTGTCAAGATATAAGTTAAAAGCACCTTCAGGCCGCTGGTCAAATGCCTCTAATAAGTGTCGTTTAGGATCTATGGTTTTTATGAAATCAGGATGAAATTCTATCGTCACATACTCATTAACGGTATCTTTTGATAAAACTAATTGTCTCGTTTCACTGGAACGCAGCAGAATCATGCATCCTGATGTTAATTTATACTCTGTGCCCTCTACGATATAGCGGCCACTACCATTAAATAAATAAAAAATCTCATACAGACCTTGTTTCTTGCGTGAATAATAGTATACGCGCATTTTGTACTTGCCTTTAAGTTCATTAGAAAATTTAAATGTGACGCTGCTACCAAGACGTTTTGTTTCTGCAGCGTTAAGATTAACAACTGTTCTTTGTGTTTTTGGATGAAGCTTTGCTGTCCCGCCAAAAGAATCCGGAGTAAGTTCTGATGCTTCTATACGTGTCTTTTTTTCATATTCAGGCGAAGGTCCATACAGTTCTACGGCACCCAAAGCCACTTCACCCACATCATCATCCATAGTGTAGAAAGAAATACTATGTGGGCCGTCCTCTTCAAACTCAATTTCTTTTTCTTCAAAGCAGTCTTCTTCGTAATCTGCCCAACGACCTAAAAATCCTGCAGCAGGTTCTCTTTTGTGAAAATAGAATTTTCCAGACGGCTTTCCATCAACAAATACTGATTGAGACGCAGCACCATCATGTATCGGACCTTTTTTGATACGATATTTATTATTCCTTATGTAACAAACTATTAAGTCTTCCCATGATTTTTCGTAGATAATTTCCATGTCCATCTGCGCCATATATGTATTTCCCCATAATTTATTTTACAAGTTCTTCTATAGTAGCATATTTTATTTATATTTTTCAACAGAAAATATATGTAACAAAAAACAGCCGCCGAGGCGACTGTTTGTATATGTTTTATGATATTAATATCTATCTCACTTAACTGACGGAAGTGTTGATCCTCCATATGGCATTAAAATAATGCTTGCATTATTGCCATATTTTGCCAAAGCATCGTCCAACGCCTCTTGGGCAGAATGAGCCGGAGTTAAATGGACAGAGCGAACAAACTCATCATCGTAACAGCTAACCAGTACAATATTTGCCTTTTCCAAAACAAGAGCTATAGCAGCAGCCTTGTGGCCGCCAAGCTTAAATTCGCGATGCAAATGCTCAATCATGTCGGAGCTCTTCTCGTGTCCCAGCATCCATTCTTCAAATGTATGTTCACCAAGACCTTCAGTACATTCAGCAAGCCAGATAATAGTACCACCATCTCTTACAGCATGTTTTGCATTGTCCAATGCCTTCTGAGCCTGATACATGTTCATATCTTTGGGAAAACCGCCTGCTGAAACAACAACGATATCGGCGCGTTCCGGAATATAACATTTATATAAAGTATCCAGGAACGCACATCCTGCACGATGTGCAACAACAGAATCACCCGACACACATTTAATGATTTCTTTCTTTGCATCCAGAACAACATTAACAATAAAATCAATACCAACGATCCTGCCTGCTTCCTCAATATCATCGCGAATAGGATTGCCATCAATATTTCCTGCACAAGCCTCATGTCTCACCATCATTCTATGATTGCTCTGTATAGCATCTCTTGTAGAAACGCCCGGCATAATAGCCTTTGCTCCGCCACTGTAACCTGCAAAATAATGGAATTCGATATTACCCATACAGATTTTAAAGTCCGCCTCAGCAACAACTCTGAAAATATCTACAGGAGTGCCGGCCGCTGTAACGCCCATACTAACACAATCGGATGGATCATGGTCGATACATCTCACGCGAGCAAATACACCCTCTCCTACAAGGTGCTTCTTCTCCTCTTCAGTGTGGCCACGATGGCTACCAAGAGCAAGCACAACTGTAATCTCACTGTCCTTAACGCCTGCTTTGTTAAGCTCGTCAATTACAGCAGGAAGTATTTTATAGCTGGGAACAGGTCTTGTAATATCACTTGTAATAATAACAACATTGTGTTTGCCCTGAGCCAGCACAGACAGCTTCTGGCTGCCGATAGGCTCATTAAGAGACCTTCTCACCTCATCTTCACCGATAAGCCCTACCTCAACATCATTTGGCATCAATGTAGCAAGAAGATTCTTATCCGGAAACTCTATATTAACAATACCTCTTCCATATTTTAACTCTTTAATCATATTATCACCGTAACAATTGGATTCTCAATAAGCTTCTTTAAATAGGTCAGATATTCTGCCACTATTTGAGCATCAACATTATACTCGTTAAATCCGATAGAGACAATAGTGATTTGTTTGCCTTCTGATTTAAAAATGCCACCGACTGAGATGACTATATTCTCGTCTGTCTGCAAAGCAGCAAAGTATTCTTCAACTTCAGTAGTACATACGCTTGTTACTCTTACCTGTGAAAACTGCTGATATTTCTTAGCTGCCACGCAAGCCGCCTTAGCAATGATAGAATCAACGCTAAAGTCTATACCATTTTCCTGCGCTTGCTTCGAATACTGCATAGCAGCATCAACACAGACCTTGATACTCATACGACTACAACTTGCCACCGTAGTTTCCGAAATTTTATAGTTCAATACATCACGTTCAATAATAAGACCGTCTCCTCCTGTGCCGGGAATCTTGGTATAGTCTGTAATCCCACGTTCCATACATCTCATTTTTGCTCTTGGTGTAATGAAAACTCTTCCCTGTGGCGCCTTGAACGCAGTTTTTTCTTCCATAGCAGGAGCCTCGTTAGCAGCTACTGCAACCGGCGCCGGCTGAGTTTCTGACTGAGTTTCCGATTGTGGCTCCGGCCTGACAATAGGCGGCACGTCATTTGCCTGCATCTTAGCACCGGCTGCAACGTCAAGACCGCTAATATCCTCTCCGGCCTCTCCAATAACTCCGATAGGTTCTGTAATAGGCACCTGCTCTCCTTCTCCACGTATAATCTTAAGCAAGGTACCCGAAAACGAAGAATCTATAGTAATAGTAAGCTTATCTGTCTCCATTTCAAACAAAGGCTCACCCTCGGTAACGCTGTCACCTTCTGCTTTGAGCCACTTAGTAATGTAGCCTTCTGTCATTTGCAAACCCTGTTTGGGCATTATAACAATATTTGCCATATTTTTCCTTCTTTCACAGACACCTTTTCACAGAATTCCTGTGAAAAGGTGGTATATAATTATTTTAGATAAAGTGACTTCTTTACAGCCCTATAAATATCCTCTGGCTGAGGCACCACAGCATTCTCCAGGCCAAGATTAAACGGAAGTGGGCACTGCTTAGCACCGAGGCGGATAACAGGAGCATCCAGATATTGGAAAGCATCCTCTTGAATTATTGACGCAATCTCAGCACCTACGCCACAAACCTTGTGAGCTTCGTGTACAACAACAGCTCTCCCTGTCTTCTTAACTGAATTAATAACTGTCTCTTTATCGAAAGGAACTAATGTTCTGGGGTCAATAACCTCTACAGATATTCCCTCTTCTTTCCATAGTTTTTCTGCCATATCTACAGCCTTCTGAACATATGTATGAGTTGCGATAACTGTTGCATCGCTGCCTTCTCTTACTATCTTTGCCTTGCCAAAAGGAATGCAGAAGTCCGGATCATCCGGTACTTCGCCCTTATTTATGTACAATGCCTTGTGCTCTATGAATATAACAGGATTATCATCTCTTATAGCTGTACGCAGGAGTCCTGCCGCGTCTTCAGGAGTAGATGGCATTGCTACTTTAAGTCCTGGAAAATGAACAAATAGCGCTTCTAAGCTCTGAGAGTGAGTTGCTGCATTACCACGGCCTACACCCTGCTGACCTCTGATAACAAGCGGAATCTTTGCTTTACCGCCGAAAATATATCTTGTCTTTGCTACCTGGTTTACGATCTGATCCAGTGCAACTAACGCAAAGTCCATATACATAAGCTCTACAACAGGACGCATCCCTGCGCATGCAGCACCAAGACCGGCACCTACAAATCCAGCCTCTGATATAGGCGTATTTCTAACTCTGTCTGCGCCAAACTCGTCTGCCAGGCCTCTGGTACAGCCAAAAATACCGCCGAGAACTTCAACATCCTCGCCCATTACGAACACATTCTCATCTCTGCGCATTTCTTCTGCAGTAACTTCTTTAATTGCTTGTGCGTATGTTTTAATCATTAGTTATCACCTCCGGTATAGAAAACATCTTCCATAACAAGCTCCGGATCGGGTTCCGGACTACTTAGAGCAAACTCCTCTGCCTCATCTATCAAGGCCTGTGCTTTTGCTTCAAGTTCATCTAATTGAGATGCGGGCACGCCTCTGGATTCAAGAAGCTGTCTCGTATACTTGATAGGACATTTCTTCTTCCACTCCTCAACCTCTTCCTTAGTACGGTACGGTGTAGGATCTCCCGTCCAGTGACCCAGCCAGCGATACGTCTTACATTCAATAAGCGTAGGTCCTTCACCATTCTTTGCTCTCTTAATTGCCTCAGAAACGACAACCTCAATTTCATCAGGCTTATTTCCGTCAACCACGAAATGCGGCATATTGTATCCCTCACCACGAATAGCAATATCCTTAACTGATGTACTTTGCCAGGACGGAACGGAAATGCCATATAAGTTATTTTCACAGACAAATATAACAGGCAGTTTCCAAACTGAAGCCAGGTTCAGAGACTCGTGAAAAGTACCTTCATTAGAAGCAGAATCACCAAAGAACGAAACAGCAACTCTATCTTCTTTCTTCATCTTAATTGCAAGACCTGCACCCACCGCAATTGGAATACCACCGCCAACAATAGCATTAGCACCAAGGTTACCCTTAGTAAAATCAGCAATATGCATTGAGCCTCCACGGCCTTTGCAGTAACCTGTAGATCTGCCCATAAGCTCAGCTAAGGCATATCTCACATCAGCTCCCTTAGCAATACAATGGCCATGTCCTCTATGAGTACTTGTAATATAGTCTTTATCAGTAAGAAGCGAGCACACAGTAGCAGGTGTTGCTTCCTGACCTACACAAAGATGGACAGAACCGCGCAGTTTGTTAGCTTCAAAAAGATGAAGAGCCTTTTCTTCAAACTTACGGATTTTGTTCATCATAAAATAGACATCAAGTAAAGCCTTGTTATCCATAATTTATTCCTCCCGATCAAAGATCCAATGTTTTTAATATTTCAACGATATGAGTTGTTGTTTCAGCAATATAGACACCTGCTTCACGCAATGCTTTTTCTTTATTTTCTGCACTGCCTGTACCGTCAGCAGCAACAATTGCGCCTGCATGACCCATACTCTTGCCCTTAGGTGCATTCTTACCTGCAATCAGAGCAACAACAGGTTTTGTTACATGTTCCTTAATGTACTGAGCCGCCAGTTCCTCTTCACTGCCACCAATCTCTCCGATAATAACGATAGCCTTAGTCTCGGGATCAGCTTCAAAGAGCGGAAGCAAATCTGTGAAAGTAGACCCCGGAATCATGTCTCCGCCTACCCCCACACAAGTAGACTGACCAATACCTGCATTAGTCATCATAAATACAGTCTCATAGCAGTTAGTAGCAGAGCGTGACATAATACCAACGCTACCCGGTGTGAAAATTCTATGAGCCATGAATCCCGCCTTAGTCTTACCCGGTGATATTACACCAAAAGAATTAGGCCCTATAACACGTGCGCCTTTAACTCTGGCAGCGTGATATACCCCCATCATGTCATGAACAGGTACATGCTCTGCAATAGTCATAATTGTCTTAAGACCTGCATCCAGTGCTTCATAAACACCTGATGCAGTATAAAGAGCCGGAACAAAGATTACAGACGCGTTGGCACCTGTTGCCTCTACAGCCTCGCGCACAGTATTATAAACAGGCACACCCAACACTTCCTGTCCTCCCTTGCCCGGTGTAACACCTGCAACAACATTTGTGCCGTACTGAAGCATCTGTTCACAGTGAAATGTACCTTCTCTTCCTGTAATACCTTGTATTATTAATTTTGTATTTTCATCAATAAGGATACTCATTTCTTTTCACCTGCTTTCTTAAGCTTAACAAGTTCTTCTACTCCGGAAATAAGTCCGTCAGCATAGATAACTCTATCAAGAGAAGCAATTGTCTCAAGGGCAATTTCCTTGTTAGTACCCTCAAATCTCACAACAATAGGTTTTGTTATATTGTACTGCTCTATAGCGTACTTAATACCGAGTGCGACCTCAGAACACCTTGTAATACCACCAAAAATGTTTATAAAAAGGTAATGAATTGCAGGGTCAGCAAGTATAATTCTGACAGCCTCTTTAATTCTCTCAGCAGTAGCACCGCCACCTAAGTCTAGTGCTGCTCTTACTGTCATGCCGTGCTTTGCTATGTGATCCATACAAGACATAATCATACCGGAACCGTTACTGACAACAGCAATATCGCCTGAATTATCACAAGGAATATACAGGAAATTAAAATCAGCAGCTTCCTTAACAAGCGGATCAACAGTAGCATTCTTCTCCGATTCCGCAATATCAGGAAGCTTGACAATAGCACTGTCATCGATAGATACCTTGCCATCTAGCGCAATAATATGTCCATCTGTATCAATTGCAAGAGGATTAATCTCGCAAAGCAAGCAATTATATGTGGTGAAAAGGTTGTAAAGCTTTCCGATCATATCTCCCAATTCTTTGGTAAGTGCCTTGTCAAGCTCTGCTTTAGATGCAAAATAGTTAGCAACATATGCAGGAGCTCCGAAGCCAGGTGTAATAACAGTCTTGAAGATCTTCTCCGGCTGCTCTTTTGCAAGCAATTCAATATCCATACCACCCTCAGGAGAGAAAATAAACACAGGACATTTGGTGCCTCTATCTAACATAACAGAGAGATAGAACTCTCTGGCAACTTCTTTTTTAGAGCACAGCAGAAGTTTTCTTACTGTATGACCTTTGATATCCATACCAAGAATTGCCTTAGCTGCATTTCTGGCCTCGTCATAATTATCCGCAAATTTGATACCGCCGGCCTTACCGCGACCGCCTATTTTCACCTGAGCCTTAACAACTGCAGGATAAACAATTTCATTTTTCTTATCTTCAAGCTCTTCAAGGCTATCCACAGTAATACCACTATTACAGCGCATACCAAACTTGTGAAAAAGTTCCTGAGCTTTGTATTCCATTAAATCCATATGATTGTTCCTTTCAATTACTCCGCCCAGATTTCTTCATCCGTAGGTACGTTATTATTCTCAAGTCTGTAAGCTACGCGGATAATATTAAGCAGATGTTTATATGAGAAGTTTTCAGAAATACTGTTGTTGCCCCATGAGGCGCAACCAAGCGTTGTTGTTGGAGTAAGGCTATTAAAGAAGCTGCCGCCATTCATAGTTGAGCAAATCTGATTGATAAGTACTCTGGATACAGTTAGTTTCTCTCCGGCATATTCGATGTTTTCTTTGTTGTTTGAGTGAAGCGATACACTGTGACCTCTACCCTCTACATCAAGATTAGCCTGAGCGATTGCCACTGCTTCCTGGAATGTCTTATATGAATATGTTGAGATAATAGGACACATTTTTTCTTTAGATAAAAGGCAATCTTTACCATAACCGGGAGCTTTGACGAGGATAACGCGTGTATTCGCAGGCACCGTAACTCCGGCTGCTTCTGCTACTTTCGTAGCCGGCATGCCAACTAAATTCTTATTCATAACTCCGCCTGGGAAGATAGCGTCAGTAATCTTTGCAACATCATCTTCTTTGTCTATGTAGAAACATCCATTTTTAACAAATTCTGCAATTACTGTGTCATAGTCTTCTTGTGCGATGATAGCAGTCTGTTCTCCTGAACAAATAATGCCGTTGTCAAATTCACGACCCTCTACTGCCATTGGCACTTCCTTGGCATAGTCAATACCACGGTCAAATATACATTGAACATTGCCTGCGCCTACGCCATATGCAGGTTTGCCGCTGGAATATGCTGACTTAACCATACCCATACCACCGGTAGCAACTACAACATCTACTGCCTTCATAAGTTCGGAAGAAAGCTCTACTGAAGGTTCTTCTATAATCTGAATAAGGTTTTCCGGTGCGCCTAGTTTAGTGATTGCTTCATTCATAAGCTTTACAGCTTCTGTCGAAGCTTTTTTTGAACGCGGATGAGGAGCTACTATTATTGAGTTAAGTCCTTTAAGTGCAAACATTGCATTACACATAGGTGTTACTATTGGGTTGGTACAAGGAGTAATTGCACCTACAACGCCTACCGGACGTGCAATCTCAGTAATTCCTGTTTGTTCATTACGGCTGATGATGCCTATTGATTTAACACCTTTGAGGCTATTCCAGATAACCTTCGCCTTGCCTTTGTTCTTCATGATCTTGTGCTCGTACACACCCATCCTAGTCTCCTCTACAGCAAGACGGGCAAGACTTTGCGCATTATCGTAGATCACCTTTGCGCACGCACGCACGATAGCGTCTGCCTGCTCCTGAGTAAATGTTTCATACTCTCTTTGAGCCTTTCTGGCATTTGCAATAAGCGTACTGATCATTTCTTTTGCTTCCATTTTGTATTCTCCTTTTTTCGTATTATTATTTATAAAAATACATCTTTGATATTACCACAATTGCAATAGGTGTTTCAATACATTTTTTAAATTTAGAAACCACTGCGGTATGCTCAGTACGGTCGTAGTTTTTGAATTTTTGCTGGAAAAATTCAAAAACTGCAGTGGGATTTGAGTTCATCGTGGCTACAGTAGTTTTTTTTGATGAAGTGTTTGACATTTTAATCAACATGGTGTATTATTGGCAAAGTTACGAGATGTAGCGCAGTTGGTAGCGCGCCAGTTTTGGGAGCTAAAGGTCGCTACCCGATCCCCTCTTCAAAAAAGCGAGGAAACGCGAGAAAAACGGAGGAAAAACGAGCATTTGCCGTTTGACCTACCCTCGCAAAAGTGGTTTGACCACAATTTTGA
>SVJB01000017.1 GCA_015069185.1 Oscillospiraceae bacterium
TATTTTTTATTGAATGTACAGTGCTTTTTTTTTGAAAAGCGCTGTACATTCAGTTTTTCCATGTTGCATTTAACTTTTCACGTTGCATTTAGTTCTTCGTTGTTGCGTTTAATTTTTCAACTAACATATTTGCTTGTATTTAGTTCGTCGTAATTTCTCTTTATTTGCTCAATGAAAGAGTGTAAATATTGTTCTTGAATAATTACATTTGATTCAGTTTTAAGAATCATATACTTTTTTTCAAATTCGGAAAACTTAAACATCTTTGTCATTTTTTTAAAATCATATAGGATTCTTTTTCTGTTTCTTTGTATTTGTTATATGCATTAACAACAGACAAACTTCTTGATCCAGAGAAAAGCACCAAGAACAAAGTATTCATATATTCTTGCAGCTCTTCTTGGTTTTGTTCTGTTAATCTAATTGTATTAATGTTTTTATAAAAATTTTCTACCATTTTAATCCTCCTGTCTTTAATATAAAAAAGCATTTTCCATTTTTAACTCAAGTGTAACCTTTATTAAAAATATTGTCCACAGAATTCTTAGTGAGTGTCTACTTTTAGTATATCACTTCAAAAATTCAAAAAACGATGCCGTTTTTTTAGCAGAACTACGTGAAAATTCAAAAAACGATGCCGTTTTTTTAGCAGAACTACATAAAAATTCAAAAAACGATGCCGTTTTTTTAGCAAACATATAAGAAAATTTAAAAATGTGTCTACTTTTTGTTGACTAGTGCAGTTTTTAAATACAGAGATCGAAAAATTCAAAAAACAATAAAAGCTTGACACTATCCGATAACATATCCCATTTGACAAACAGCCGACCCATGACTTATACTCTTTTGGTAATTTATGCAACTTCACCGGAGGTTTTAATACATGAAAATCGCTGATAAGAAATACATACTATTTGATCTGGACGGTACCATCACTGATTCAATGCCAGGTATTACAAATTCTGTAAAATATGCACTGGCAAAATTCGGTATTTACGAAGGAGATCAGTCTGTCCTTCAGAAATTTGTAGGTCCCCCGCTTTTAGGATCTTTTATAAATTTTTATGGTTTTTCACCTGAAAAGGCGCAACAAGCTGTAGTCTATTATAGAGAATACTACCCTGATCACGGCATGTTTGAGTGTACTATATATGATGGTATAATAAATCTATTTGAGAAGCTGCGTAAAACGGACAAGCATATAATATTGGCAACAGCCAAGCCTGAGCTATACACAAAGAAAATACTGGAACATTTTGACCTGATAAAGTATTTCCATTTTGTTGCAGGCAGCGATTTTACAAATACTCGTTCTGAAAAAGAACAAGTTATTGCGTATGCCCTTAATAAATACGGTATTACAAATACAGATGAATGTATAATGATAGGTGACCGTTGCTATGATATTAACGGAGCTCATATAAATAAAATGGAAGCAATCGGTGTGCTTTATGGGTATGGTTCAAAATCAGAGCTCGAAGAATACCATGCAGAGTATCTGGCAGAAAGCGTATACGATCTAGGCAAGCTTTTGGGTATAGATTGATAACTGAAGGGACGACGCTTATATGAACTATCGTTACATCGCAACCTGTTTGTTCGGAATTGAGAAAGTGCTCTCAAAGGAAATCGAAGCACTTGGGTACACAATTGTGAATACTACAGATGGACGTATCACTTTTGAAGGCCCGATTGATGCCGTAGCCAGAGCAAACATCTGGCTCAGAACAGCAGAAAAGGTATATATTTTAATGGATACCTTTAAAGCAATGAGTTTCGAAGAGCTTTTCACAGGTGTTAAGAAATTACCATGGGAAGAATGGATTGGTAAGGACGGGAAATTTCCCGTAACAGGACATGCGCTCAGAAGCCAACTTCATAGCGTACCGGATTGCCAGAAAATTGTAAAAAAAGCTATAGTGGAAAAGCTTAAATTAAAACACGGTATTGAGGGTATGCTTGAGGAAACAGGCAGTGAATATCGTGTAGAATTCTTCATTTATAAAGATATGGCAAGTATTATGATAGATACTTCCGGGACTCCCCTATACAAGCGTGGATACAGAATTGAATCCAACACCGCGCCTATGAAGGAAACTCTGGCTGCGGCTCTGATCAAATTAGCTTCTCCTTTTAGAGAAGTTGTGGTATGGGATCCTTTTTGCGGTTCCGGCACCATACCAATCGAGACTGCACTTATCCGTACAAATACAGCACCGGGACTAAAGAGAAAATTCGCCTCACAGTTCTTTGCACAAATTCCAGGAACAATCTGGTCATCTGCAAGGCAGGAGGCTTTAGATTGTATTATAAAAAATCCAAAGGATAATAATTTGGGGCCTGTACTTGGATCAGACATTAATCCTAAATTTGTCAAAATTGCAAAAGGAAATGCGCTTCGCGCCGGCATGAATGATTACATCCGCTTTGGCGAGCAGGATGCACTTACGATACGCAAAGAGCAATACGCGCCTAACAAATGCACAATTATAACTAATCCACCATACGGAGAACGTCTTATGACAGAAGCGGAAACAGATCAGCTTTACATTGATTTAGGTAAAGCATTAAGCAACCTGGACAATTTAAAGACTTTTGTCATAACACCTAATGAAAATTTCGAAAAACTTTATGGTAAAAAAGCAAATAAAGTAAGAAAACTATACAATGGTATGATAAAATGTAATTATTACCAGTATTTTTGATTTTGGGAGGATATAAATCATGACAAATATAACAGTATTTGCATCACACGGCGGCAGCGATATGCAAGCTATAATAGACGGCTGCAAACGAGGTGCCATAAACGGCAAAGTTGTTGCCGTTATCTCAAATAACGCAGACAGCTATGCGCTGGTGCGTGCTGCAAATGAAGGCATCGACAGATATCATGTAGCACAAAGCAAGTATCCCGATGAGGCTTCTATGGTTAATGCAATTATGGAGATACTGGAATCACATAACACAGATATGGTTTTCTTAGCAGGATATCTTAAGAAAATAGATCCATCGATTATAAGAAAATACAAAGACAATATATATAATATTCACCCTGCACTACTACCAAAATATGGCGGCAAGGGAATGCACGGAATTCACGTCCATACAGCAGTTATAGAAAACGGCGAGAAAGAAACAGGCATCACAATTCATCGCGTTACAGAAGAATACGACAGTGGTGCTATTATAGCACAAGCAAAAGTCCCTGTACTGGATGGCGACACGCCGGAGGTCCTCGCTGCGCGTGTGCTTGAACGCGAACATACGTTTCTGGTCGAAGTATTAGGAGAGATTACTAATCGTTAAATCAGTTGATTTCTCTGCAAATTTCAGTTGAATCCTTTTTAATAATATAGTATACTTCATGAGTTAAAAGATTATATAAAGGAGTGTTTTTTCATGGGTTACTACAATAAAAAGTGTATTGAAGATATCGATGTTAAAGGCAAAAAAGTTATAGTACGTGTTGATTTTAACGTACCTTTCGATTCAGAAGGAAACATTTCTGATGACAAGAGAATTGTTGGTGCTCTGCCTACAATCAAATATTTAATAGATAATGACGCAAAAGTTATTCTCGTTTCACACTTAGGACGTCCTAAGGGAGAATTTAATATGAAATATTCTATGGCTCCTGCTTCTAAGAGACTCGGTGAGCTTCTCGGCATTAACGTTATTCAGGCAACTGATGTTATTGGCGAGGATGCTAAGGCTAAGGCAGCAGCATTAGAGAATGGTCAGGTTCTCATGCTTGAGAATGCTCGTTTCCATAAGGAAGAAGAAAAGAATGACGCAGCTTTCGCAAAGGAACTTGCCAGCATGGCTGAGATCTACGTTAACGATGCTTTTGGTACAGCTCACAGAGCTCACGCTACAACAGCTGGTCTTGCTGATTATCTCCCTGCAGTATCAGGTTACCTTATTCAAAAAGAAATCAGCGTAATGGGTAAAGCTTTGGCAAATCCCGAGAGACCTTTCCTCGCTATCTTAGGCGGTGCTAAGGTTTCAGATAAAATTGAAGTTATCAAGAATCTTCTTGATAAAGTTGATTACCTTATCATCGGTGGCGGTATGGCTTATACATTCGTAAAGGCTCAGGGTCACGATGTTGGTACTTCTATTTGTGAAATGGATAAGCTTGATCTGGCAAACGAGCTCATTGAGAGCGCTAAAGCTAAGGGTGTTAAGCTTCTCCTCCCTATCGACAACGTAGTATCAGATGGCTTTAGCAATGAAGCAGGTCGTCAGACAGTTGCATCAGATTCTATTCCTGCAGGTTGGGGTGGCATGGATATCGGTCCTAAGACAATCGAGCTTTTCAGCGAAGCTATCAGCGCTTCTAAGACAATCGTATGGAACGGACCTATGGGTGTATTTGAATTCCCTAACTTTGCTGTAGGTACACGTGCTATTGCAAAGGCAGTTGCTGAATCAGGCGCTATCTCAATCATCGGCGGTGGCGACAGTGCAGCAGCAGTTGAGCAACTTGGTTTTGCAGATAGAATCACACACATCTCTACAGGTGGCGGTGCTTCTCTCGAATTCTTAGAGGGTAAGGTTCTCCCCGGTATAGCTTGCTTACTTGATAAATAAGGAGATTACCACATATGAGAAAGAAAATTATTGCAGGTAATTGGAAAATGAATAAAACTCCTTCTGAGACAAAGGAGTTCATTACAGCACTGAGACCAAGAGTAGCAAATACAGACAATATCGTAATCTGCGCAGTGCCTTTTGTATGCATTCCTGCGGCTTTGGAGGCTGCTTCAGGTAGCAACATTGCTATTGCTGCTGAAAATATGCATTTCGAGGACAAGGGTGCCTATACAGGCGAAGTATCCGGAGCTATGCTTCAGGATCTTGGTGTTAAATACGTTATCATCGGTCACTCAGAGAGACGTGAGTACTTTGCTGAAACTAATGAAACTGTTAACAAGAAAGCTCATCAGGCTTTCAAATATGGTATCACACCTATTATTTGCGTAGGTGAATCCTTAGAACAGAGAGATCAAGGCGTTACAGCTGAGCATATTCGCACACAAGTTAAGATTGCTCTCATCGGTTTAAGCGGTGAGCAAGTTGCTTCACTTGTTATTGCATATGAGCCTATTTGGGCAATTGGTACAGGTCGTACAGCTACTACTGAGCAAGCTCAGGAAGTTTGCAAGATCGTTCGCGACACAGTTTGCGAATTATATGGTTCTGATGTTGCAGACAAAGTACTTGTTCAGTACGGCGGTAGCGTATCAGCTTCTAACTCAAAATCATTGTTTGACATGGCAGATATTGACGGTGGATTAGTTGGTGGCGCCAGTCTTAAGCTTGACGATTTTGAAGTAATCGCAAACTATACAAAGTAATATGATGTTATATACTATCGAAGTAGATAATGAAGAAAAGATTCAGGGCAATAAGCGACTTAAGAAGAGGCTGCTTATTGCCTTGCTTATTGTTGTAGGTATTGCTTTTGCCATTCTTTATGCAGAAAATTTTGGTATTTTCCCCGGTGGATACTTGAATAAACCTGTGGTTAACTCATATTTGGAAGAAAACTATCCTGAGTATGACTTCGATGTATCCTTTGACACTTTTTCACGGAAAGAAAATGTATACGTTTATGACTGCTATTATGTAGATGACACGGGTACGAAAATGCCTTTTAAAATGTATGCAAAACGATACAACGTTACCGATGATGGATTTTTTGATGCTTTCCTAAGAGATGGTGCAAAGGAGCATACAGTCGGCCATGCTTTGTCAGAAAAGCTAGACAAAAAATGGAAAGAGACGAACTCAGATATTACCGGAATCTGGGAATGTACAATAGAAATACCAAAGAGTGATTCAGAGACAGACATCTCAACACTTCTCAAGAGTTATGATGGTACGACTCGTATAGAAGTAACTCTTTATGGTGAGAAAGTTACTTATGACGAGTACAAAGAGATTGGCACTCAAATTATGAACGCAGTACGCACTGTAGGTTTTAATAATCGACCGGCATTTGTACAGATTTATTATTATCGCGATGCTGAACACATGCAATATGAGTCACAAATTGATGGATATATGCTGGATTTTGCAGACACAGTTGTAGCTGAGATGGACGGAGTGCATATGTACGTAGAGGTTCCCAGAGATGTTGCTACTGAAGTAAAAATATTTACAATCGTACAGTACGTAATGTTAGGAGCAATCGTGATTGCGATTATCGTACCTGTATCATTTAAGATTTACAAAGTAGTATCAAAAAAAATCAAGAAGAAAAAGAGAGAAAAAAATGCACAAAATAGTGATATTTGATGGATATACAACAAACACAGGCGACCTTTCATGGGAGCCTGTTTCAACGTTAGGAAATACAAAGATATATGACCGCACTTTGCCTTGTGAAGTTATAGATCGTGCAGAAGATGCTGATGTACTGATAACGAATAAAGTACTTCTGACACGTGAGGTATTATCAGCTTTACCTAATGTGAAATATATCGGTCTTATGTCAACCGGCGTTAATGTAGTTGATATTGAGTACTGTAACAGTCACAGAATTGCAGTAACAAATATTCCTGGATACTCAACAGTAAACGTAGCACAGACAACTTTTGCCATGATATTAGAGTTGTGTAGCAGAGTATCTCTTCACGACAAATATGTAAAGAACGGATATTGGACAAATTGTGTGGATTTTACTTTTAGAAAATCCCCTATCATTGAGCTTTACGGCAAGACCATTGGTATTGTGGGATATGGAAATATCGGTAAGAAAGTAGCACAAATAGCACAGGGCTTTGATATGAATGTGTTGGTATACGCACGCAGGCAACTTTCCTTTGACAGTGACACTTCAATCAAACAAGTATCTATTGATGAACTTCTGGCAAAATCTGATATTGTGTCACTTCATATTCCTCTGACAAGGGATACAGATCAGTTCATCAACAAAGAAACACTTGCCAAAATGAAGCAAGGTAGTTTCCTTATCAATACTGCTCGCGGCGGTCTGATAAACGAAGCAGATCTGGCAGAAGCTTTACATAACGGGAAATTAGCAGGGGCAGGTCTTGATGTATTATCCACAGAACCACCAAAACCTGATAACCCCATGCTCTCTTGTGAGAATTGTATCATCACACCACACATTGCATGGGCCTCTTTAGAATCACGAAGCAGATTGATCAATATTCTGGCAGAAAATCTTGCCAGTTATATTAATTATGCTGATAACAATCTATCACCGGAAAGTATCCATAATTTGGTAAATAATCCGCATAATTAATAGCCTTTTCACATATAATTTTGCGCAAGCTACACATTAGCACAGACGGAGGTTAACATGAAATTCGTATTTACAGGCGGCGGCAGTGCCGGACACGTAACACCAAATATAGCAATAATGAATGAAATACGTAAGCTACAAGAGGATTATTCCTTTGACTACATAGGTTCAGAAGCCGGTATCGAGAAGAACATTATCGGCGCTATTGAGGATATTAATTATCATAGTATACGTACAGGAAAACTGAGAAGATATTTTTCTCTGAAGAACTTTACTGACCCATTTAAAGTGTTGCTGGGATATAAGGACGCTGTTAATACGTTAAGAAAAATCAAACCAGATGTAGTTTTCTCAAAAGGTGGTTTTGTGTCTGTTCCTGTTGTATATGCAGCCCGTAAGCTTAAGATTCCCGTTATCGCGCATGAGTCCGATATGACTCCCGGATTGGCAAATAAGCTGTCAAAGAAGTGTGCCGACAAAATTTGTGTTACCTTCCCTGAGACTTTGACTCATCTGCCTGAAAATCTTGGTGTATTGACCGGATCACCTATACGTGCAGAATTGCTGTGCGGAAACTCTGTCAAAGCAAGAAACATGTTACATTTTGACAGCAAGCCTGTTATTCTGGTAATGGGCGGCAGCCTTGGTTCTGTTGCTATAAACAAAGCGATACGTGAAAATCTTGCTACACTTACAGAAAAATACAATATTATCCATTTATGCGGCAAGAATAATCTGGACGAAGCTGCATCCAAGCAGTCAAATCAGGTATTCCTGTCATATAAACAATTTGAATTTATAACAGATGAACTACCCGATTTCTTAGCGCTTGCTGATTTTGTCATATCAAGAGCTGGCGCAAACGCAATTCATGAATTTCTTGCATTGCACAAGCCAATGATTCTTATTCCTCTGCCGGCCGGTTCCAGCCGTGGTGACCAGATACTTAACAGCGAGTCTTTTAAAAGTCGCGGATTTGCCCTTGTTCTAAAAGAAGAGGATGTGACACCTGATACACTCAAAAGCGCCATCTCCCAGCTGGTTGAGCGTAAAGCAGACATGATTCAGGCAATGAAGTCAGATACATCTGCATTAGGCGCAGCAGAAAAAATCGCTAAAATGCTTATTGAAAAAGCAACAGTATAACTTATTTATAAATAGCATCCTAATACTGAAATTTTAACGTAAAATGTTTAGTAATCTGCAATCACAAAATATCACTTAATTTGTGTGAGTACAAAGACAAAATATAAGTTGACAATCAGTATTTAACTTGCTATAATCCCACTGTTGCGTTTAGCAGCATGGTGGCTGTAGCTCAGTTGGTTAGAGTACCAGGTTGTGGCCCTGGGGGTCATGGGTTCGAATCCCATTAGTCACCCTAATTAATAAAACCGCTCTTGTGAAGAGCGGTTTTTCATTTTATTCAATAGGTAACCTCACGGTAAATGTGCTGCCCTCTCCCAATTTACTTATCACACTGACACTGCCTCCGTGTACCTCGGCAATCTTCTGTACAAACGCAAGGCCAAGGCCAGTAGATGTCTCGCCGTCTGCGTCCTGAACACGAGATTTATCACCTTTATAGAAACGACGGAAAATTTTATTAATTTCTGACTCTGCAATACCAATGCCGTTATCCGTCACCTGTATCAATGCATAACGACTCGCCGCATTACCGTCAGTTGTTTCCCTTTGTATATTTACTTTTATAAAGCCACCTGTCCTTCCATATTTATACGCATTCGATATAAGATTTATTATCAGACGGCTGAGAAGTGTAATATCGGCTTTAACGAATATGCCCTCCGCCTTTTCACAGGTAAGTGTTATATCTTTACTACCTGCAGCCTCCATATCACAGCAAATCTCATCAACAAAGGAACCTAAATCAATACTCTCAAAGTTAAGCTTCTGGGTGCCCTGCTCTAAGCGCGTAAAACTGAGCAACTGAGAAATCACCAATGTCATGCGTTTGCTTTGTCTATCAATTACCTCTAAACACTCCACATAATCCTCATTTGAGCGAGGTTCACTCAGCGCATACTCGCATTGAGCAGAGATAATAGCTGTGGGTGTGCGTAGTTCATGAGAGCTGTCAGATGTAAATGCTTTCTCGCTCTCAAAAGATGTCTGCAGACGCTCAAGCATAGTATTATATGTGTCTGCCAGCATGTGCAGTTCATCAGTACCCGGACCGATATCTACACGTTTACTGAGGTCATCACCACGGCTTATAGTTTGAGCAGTTCTGACAATGGCACCAAACGGCTTAAACAGTCCGCGAGTTATGACATAACCCAATATTCCGGCCAGTAAAATGGCAAGCGGCAGTATAATAAACGCAGCCTTTACAATGCTACCTGTAGTCCCGTGAAAAGCAGTGCCGGTATCCTGTGTGACTCCCACTAAAGTAAAATTCACTGTTATATTCTTATCTGTCAGGCTTAATGCTCTTGTATATGCATAATATGATGTATCATTAAATATTACATGAGTAATTTTACCGGGAACCAAATCTATATCTGTAAAATCATAATCAGGGTCTTGTCCTATTAATATCTCTCCGGATGGAGAAAAAATAAACATTTTCACACCATTTTTGGCACTGATATACGCATCATCAACAGATAAGCTACCTATCTGTCCGTCATCAAACCTGAAAACAATATCTCCGTCTTCATGTACTTCTCCAATATCGTCTTCGTCGATAATATCAAAGTCAATATTATCCACATCTTCCTCTACTAATAAAACAAGCTTATCCTTTACATCAGCATCAACCACACGTCCGGATATGTGCACCATAAAGAGTAACATCGTAGCTACAATGAAAATAGTACTCAAAGTATAGAATAGCGTTATTTTAAATTTAATAGATAATTGCTTTTTCATTTATCTCCTCATAAATCAATCTCTCAGAATGTATCCGCTGCCTCGCACAGTATGTATGAGCTTTACCTCAAAATCATCATCAATCTTGCGGCGCAGATATCTAATATAAACTAAAACTGCACCTGGATCACCTTCAAAATCAAGATTCCACAAATTATTCTCTATCTGTTGCCGTGAAACAACGCGACCTTTGTTGCGGATCAAATATTCTAAAAGTGCATATTCCTTAGGTGATAACGAGATTTCTTTGCCGGCCCTGGTTACAATATGGGAAGAAGTATCCACACTTAAATCTCCCGCTGTGAAAACACAAGTAGGATTTGAAGTGGTCTTGCGTCCAAACACTCTCAATCTGGCACTGAGTTCTTCCAGTGAAAAAGGCTTTACCAGATAATCATTGGCTCCGCTGTCGAGTCCTGTCACCTTATCGCTGACAGTATCCTTGGCAGTAAGTAGTAGTACCGGGGTCAGGTTGCCTTGCTGTCTCAGCCGACGCAGCACAGTAAGTCCATCCATCACAGGCATCATAATATCAAGCACAACTGCATCGTATTCACCGCATACTATATAGTCATATGCATCCTGCCCATTGTACACACTGTCTACACTGTGCCCTTGCCCTTTGAGAGTCTTTGCTATTATGTTGTTTAAATCTTTTTCATCATCACAAATAAGAATCCGCATATAAATCACCTGTGGAAAAGGTATCATATGCGGATAAATATGTCAAGAAATTACTGTGTTGTATGGTGGGGTAAAGAGTAAAGTTTTAACTCTTTTTAATTTTATAATATAGAGGTATAAAAATTCAAAAAATGCCACCTGTTTTTGAATATAACAGCTGAATAATTCAAAAAATGCCACCTGTTTTTGAATATAACAGCCGAATAATTCAAAAAACACCACTTGTTTTTGAGTACAGCAGCCGAATAATTCAAAAAATGCCACCTGTTTTTGAGTACAGCAGCCGAAAAATTCAAAAAACGCCACTCGTTTTTGAGTACAGCAGCCGAATAATTCAAAAATTCAGATATAAAAAAATCTACCATGCCCCAAAAACGGTTCTATGGTAGAAATACAAATAATAATTGTGTGCCACTTGACGCATCTTACTTCTCTGACCCAGGCGATACTCCAAAGTTCTTACGGTAAGCCTTATAAAAACATGAATAATCAGTATATCCACATATGCGTGCCACTTCGCCGGAAGCCTTTCCTGATTTTAACAACAAGTGGGCCTTGAGCAGCCTCTTAAGCTGAATATACTGATAAACGGAAGAACCCAGACGCTGCTTGAAGATTCGATTGAGCTGTGATGGGCTCAAGAAGAATTGACGTGCTATATCCTCGATATTAAGTTTCTCACCCAGATTATCATTAATGTATTTAACAATTTTATCAACGGCATCTTCTTCCTTATCAAGTACAGTCTTAGACAGACGATTATATTCACATCTGATCTCATACAGTAGCGGAAAGAGATATGCCAGCATAGTGAGACGCTGAACTTGCGGGTCGGTACTGGTTGAGTGCATTGCGTTCATATAAGCCCATAACTGTTTAGACTTTTCTTTGTCCACAGATATTAGATTCTTTTCGCCAAAAGGTCTATTGAAGAAAGGCTCCAGAAGTAAACCATCCGGATCCATAATCTTTACCAGTTCGGGAGTAAAGTGAACCACTTCCCTTTCGTAAGGCATCTTCGTGATAAGATTAAGCGAGTGAGCCTCTCCTTGTCCTAAGATTAATATAGTGGGTCCCTTAAGCTCATACCGCGTACCCTCTACCTGAAAATAACAGTTTCCTGAAATAAAACCATAAATCTCGCAATACGGGTCAACATGAAAAAAGAAATTATTTTCATCAGGAAATTGGTTTAGCTCATGATGATACTCCAAATCTTGTGATCTATATTGATACTTAAAGTCCATATTCTCAGCTCCTGTAGATTAATGTATATTTATATGTTACTCCACCGCATATTATAGTCAACATGGCTCCATCTGTTATATAGTAAACAGTTGCCACATCGCCTGTAGATACACTGGCCTTGCTACCATCAGATAAACCAAGTGCTGTAATAAACTCTTCTTTTGATATTACAACAGCTGGGTCGTACGGTACTGTTATCGTTTTATTTATCTCATCTACTTCGTATTCAGTATTGAAGCTCCACGCATCCGTCATCACTTCATATATGGAGACCCAGTTACCAACAGATACAGATATAACATGAATTCTCACAAATCTCGCCATTATCATATCAAATGAATCTGCAACTATACCACCTTGTGTATTTTCAGATCTGTCTACAGCAACAGTGTAATTCTCACCATCAAGGCTTGTCTCAATTATATACTTGTATATGCGTGCCTGATACCATTTTATAGATATACTTGATATATGGCGAATCTGTCCGTAATCAATAACTATGTCTGTAGGATAGCCGGTAGGCCCCGCCCAACGTGTTTGCAAGCTGCCATCCATCATATTTTCAGGTGGATTACCCACCTCTGATGCTGCAACTGTTATGGAAAACAGCATCTCCGGACTCACCTGTGTGAATGTATACATAGCAGTAGTCTTGCCATCTTGTGCCGTAACCAGTAGCTGCATACCAAGCTCAATATTACCTGTGAAAATATCTGTAACACCATCTGCCGCTCTTACCTGTAATGTAGCACCTTCATCTGCCTGAACGTATTCACCAATCCTTGCCACCTCTATATCGCCAACCAAACCAATTTGTTTCTTTTCTTTATGAATATGAAGTAACTCAGATGCTATTGATGTATCCGCACGCTTGTTCACAGACATAATCAACCGGTCTGACACCTTCTCACCATTAAAGTCTCCAACAGCCTCAATAACGTGTGTACCATAACCAAGCGCCTGATCCCAATGCCACAGGAAAACATTTGTGAGTCGGTTGTCACGAGCATAGAGGGTCCCAATCATCTTATCGTCTACATAGAGCGTTACGGAGCTACAGTTGGAGTATACTTTGAAGTATGTAGGCTCCGTGTATCGTGTAGTATTATTCTTTCCGGTGATATACAGTACCGGAATATCTTTCCTCCATGTTGCTTTGTAAATATAGAAAGAATCTTTTCTAATGCTTCTATCCCTTGTGACTAAGCCCTTTGTATTAACACCCGGCTTAGTTGCCTCATCGCGGTTGTCTGCACTAAAGTCAAACATATTCCACACAAAAGTTCCCCACAGATAGTCAAGATCCTCTATCTGCTTGAGCCATGTCTCATGACAGTATGCCTGATACTCCTCCGGCTGGATCTTAAGAGTAGTAAGACCTGCAGTAAAGTCATCTGTGTGCTGGTAGATACTACCACCGATACCGTACTCTGAGATGCCTACAGGTCGCTTAAGTACATCCTTATAATAGCCGGCAGATGCCAAAGACTGAATGTAATGTGGTCCATGCCTTTTTGAATCAGCAGTCACCTCATCGCCGCTCATACCCTCATAAAAGAATTGAGCACGAGCCAACAAGCCGCCGGCTGCAGGATATGTATTCCACCCAAGCAAATCGCCTGCCATTAATTCTCCTTCTTCGGAAAAAGTAGCGCCTACAGTAAGCCTGGTTGCATCAAGTGTATGAGCCAGTTTATTCAGTTCTGCTACAAATGGCACCATAACATCATGTCTGGCCTTCTGCGCCTCATTGAAAAGTCCCCAAAAAAATACAGATGGTCTATTATATTGTTGTCTGATCATCTCAGTCAGCTGGTTTCTGGTTGTTTCCATAAATTGTCTGAGAGTTGCGTCAGGAGCATCATATGTACCGGAACCACCGAAACTGTTTACAAATGGAATCTCAGCATATACAACCAAACCGTATTTATCACACAAATCATACGTATAATGACTATGTGGATAATGAGATAACCTGACAACATTAGCTCCCACCTCATAGAGAAGCGCAAAGCTCTTTGTGATTTCGTTTTGTCTAACGGCATTTCCCATATTCTCAAAATCCTGATGCATTGCCACACCACGAAGCGGATATGATTTGCCGTTAAGGAAGAAGCCTTTCTCTTTATCCACGCCATATGTTCTAAAACCTGTATAGCTGGTATTTTGATCCAGCTCCACACCGTTTTCACAAACAGAAACATCAACCTGATAGCGATACGGGTCTGTCAAGCCTGCCCATAGACGAGGACTATCTATATGTATTGTTTCGGAAATATTCTTATCTTCGCCTGGCTGAATGGTGTATTCACCGATAATTGTATCAATAATTCGGTCAGAGCACATTTTATCCGGATCAAAACGAATAATCCCCTCCATATATTTACGCTCAATATCACTGACAAAAAATGTCTTTGGAGTCCTAAGCGTGATAACAACACTAACAGTCCTTGCCGTCTGTGAATCATTAACAATCTTTGTATTAATGCGAAGATCTGCTGACTTTTCCGATACATTTTCAGGTGTCAGGTATACGCCGCCGGCACCATTATCCATTTTGTCAATGTGAATACTATCTGTGAAAATCAGAGACACATTACGGTAAATACCTCCGAAAAAAGTAAAATCGCCGCTTATAGGTGCCACAGTACCGTCACCTTTGTTGCTTACAAGAACTGTAAACACATTTTCCTGTTCTGTGCTGATATGATCAGTAATATCAAAACGGAAAGTTGTGTAACCTCCGCTGTGTCTGCCTATAAGAATGTCATTAATATAGAACTCCATCTTTGCGTTAACGCCTTGAAATTCGATATATAAACGTCTGTTCTGTATGCTATCAGCAGATACATTTATAGTTCTCTGATACTTTCCCGTACCGCGAAAATAATCGCTGCCCCCATCTTGTCCGTCAAGAGCATTCCACGTGTGTGGGAGATTTATTTGCTCCCAATCTGTATCAATTTCTCTTTGAAACAGCCAATTATCATTTATTAATACTACCTCATGTCTTTTATCAACAAGTAAGTCCTGTGTATCTATTTGCATAATTATTTCTCCCAAGTGTGTTTGTCATATTATTTTCACATACACAATGTGCAATCACAATTGTTAATTATAGCATACACATTGCAAAAATGCGCATCATTAATCAAAAATAGTCCTCCTCATGGATACTGATCGAGGTCGATGTTGTTGTAGGACTAATCTCTTCTATATTGATCTTTATTTCTTTCCCTCGGATCGCCAATCGATGATACAGGACTTAAAGAGCGTATCAGCACAATAATATTAAAGATCTGGCCAATATAAAACTACCATTTGAGCGTTGGGTATATAATCCTCTCGTATTACTCGGAATTATTACTGTAACTCTGATGATTGCAGATATCGCAGTACGCAGGCTCAAATGGAGTGATATTAAAAATATTTTTATTCGCAAATAACGCTATGACAATGATTGTTGGCGTCCGGCCACAATCATTTCTCCCAATCAATCATACAAGACAAGATGTTCATAGCATATATTCTGGACAGCCAGTCATTTGGGTGATTAATATTGTTGCCTGAAGTGGCTATGAAGTCTTTTGTCTTTAATATCTCACTGTGCATATCAAATACACTGGCAAAGGCAACGTCCGGGATCTGCGAGAATTCTATTGCATATTCCTTCTGTTTTTTAAGGAATCCGCCATCACTGTTTGCCACCATACAGCCAATAACGATAAAATTGCAATTAGGATTCTTGCTTAGTGTACTATCAATGATTTTCTGCATATTTGCTCTAACTTCTTTAGGATCACGGTCGCCATCATTCATACCAAATGACACTACAACAAGATCCGGTTCTATATCAGCGCAATTTTCCATACAAGTATTTGCGCCCCATACAGAATCCATACCGCTAACTGCAGTCATATGCATATCAACCTCAGCATCGAAATATTTTTCGATTGTGATTTTCACCAAATCTGATAACGCGGGCAAGTACGGCTCTCTTTCGTGTTTACCACTGGAATCAAGTCCTGTGAAAATACTGTCGCCAAAGAAAACAGCCTTTAATTTCTTTTCTTTTTCTAACTTTGACAATACATTTACTAATCTTTCCGGCTGATATTCAGGTATTATTCCTTTATAATCATTCTTGTTATAACGATATGTGATAGAAATCTGTTTTTCATATAAAAAGGCTTCTATGCAATAAAGTGCATCTCCAAAGCGAGATCTTTGCAGTTCGTCCATCGCAGGATATTGCTCGATATACTCACCTGCTTCATTCTTACCATGTATATCATTTTGGGTAAAAAATGGAATAGCCGACCCGGGCAACCATGTAATAACATTTGTGCCCCTCTCCCATTTATAGTCCACACCCTCAGTATACTCTTTTTGAAGATAAACATCCTTAACAGATATAATCTCTTCAGGCACAAACATAGTGCGTGAATTCACTGCGCCATCTTCTCGTACAATCATACAAATGCTTTCATTGTACATAACATCCTGAAGCCAGAATGGCTCAACCAGCCGCTTTAAGTCTTCCTTATTAATTTCATTCATTTTTGTCTCCCCCTATTTTGTATATGTAACTAAGTCTGCCGACAGGCATTGAACAACCTGATTCATAATAGCTCATTATGTCATCAGGACTGTCCACTCCATCTGCAACCTTAAAATAAAAAGCTTTATTATCGCCAATAATTTCCTTGGGTATTTGTATTTGCATCAGTTTGCCGGATACAGTATACGGGGCCAGACCAATGCCTGCAGCACGTACTCCGCCATGCAGAGCATTATGATGACTGTGTGAATCTGCTGCCTCCTCACAATGCTTCTTACATGAGCTGCAATCTCCGCCACATTCCTTGTCCAGTCCATATTTACCATCTTTGAGCTGTTCTATAATACTGTTACCTAAATGGTTGCAACCTGTTCCCATACAATCAATTGTACGATATCTGTTTATAGCGTATTCATAGCCTTCCCAACCTTTATCCTGTGATGGTATCATGCCTGTTCCTATGAAGATATTCATCCAGTTACTGTCATTATATGCCTGTATATCCTCTGTACACTCAATGCTCATATATATATTTTCACAATCAGATGTTACTTTGATACATCTGATATTGTTGCGGTTTGCAGACTTGATATACTTATATTTCGGAGATATAGACTGACTGTCTCTTGTTATGTTGGCAACATTGCTGTTACGGTATACAGCGTCTATGTCCTCCCACTGCTCAGCACCTTTACATATATCAATCGTCTTGCACTTATTTGTATCATTGCTATCATCATAAGGCAAATATTTATATTTACGTATATGTGACATCATCTGTATGTAGTATGCGTCACCGTAGCCGCCACGCATAGGCTCTGCATCTCTGGAATATTCCATATCCACATTATCGCAGAACATATATTCGCCTTGGTGCTCAAATTTCTGAGCAACCCACTCATTCCAGCCGGTAACAAACACGAGTTCCGGATCGACCTCATGTACTGTTTTCCATTGAGAATCAAAGAAAGTACCTTTGATTATGTCCTCATGTACGTTCTCGCCTGTCTCCACATTATAGCCTCTGCCCCAATTGCACCAGTTATCGTGTGTCAATGAGAAGCTAAAAGGTGGCATTGGATGTGACGCGATAGATACATTTATCAGGTTACCGTTTAGAGGCTGAGGATATTGCCACTCCACAAACGGGAAAGCATCATCTGTCACCGGGTCCATAGGCCAGCGGGCTTTACGTATGTAAAAGTATTCACGAATAACCGGATCCAGATCCTCTGTTTTATAATCGCCATTTCCCATTGCCTTCATATCATCTTCAGCATCCCAGTAGCCTATAATCATTGGTTTTCCATTCACCATATACCAAGTATCCGGGTATAAATTCTGACTGTACAGTTCGTTATACAGCTTTGTTATGGTAGGTATTGATATAGAATGTGTCATAAAAGCAATCTTTGGTGCATTCCAACCCTCTTCGTTTAATTCATGAAGCACTTTAAGCACCTGGATGTAAATATGATTATATGTAAGAGCATTTGTCGCATCAAACACAAGAAAATCAATGCCACTATGCATAAGCATTTCCATATGTTTTCTGATAACCCACTCATCATCACTGCGATAAAATCCAAATAGTGGCTCTCCCCACCAGTGCATCTCTCCATGGGGACTTTCCGGTGTCAATTTGTGAAAAAGTGTCTCCGCACCGTATTTTTCAATAATCTCTGAATTCAGATATATATCAGAGGCATGCTCTAACCATAAAAAGTAAAATATTCCTACATGACGGTTTTGTCTCTTATTGCCAACCGGCGGTATTACCTTGCCCTCTGTGTTAAAACCAACTATAAAATTCTCGCTATATCCATTTTCATACTTACTCATATTATATTAATCCTTTCCAATATATACTTTCTTTATATTCAGATCCCTGTCCATTACCAAAAGGTCTGCACACTTTCCAGGTAATATACTGCCTACACAATTGTATATGCCGGCAGCTCTGGCAGGGACAGCAGTTGCTGCATATATTGCATTTTCCAGCGACATAATATTAAGCTTAACAAGATTCTGTATACATTTGTATACAGAAACAGTACTGCCGGCTATAGTACTATCAGCAATGGTCTTACCTGGCATACCCAGATAAGCAATACCTTTATTAACAGTTATTTGCTGTCCACCTGATTCATAACTACCATCCGATAATCCTGTAGGGCAAATGCTGTCAGATATTATTACAAAACGTTCTCTTCCCACAATAGAATATAATAACCTTATCATAGCAGGATGTACATGGATACCATCACAAATACATTCACAAACAACACGTTCATCTATAAGTGCTGCACCAAGTATACCGGGATCGCGGTGATGGAGTGGTCTCATTCCATTAAATGTATGTGTGACGCCTCTGGCGCCTGCCTCAATAGCACTGCAGGTTGTCTTATAATCGCTGTCCGTATGGCCCATAAATACATTTATTTTATTCTTATATTGTTTTATAAACTCAATACTGCCTGATCTTTCCGGTGCCAGACTAATAATCTTTATACCATTATCTGACGCTCTTTGTAGTCTATCAATTAGTCTGATGTCTGCATCCATTAAATATTCAGGATGTTGTGCGCCTTTATATTTTTCAGTAAAGAAAGGTCCTTCCAGATAGATGCCACGTATATGTGCCTTATCGGATAACGGTCCACGCGCTTGATACTCCGCTACATTCTCACAAGCATGATACATTTTATCAGCTGACTGTGTCATTATTGTAGCTAAAACACTTGTGGTACCCTGTGAAGCCATATACTGACAAATCTTGTCTGTAGCTTCAAATGTACCATCAAGATGGTCCGCTCCCATAGCTCCATGTGTATGGATATCAATAAAGCCGGGAACCAAATATAGACCAGACAAATCAAGTACTTCCTGATCATCCGCTATAACTGAATCCGGCTCGTGTATAGAAATAATAATGCCGTTGTCCACATAAACATCAGCCCGCATAAAACGGAACTCATCATTCAGTACAACAGCATTTTTGAAAACCATTTATATCACTCACTTAATATTTTATACCGAAGCATTACATATCATCTATAACAGCCTCTGTACGTGCTATTATATCAGGTGAAAATATTTGCATCAAGAATTTTATATCCGATGTTATTACTCTTCATAACTTGCTTTATCGCAAATAATAGTAACATCAGTATGCAACTTAAGCAAACTCGCAGGAACATCGGTTGTAATATTATCACTTAGCAAAGTCATCAGAGCATTGTGCTTTGCTTTGCCTGTAATAAGCATTAATATCTTTTCAGCTTTCATTATTGATGCCATGCCCATTGTCAATGCTTTGCGTGGTACATCGTCTGATTTCTCAAAGAATCTGGAATTTGCTTCAATAGTATTTTCTGTAAGCTTTGTCATGTGGGTATATGCCTGTAAATTCTTATCCGGCTCATTAAAACCGATATGTCCGTTATTTCCAATTCCCAATATCTGTAAATCTATACCACCGGCAAGGTCAATTGCCTTCTCATACTCCGCACATTCTTGGTTAGGGTCTTCGCAGTTGCCATTTGGCACTCTTGTATTATTGATATCAATATTAATTCTATTAAACAAGTGCTTGTTCATGAAATATCTATATGACTGGTCATTTTCAGGATCGATAGGATAATATTCATCTAAGTTAAAGCTCTTTACCTGTGAGAAGTCCAACTTTCCTGCTTCGTATTCCTTTACCAGATTATTGTACAGTCCTATAGGCGTAGATCCTGTAGGAAGGCCCAGGATACAATCCGGCTTATTTTTAATAATATCAATTGTTATTTGAGCAGCCTGTTCCATTACTGCATCGTAGTTTTCACAAATAATTAATTTCATATTTATAACCTCACTTTTATTATAAAATATATCCTCTGTAATGCATATCTCAACTCATAAACGCGAAAATATAATACATCACTTTATCAAAGTAATCAATAACAATGTTCAATGATAATATTGCCTATATCTTCTCCTATAGATAACATCTGGTCCTGATTCCAATGCATTTTATCTGATCCATAGACGACAAGTTTTCCATCAATATAATCTGTAATCATATATGTAGAATTATCTACAAGATAGCAATTGTCGATTAACGACGGGAGCTTCTTCTGCATATCAATAAACGGCTTATTTGTTACTTCTTCTCTATTTTCATCAATCAGATTAAATCCCGATGAAACTGCGCCAATTAGAATAGGAAGATTTGATGCACCCAAATCATCATCACTATTCGTAAACTCTTTCATTTTTGCAGATAGATCTCGACGTATATCCTGTGCAAAGAATTTAAATGCAATCTCATATTCAACTTCTTTTGGAAGATCTGTTTCACCCTGCATCCAGTATAGTCCTTTTATATTTATTTGCGTATAACCCAAATCTTTTAATTCAGAAATACTGGTATACACAGAAGTTATAAGATCGCGATATAACTTGCCGGTAATATCCTCCTCTTTATAGGACACCTTAAGGTATTCCGCATACGATGGAGATACCCAGTTACCGTTTGCATGAATTCCTGTTTTATGATTAAGTAGCGAAGTCCCTCCATGGCCGCACTTTATGAAGCCCACATCAGAATCAGTCTTCTCATAGAATTTACTCAAGACCTTTGCCATGCCTACTTCAGGTCCCATAAAGCCTTCTTTTCTGCCAAGGTCAAGAGTTACTCCCTGCCAAGGTACAAAACGATGTTCCAGCTCCGGTTGATTTTGCATTCTGGAGTGGCTGGTATACAAGACATTCTTGTATCCATCCTCAAGCTGCGGCATATCCTTAAGCAAGGCTTTTCTATCAGATATCTTTGTATGCCCTACTGCATTAGACTGACCTGCAATAATATATACATCAATAGAAGTTTTGCTGACTACTTCTTTTTCCTTTTCACAAGAAGAAATTGCAAAGAGAGTCATAACTATTAAAGTCAAAGCAAGAAGCATTCTACATTTTGCATATATTGTTCTTTTAATACTCATTCTTACCACCTCTTATTATTTACTCTACACCACAAGGTGTTACAGTTATAGTTTTAAAGTTAGTATACGTTACCATTCCCGGCTTGCCGCCCGGGATTTTTTTTACATGTTTTATCTTTGTATAATCCACGTCTGCCTTAGGATTATCTCTGTGACTGCTATACCAGGCTGCCAGAGCTGCAGCAGTCTCAAATATTCGTCCCGGTATGATTTGTCCTTTCTCAAGAGCAGAAGTTGATATAACCACGTGAGATCCGGGAGCATTCTTTAAATGAAACCAAATATCCTCAGATCTTGCCATTTTACACGTAAGATAATCATTTTGTTTGTTATTCTTACCAATATATATTGTATATCCGTCAGGTGTGACATGTTTTACCGGCAAAGGTGCAGAGCTGACCTTCTTCTTAGTACGACAGCTTCCTTTATTGCCGGCTCCTCGCAAATAGCCTTCTTCAGTCAGTTCTTCCTTGACCTGCAATATTTCATCATCATTAGTTACATTTGCAAGGAGTGCAGCCACATTGTTTAGATAGTCCAGTTCCGCCATAGCCTCATCATAGTGAATCAAGGCATTTTCATAAGTGGCTTTTTGTTTCTGATATTTTTTAAAATAAAGTTGAGCATTTTGAGGAACAGTTTTATTAATATCAAGTTCAATAGTAAGCTTACTGGCAGGCACAGAATTTTCATCAAGATCATAGAAATTATCCAATTCTACTGTCTCGCCACAGTCACGTATTGCATACACATTAGCAAGCAAAAGTTCGCCTTTGATTCTATTTATGTCATAGTCCTCACTAACACTCGCCGTCTGCTTATGAATCTCTATCTTGCGCAGTGTTTTATTTATAGCAGACTGCAAATGCTTCTGCATCTCACCTGTTTTTTGTTTGATGGCATGTTGCTCTTCCTTAGGGCTATACACACTATCCAACATTTCATTGGCTGTACCAAATTCTGTTATATTTCCCTGGTCTTCAGGCAGATTTAAATTAATTACATGAAACTCATTATTATTCTTGAAAATAGTAGGTTTATAGTTGCTATTTGTTATGTCCCTGCAAACGCTTCTGACTACATCCAGTAATCGTATACCGCGATGCTGACTCTCTGCAACTATCATTTTGCACAAAAAAGGGCTAAAACCCGATATGTTTGATAATATGACCTTGTGTGCAGTGTTAGGATTCTTGTTGCATTCAGCTAAAAAAAACTGTGAAAATTCGTCTTCCTTTTCACCGATAACCTGATCCGGTGTATATTTATTTTGCTGAGGAGGTAGTACGTATTTACGAAGAGGCATAACTTCCCTCACACGACTTGTCTCAAAATCCACAGTCTTAATTGCATCGTATATTATGCCATCTTCATTGAGCAATATAATATTACTGTGTTTGCCCATAATCTCAATCATAAGTTGCTTTACAGACTCATCACCAAGCTCATCTCTGGATAATACTTTGATGCAAACGATTCTATCGTAACCAATCTGTTCTATAGATATAATCCTACCACCGGCCAGATGTTTACGAAGGAGCATAGCAAATCTAGGCGCAGTCAATGGATTTTCCTTCTTGATTTTAGTAAGGTGAATACCGCAGTTAATGGCGTTACAACTTATAGTAAGATTGTATCTGCCGCTTTCGTTGCGGCAAAGAAGTACTATTTCATCTCTTTGCGTCTGAAAAACTTTATCAATTCGCGCAGCGGTAAGGAAGCAATTAAGCTCCCTTACCGCTGCATTTAATACTATACCGTCAAATGGCATACAAAACTCTCATTTCTGCCGGCAGCATGCGCTCACACGCGCTTAACGCCCAGCTTTACATCAACTCCGTTAAGATTCCAATCCTTAACGTATACATCAGATTCTGTAATATCGTCACAATATACAATCTTATCGCTAAGTGTTTCATCCATAACTGTTATTTCGTTATTTGCAAGATACTTCTTAATCTCGTCACTTTGTGCCTGATAGATTGTAATATGATCCATAACCTCAAAGCCTGCTTCTTTACGCATTGTCTGCACGCGACTTATAATCTCACGTACAAAGCCCTCTTCAATAAGACTGTCTGTAAGTGTTATATCAAGTACAACACATACACCGCCATATTGAGTTACTGCGTATCCTTCTTTATGTGTAGTAGTGATGAGCAAATCATCTTTTGCAAGATCATAGCCTGTACCATCGATATTTACAGTATACACGCCTTTACTTGACAGCTCGTTCATAACCTCATTGCCGTTTACTGTCTCTAAGATACCCTTAAGCTTTCCGATGTTCTTGCCAAGACGAGGTCCTAATGTTTTGAGCTGAGGCTTAAATGTATATGTTACGTACTGATCTGCATCCTGAACAAAACTTAATTCCTTTACATTTAATTCTTCAAGAACAATTTCTTTATAGAATTCGTTTAATTCAAAATCTGCCTGTACCATCATACGAGCCAAAGGCTGTCTTGTCTTGATAGATGTATTGTTACGAGCCTCTCTGCCAAGGACAACAATATCAAGTACATGTTTCATCTGTTCTTCAAGATCAGTGTCAACATACTCTTCATTGCATACAGGGTAATCACAGAAGTGAATGCTTATAGGAGCAGTTTTATCAACATTAACAACAATATTTCTGTAAATAGCTTCTGTCATGAAAGGAATCATAGGCGCAGCTAACTTGCAAAGCGTTACAAGTACAGTATACAAAGTCATGTAAGCATTAATCTTATCCTGCTCCATGCCCTTTGCCCAATATCTGTCACGACATCTTCTTACATACCAGTTACTGAGCTCATCTGTAAAATCCTGAAGATCTCTTGATGTCTCTGTAATTCTGTAGTTTGCCAGATTATTGTCTGTATTTTTCACCAAAGTATTGAGTTTGGACAGTATCCACTTATCCATAACAGACAATTTATCATAATCAAGTGTATATTGTGTTGGGTCAAACTTATCGATCTCTGCGTAAAGTACATAGAAAGCATATGTGTTCCAAAGAGTACCAAGGAACTTACGCTGTCCTTCCTGAACTGCTTTTGCATAGAATTTGTTTGGCAGCCACGGAGCGGAATTAGAGTAGAAATACCATCTTATAGCGTCTGCACCAAACTGTGCCAGTGCGTCAAACGGATCTACTGCATTACCCTTGGACTTGGACATTTTCTGTCCGTTCTCATCCTGAACAAGACCAAGAACAATAACATTCTTATATGGCGCCTCGTTGAAAATAAGAGTTGAGATAGCGAGTAACGAGTAGAACCAACCTCTTGTCTGGTCAACAGCCTCACTGATAAAGTCTGCCGGGAAGTTGTCATCAAATATTTCTTTATTTTCAAAAGGATAATGCCATTGAGCAAAAGGCATACTACCTGAGTCAAACCAACAGTCAATAACTTCTTTGGTACGTGTCATTTGTTTGCCGCAGATAGGGCACTTGATGGTAACAGCATCAATATAAGGTCTGTGAAGTTCAATATCATCAGGACAATTATCAGACATTGATTTGAGCTCCTCTATAGATCCGATTGCATGCTTATGACCACATTCACACATCCAGATATTAAGAGGTGTTCCCCAATATCTGTCACGGCTGATACCCCAGTCCTGAATATTATTGAGCCAGTCGCCAAATCTTCCTTTACCGATAGATTCAGGAATCCAGTTAATTGTATTATTATTGCGGATAAGGTCTTCCTTAACCTCTGTCATCTTAATAAACCATGACTCTCTTGCATAGTAGATGAGAGGTGTGTCACATCTCCAACAGAATGGATATGAGTGTTCATATTGAAGAGTCTTGAACATAAGACCGCGGACATTCAAATCCTTGATAATTTCTTTGTCAGCATCTTTGCAGAATGTGCCTGCCCAAGGTGTCTCCGGTGTCATCTGACCTTTGCTGTCAACAAGTTGCAGGAACGGAAGATCATAGTTGCGTCCGATCTTGGCGTCATCTTCACCAAATGCAGGGGCAATATGAACGATACCTGTACCGTCAGTTGTAGTTACGTATTCACCGCAGGTTACATAGTATGCTTTCTTGTCAAGTGCTTTGAAACTATACAGAGGCTCATATTCCAGATTTTCCAGATCTCTACCCATCATTTCTTCGATAAGTTCATATTCATCTGAGATATTTGCGCTTATCAAATCCTTTGCCAGAATATAAATCTCTTCGCCAACCTTAATCTTAACATAAGGTATATCAGCATTTACACAAAGAGCTACGTTTGATGGCAAAGTCCAAGGGGTAGTTGTCCATACGAGGAAGTATGTGTTTTCTGTGCCCTTTTGCTTCATTTTCACAGTAACAGACTTTTCTTTTACATCTTTGTATCCCTGAGCCACTTCATGACTTGACAGTGGTGTACCGCAACGAGGGCAGTAAGGAACAATCTTAAAACCTTTGTACAGCAGACCGCGCTCCCAGATTTTCTTAAGCGCCCACCATTCTGATTCAATAAAATTATTATCATATGTTACATAAGGATCATCCATATCAGCCCAGAAACCTACTGTGCCGGAGAAATCCTCCCACATACCCTTATATTTCCATACACTCTCTTTACATTTTGTGATAAATTCTTCTAAGCCGTACTGTTCAATCTGTTCTTTACCATCGAGGCCCAGGAGCTTCTCAACTTCAAGCTCAACAGGAAGTCCGTGTGTATCCCATCCGGCTTTACGAAGTACTTTATCGCCTTTCATTGTTCTGTACCGTGGAATCAGATCTTTGATAACACGAGTCAGAACGTGGCCGATATGCGGCTTTCCGTTAGCCGTTGGTGGTCCGTCATAAAAGGTGAAAGTGTCTCCGTCTTTTCTAAGATCGATACTTTTCTTGAAAATATCGTTATCTTCCCAGAACTTCTGTACTTTCTTTTCATTTTCAACAAAATTCAAGTTAGATGATACCTTATCATACATAAATATTATACCTCCGAAAATACTTATACTCCCGATAATAATATATACCGGGAGTGATGTCAAACTAAATATTTTTACAGCTTATTACGCTGAATCTTACCACTTATTGTCTTAGGCAGCTCTGTTCTAAACTCTACGATTCTTGGATATTTATAAGGAGCAGTCTTCTCCTTAACGTAATTTTGAATCTCCTTCTTGAGTTCATCTGTGCCTTCGGTTCCCTTAGTAAGTACAATGCTGGCCTTGACTACCTGACCTCTTACCTCGTCAGGAGCTGCTGAGACACCGCACTCTAATACGTAAGGAAGCTCCATGATTACGCTCTCTATCTCGAATGGTCCAATTCTGTAGCCAGATGACTTGATTACGTCGTCAGCTCTACCTACATACCAGAAGAAACCATCAACATCTCGCCAAGCAAGGTCTCTTGTGTGATACATACCATCGTGCCATACCTCATTTGTTTTCTCTTCATCAAGGTAGTATCCCTTAAACAAACCACAAGGAACGCATTTATCGGTACGAACAACAATCTCACCAGTCTCACCACAAGGTACCGGATTGCCGTCCGGATCAACCAGATCAATGTCGTAAAGAGGTATTGCCTTACCCATTGAGCCCAGCTTATATGTGTCGCCAACCAGATTACCTATTGTAAGTGTTGTCTCTGTCTGGCCAAAGCCTTCCATTACTTTAAGTCCTGTCATTGCTTCAATCTGTCTGAACACTTCCGGATTAAGAGCTTCGCCTGCTGTTGTTGCTTTCTTTACAGAAGACAAGTCATACTTAGACAGATCTTGCTTTATCATCATTCTGTACATTGTAGGTGGTGCGCAGAATGTGGTTATTTTATATTTGGCAAATAAAGGAAGAATATCTGCTGCATCAAATCTGTTAAAGTCATATACAAATACAATACCTTCACAGAACCATTGTCCGTAGAGTTTGCCCCACAGAGCCTTACCCCAACCTGTTTCAGATATGGTGAAATGGATCTTGTCAACCTGTACACAGTGCCAATATTTAGCTGTTATGAAGTGACCAAATGGATATCTGTAATCGTGAAGTGCTATTCTGGGGTATCCTGTAGTACCTGATGTAAAGAGCATAAGCATAGGATCTTTGCCGCATGGAGCATCTTCTGTTCTCTCATATTTGCCTGAGAAACGTACATATTCACTGTTAAAATCATGCCAGCCTTCTCTTGTTGCGTTTACCAGGAGCTTGAGCTTTACCTGAGGACATTTCTCGCAAGCTTTGTCGATTTCTTCTTCAAGAACAGGGTCATTTGCGCTGATGATTGCACTAACACCGGCAGAATCAAATCTATATACTAAATCATGTTCTTTAAGAAGATTTGTTGCAGGTATTGCAATGGCACCCAGCTTATGCAGACCGAGGATTGCAAACCAGAACTGATAAGTACGTCTGAGTATGAGCATTACTCTATCGCCGCGCTTGATACCAAGAGATGCAAAATAGTTAGCACATTGGTTAGAAGCTCTCTTCATATCTGCGAATGTGAAAATATGCTCTGTCTTGTTGTTATCGAGGTGAACCATCGCAGTAGCATTTGGTTTCTTTTCGGCCAGACCATCTACGATATCAAATGCGAAGTTAAATTTATCTTCGTCAAGGAATGAAATTTCTTTAAGAACACCGTTTTCATCAACTTTAGTTTCTATGAATTTGTCTGCGATGATTGAATCTGTTTGACCTGCAGTAACGAGAGTATTTGTAGTTTCTTCTACTGCCTGCGCACTTTCACCTGACATAACGACTGCCAGGAATTGGCAAGAGCTACCGTCTACAGCTATCATACCGTGAGGTGTTGAGCTGTTATAGTATATTGAGTCACCTTCTTCAAGTATCTCAACATGTTCGCCAACCTGTACCTTAAGCTTACCTTTGAGAACAAGGTCAAACTCTTGACCTGAGTGTTTGGATAAATGAATAGGTTCGCTCTGCTGCTTTGCAGAATATTCATAAGTTACAAAATATGGTTCTGCAAGTTTGGAGCGGAAAGAAGGTGCGAGATTTCTAATATCAATTCCTTCTTCTTTGGCTGTTTGAGTTGCTGCTCCTTTACGGGTTACGGTATACGAAACGAGTTTAGCTGTTGAACCTTCAAGTAGCTCCTTCATATCGATGCCGAATGTAAGTGCGCATTTGTGCAAAAATGAGAATGGGAGGTCTGCTTTTCCTTCTTCAAAAGCTACATATTCTGCCTCTGTTACCTCTGTGTTCTGCGCCATTTGGCTTGTTGTGATGCCCATGACTTCGCGCATTTCTCTGATTCTCTGGCTGACTTCTGCCAGCATGTTCATTGTTGTGTTGTTTTCCATACCAATTACTCCTATCTGTTGATAAAATTAATTGAATAAAAAAACTCGCCTCAAGATTATCCTTGAGACGAGTATATAACCCGCGGTACCACTCAATTTGCGCTTTGCCTCATCTTATATTTGATTTGGGTAGGCGCCCCTTTGGGGACTCAGACAAGTCCTGTGCTTTAACGCAGCCTCACGTGAACCTTTAATTAACAAACATAATGTTCGTTGTTCGAGATCCAAGCTCAGAAGTGATAGGTTTCATTAGATCTTGTGATATCGGCTCTCAGCCAACGCCGACTCTCTGTGAATGACTCAATCCAAACCGTCTTCGTCACAGCTTTTTTATTCAATTGCGGGGTAATAATACCACTTGAAAAATGGAGTGTCAATAGTTAATTATAAAAATTACCCGGTTCTTTATCAAAAAAAGTACGCCCAGCGGAGTCAATGGCATAAACGTTTGTACTCCACCGTTTGCAATAAAATGAACCATGTTACTTCCTAAATCACCGGTCAGTGTCAAAAAAGGATTTACTCGATTGTGAACCAGTTGTTCACAAGATGCTATTTCTACTATTGTACCTTTGGGGAGATCCAGGGTAAAACATGGCCTGGCTAGCTTCACTGCGCCTAAGTCATATCTATAGTAATACCCTTTTTAGTTTTTTGTACAATTATTTATGAAGTATTCTTTTTTTCAAAGAGGACTCCTTCATCAGTAAATGCCAAATTTCATATTAAATTAATCCATGTTCTTAAAAAAATGCATAGACATTTTCTTTTTTTTTTATAAAATTCATGATATGAGAAAATTATTTGAGGTGATTTAAATGAAATTATTTGAACAATTAAAAGTTGAGATAAATACCCCAAAAAGCGGAGTCTATGCCCCCTATTTTTACAGATATTCTGGTATTAAGGAAAATATCACAAAATCAAATTCACTTCTCAGAGCAAATGGAATATACTCGCTGTTTGCAAATAGCAAGCCGCATATTTATAAAGCCGATTTGATTGTAGGTAATACAAAATCGTTATTGGTTGAAGAAAATGCAACTCTTCTTAACCACTATTCTAATATGTGCGCCTCTCTTTGGGGAAGAGATTTTCCGAGAAACGCAGACCACTTTGCACCAGATTATCAAAAGATTCTTAGTGTTGGTATCACAGGATTGAAGGCTGAAATTCAAGCTTCTTTAGTAAAACATAGTAGCGATGCAAGTAAAGTTGACTTTCTCAAAGCGATGAATCTAACTCTTGATGGATTTGCCTGTATGATCGCAAATTATGGTGAAAAAGCAGCAGAACTTAAAGAAAATACTGAATATAACAAAGAACGACTGGATTTTATTGTAAAAAATACTGCCGATTTAGTTACTGGGCCACCAAAGAGCTTTGCACAGGCACTTCAATTAATTTGGTTTGCTCATACTGCTTTTATGATGGAAGGCAGAGGAGCTATGGCCCTTGGTAGATTGGATCAATATTTATATCCTTTTTACAAAAATGATATTGAAAATGGCGTTATAAGCGACGACAAAGTATTGGAATTACTTGAGAATACCTTTATTAAAATCCCGGCAGGAGATGTTGTTAATATTTGTATTGGCGGTATGGATAAAGATGGTAACTGTCAGATAAATGAGCTTAGTTATCTGATTCTTAAAGCAGTAGGTAACTGTAATGTCCCCGGACCTAATTTATCTGCGCGAATCACACCAAATACACCGGATAATTTTCTTGATGAATGTCTCAAGACAATAGGCACCGGTCTTGGATACCCAGCTCTGATGAATGACACAATTAATATTGCAGCTCTTAAGAAATTTGGATACGAAGAAGATGACGTATATAACTATTCAATGGTTGGGTGTATTGAGAATTTCATAACAGGTATGCAGCCGCCTTGGACAGACGGACGATTTGATGCTCCCAGATTTTTTGACTATATTTTCAACAACGGAACAAGTGAATTCAACAAATCCTTTGGACTGGATTTAGGAGATGTGGATCAAATAAAATCTATGGATAAGTTCATGAATTGCTTTGAGGCACAACTTAAAAATGGTGCAAACGAATATTTCTTCAATTTTATGAACTATAACAATATGCTCAATCCAAAACAATTTACAGAACCCTTTTTATCTTGCTTCTGTCACGACTGTATTGGCAGAGGATTGGATATAAATGACGGCGGAGCTAAATATCCATCAGTACACGGGGTGGCACTAATGGGTGTAGGTACAATAAGTGACTCACTGGCAGCTATAGAAAAAGTAATTTTCATAGATAAAGAAGCAACTCTTTACGATCTCAAAGAAGCAATAAACAATAACTTTGAAGGCTATGAAGATTTGAGAAATAAGCTTCTAGCTGCACCAAAATATGGTAATAATGACAATTTTGCAGATAAATATGCAGTTTGGTTCTTAGATTATCTACACGAAATATTTGATAAATTCAAGACACGAGATGGTGGCGGTTTTTACTGCGCAATGGCTGCAAACATATCAAACATTCATGCAGGAAATGTTATAAGTGCAACGCCGGACGGACGTCTCAAAGGCGAGCCATTATCTGATGCAGCCTCCCCTACCTACGGAAGAGACAGCAAAGGCTGTACAGTTACGCTAACAAGTGTAGCAAAGCCCGACTACACCAAAGCTGCTTGCGGCAGTGTTGTTAACCAGAAGTTCTTGCCTACCGTATTTGAGGAAAACAACAGGGATAAATTACTTGCTCTTGTGAAAACGTATTTCAAAAAAGGTGGCCAAGAAATTCAAATAAACGCAACATCCCCTCAGATTCTTCGCGATGCCATGGACCATCCGGAAAAATACCGCGATTTAGTTGTTCGCGTTTCAGGATTTTCTGCTTACTATGTAACACTGGCTAAAAGCGTACAGCTTGATATTTTAGCACGAACACAACAGGAATTACGTTAAGGCAAAGAGGCGATATATATGCTTTTGAACATTTCAGATATACAGCATTTCTCACTGGGAGACGGAGAAGGAATTCGTACTACTGTTTTCTTCAAAGGTTGCAATCTTCGGTGTCCTTGGTGTCATAATCCCGAGACAAGAAGTCCTGAGAAACAAGTACTATACTATAAAAATAATATTACCAAAGAGTGTGGCAAATACATGTCGGTAGAAGAGATTGCCCGCGAAGTTATAGCAGACAAAGATTTTTACACGGAAAGTCATGGCGGTGTTACTTTTAGCGGTGGCGAAGTTATGTTGCAACACGAAGGTGCACTTGCCCTTGCAAAGCGCCTAAAACAAGAAGATATTAATATAACCATTGATACTGCAGGAAATGTGCCGTATGAGTATTTTATACAATTAAATGATTATGTTGACGAGTATTTGTTTGATTATAAGACACCTTTTGCTGATAAATATTGTGAAATAATAGGCGGTAGTTTGGAACTTATAACGGAAAATATCAGAAAATTAATTAAAGGCAGCAAGAAAGTACGCATTAGAATTCCATTGATTCCGTTCTTCAATACTGATGATGAATCAATCAAGTTGTTTTGTCAAAAGCTGACTGATATAGACTGCAAAAATGTGGATTTACTGCCTTTTCACAGGATGGGCTCCGGCAAATACGAAGCACTTAATATGAAATACGATTTCGACGAAGCAGTGCCTCTATCCGTAGAAGAGATAAATCATATTAAAAGTAAATTTGAAAGATACTTTATGGTAAAAGTAGAAAAATAAGGAGGATAAAAATGAAAACTAAAGCAGCAATTTTTATGGGAGCACACAAAGACTTTGAGGTAAAAGATTTTGAGGTTACTCCCCCACCTAAGGGATATGCTCAATTAGAATTAATTGCCAGTGGCATATGTGGTACCGATGTACATTTTCACAATGGCAAATTAGCAATCACACCACCGACAATTATAGGACACGAATTTGTAGGCAAGATTACAGAAACAAATTCAGAAGAAGCAGCCAAATATGGTCTTAAAATCGGCGATAACTGTATTGCTGATATTGCTGTACCTTGTGGTGAATGTCTTCTTTGTAAGAGCGGTGACGATGCTAACTGTGTAAATATGCAGGTGACAAATGGTGGTAGCATTTACGAGGCACCATATCTTTACGGAGGATATACAGAAATCAACTATACGCCTTTAACAAATCTAATAAAAATTCCCAATACTCTGGATCCAACTATTGCAGCTACATTTGCTTGCCCCGGACCCACCGCAATACATGCTTTTTGTTTGGCGGATAAGGCAAACGTAGACTTTAGCAAAATCAACGTTGCAGTAGTTCAAGGACTAGGTCCTGTTGGTACCTTCGCTGTAATGTACTTAAAGAAACTTGGTATTAAACGCGTATACGCGATCACAGCAGGAGATAATCTTAAGAGAGAAGAACTTGCAGTAACTCTTGGAGCAGACAGAGTATTCAATCTCACACGCGAAGGCACAGCAGCAATCACAGCAGCATTGCAAGCTGAAAACGGTGGTTTAGGTGTCGATCTTTGCTTTGAAGCATCCGGTGCGCCACAAGCCGTTGTGCAAGGTATGGATATTTTGCGCAATCGAGGCGTGTACCTCGTACCAGGACAATATTCCAGTTCCGGTGGTATTGAGATTCAACCACAACTCATTACCTTCAAAGCTCTCCACATCATTGGCTCTTCCCAATACTCTATAAGCGATGTTCATAAATATCTTGATTTCTTATGTGAAAATCCTGATTTGCATCCTATAATTGCGCAGCTTGCCAGCAAGTACACTATAGATGAAATTAACAAAGCTTTTGTAGACGCAAAGAGTGGCAATAATATTAAAACTCTTTTGGTGAAATAATGATGAAAGACATTGATATTTTGATTTTTAGCGGACAAAGTAACATGCAAGGCCAGTCGGATATGCTCTCTGACTGTGCCTGTGTAGAAAATGCATACGAATTTAAGTTTATTGATAATTGTTTTGTGCCACTTAAGAATCCTATAGGTGAAAATATTCGTTATGATAAGACAGCAGGGTACGCGGTAATGCCAGATACAGATATTCCCAAATGGCTTGATGAGCACGTTTTAGGTGCCAGCTGCTACGGTAATACAAATTTAGTACCTGAGTTTTGCAGGAGCTATATAAAAGAGACTGGAAGAACTGTCTTGGCTGTTCATTGCGCTAAAGGAAGCACAATTATATCATCATGGATAAATAGCTCCCCTATGTACAATATGCTCACGGAAAAAGCTCTTGCTGCAATAAAACTCGCTCAAGAATCAGGGTATAATATAAAACACATATTCTTTATTTGGCTTCAGGGCGAAAGCGATGCAATATGCGGTGTTAAGAAAGATGAGTATAAGGAAAGACTTTACTCTTTATATAACTCCCTCAAAAGTGATTTGGATATAAGTAAGTTTGGAATCATAAAGGTGGGACATTTCACACACGATGAAAAAGATTTAGAGATAATGTCTGCACAGGAAGAAGTTTGCGACGAAGATAATAATTTTGTTATGTTAACAGATATTGCCCCTCAGCTAAGTCTTGATCCTGATTATTTGCATCCTTATATTGCAGGTCATTACAATGCAAAAGGTTTGGAACGATTAGGAAGTGAAGCCGGCAAAATGCTCGGTAAATCTTCAGTCTGATGCTTTCACGTATAAAAATTCATTAAGTGCTAGTAGTAAATAGCACTTTTAGGGTATAAGCGAATAAATATCATTATATTTATAAGAAAAGGAAAGTTTTATATGAAAATAGTCCTTTATTATAATTAACAAAGGGCTATTTTCGACTATCAAATTGGTTTTCCAGAAATTATATTTTCAACTTCTTCAGTCACTCAGAGGTCCAAAGTGATTGTTAGGAGTATTTACATAGCGAATCTGTACGTTTACATTCACGCCTTCAACTATCTCATCATCAACGTATACCCTCTGTCCTGCAAAATCAGATAACTTAGTCCACACACCAACACCATTTTCCGGATCAGGAGTTGAAATATATATAATGTATTCTCCATCTACAAAAGGCTGCTCTCCTTGAAGCATGATAAGTGCATTATCTGCGTAATCTTCAAAAGTCTGTTCAAAAATCGGAGTACCTTTCAATGTACTCTCATAAGATCCCATCCACTGAAAAATTTCAAAAATTAATGTTCCTTTGTCGTCATTTAAACTAGGGCAAGAAATATACAAAGCTTTAAATTCTGTTGTTGGAAATATTTGTATTGCCAAACTGTCTTGTATTTGAATTACACCATTTTCTGCGTTTTTATCACAATAATACAAATCCAATTGATTATCATTTAAAATCCCATCAGCATATGTGTGTTTGCCGGGCTCGATAGTAGGTTTTGGCGTAGGAACCTCTGTCGGATCAGGTGCTACCGTAGGAGTAGGAGCTTCAGTCGGTACAGCTGTAGCTACACTAGGATCAGGAGTCCTGATTTGCGCAGCTGTAGCAGTCGGCTGAGAAGGCTTATTACCCTCTCCACTTTCATTGTTTCCGCAAGCTACAATACATAACATTGCAATACAAACTAAAATCAACAAAAAAGTCTTATAATTTTTCATGTTTTTATCCTTTCTTTTTAAAAATTTTCTTAAGAAAAACAACTACTATGCTGACAGTAACCAGCAAAAATCCAGTAATTCCCAGCACTATTCCTAAATGTTTCGTAGGTTTACTTTCTTTGACAGAACTACTAAATATGTTATAAAAACGTGCATTAGGTAATGTATCTCCATCTTGATAAAACTTAAGTATATCTCCGTTTGAATCAATATTATCAGACCATTTAAAAATAATATTAATTTTTCTGCCGGTATCTTGTAAACCAAGGCTAGAACGTGGTATAGCAATCTCCATTTTGTTGGAATTCACACGGTACGCAACAAAATCGTTTGCCACTTCCCAATCCCATCCACCTTTTGATTTTTCCAAACGAGTAACATCGGAGGCTACATTATTACGATTTAGCACATATTGGAAACCTTCCCAATTAGGGAGATCACTACGAATTTTCCCATCTTCTGACAATATTCCTATAAAAAGATTCATCCAGTGCATATCTGTATATGTGGAAATAGGATCTTTTGTCTCTACATAAAAATATACATTATTATCATCGTAAGCAATTTTAGACGATTTAAAATCATTTCTGCCTGTTTCATTCTTATATTTAAGAATTCCAAATCCGCCCGCATCTCTGATTGCAGTGTCATCGGTGTCGTCATCATAAGAAAGTGCCACACTGTCCCAATCCGAAAAATCGCCATCCACAGAGATACTTTTGTATGCTCCGGAATCCTTATCAGATATGGCTACGTCCACCTTTTCACCTTTAAATCGCTTAATATTTATTATCATCTGACAATAAAAATTATCCTTCAAATCGCCTTGGAGAGTAGGCTCAATATCTCGACTGAATTCTGTTGTAAACTGATCGCAGAATTTACCAAGAACAGGTTGTTCATCACTGATAAATCTTGCCACACAAGATTCATTCCATCCTGTTATAAATATAAAGTCAGGATCCAATTCTATCGCTCTATCCCATTGCTGTTGAAAATTGGCACCATACTTGCTACCATACTCATCACTAATAGGATCTTTAAGTAGCTTTTTATTACCATATGTAAAGCTACGACCTTGAGCTATAAAGTTACCATCTGCATCTCTGTCACTAAAGTAACAATATTGCTTTTTAGTAATACCATCATGCCAGTTTTGAGCCACACTAACAGCTACAATCTCGCAATCATTGTCCTCTGTAAAGCCCGGTTCCTGAGGATATGCTGATAACCATGGCCAGCTATTAGGGACTTCCGGAGGAGCGTAGAAAGGCCAAGATTGACGAAATTCAAATGTATCCTTGTACTCAGAAGCAACTTCGTTACCAGATCCAACAACAAGAATTTTATTATTCCAATTGAACCACAAATCTGCATACTTCGGATTTGAATATAAATCCTCGTATAAATGTGCAAAGCCCGCAGCTGCGCCTACATCAGACCAAGTCATAAGAAAAGTGATTTGAGGTGTTTTTCCTCCACTTTTTCTTATTTCCATCCAAGTATCACATAAAGGTATCAGAATGTCTTTATAATGACCTGTCAGAGAATTCTCTACACCATTCACACACGCATTGGAGTAGTCAATAATTACTGTGTCGACGCCTGCATCAGACAAAAGTTGCGCATGTTTTCTTAGCACATATTTATCTGCTGCCATATCATAGTAACCATAAATTGGTTCTCCCCAGTAATACCCTTCTTGCCTAGCACTCCATCTTTTAGCATTAGTAAGAGCATCCGGATATTTTTCAAATATTTCAGATGCATTATTAGCCCTTACGCTATTGCCACCCTCACTTAAAATATGATAAAAAATACCAACATACTTATTTTGCCTTGTTTGGGACGCAGGCTGTTCTGGCGTACGTCCCAAGTCATCGGTAAAGCTCCAGTGTCCTTGTATTTTACTTGCTTTATCCATTTGTTTTTCCTGTTGTTTTGCATAAGAAGTAGGACTTATCATACAGCTTATGCATAAGATAAGAATTACATATATTGATATATACTTAAAAATCTTCTTTTTAATCATACATTTTCGCGATTTACTTTTTTAACAAAAATCACACATAACATAATAGCAGAAGCCAGTGCTAAAATCACCCACATAGAAGAGCTTGTATCTCCTGTTTCTGTCGGAGGAACTGTTGCCTCAGGTGTCGGCTCTGGTGTTGCCGCAGGTGTCGGTTCCGGTGTTGCTGCAGGTGCTTCTACAGGAGATAATGGTCCTGAAATTGTCTCACCATTTGCCACATCCGGTTCTACAGGATATGTCAATACATATACATCAGGAGCTTCACCCGGTCTTGCAACATCATTTCCGTATAATCTAACAATACCTTCAGTAGCATTTACTCTTGTCCAGAAAGCAATTCCTTCTGCACTATTTGGAGTAGTAAAGTATGCAACATACTCTCCAGGGCCAAAACTAAATCCGTCTATCCAAACACGTCCTTCAGTGAAATTCTCAAATGTTTTTGTGAAGATAGGTGCATTGTTTGTTCTATCGATTGTCTCCGCATAGCTATTTTTCCATGAAAATAGTTCAAATACTATTGTTCCCTCAGGACTGCTACACTGTGCTATATTAAGACCTATACATGTAAAGTCTTTAGTTGCATTAAACTGTACTGCAAACGAATCATCATCAGAAGATAATGCATATAAACCACCTGTTCCATCCTCGGGGCATACGTTTACCCAACCTGCGTAAGATATCATTGCAAAGCAAAGACAACAAATAACGACAAAACTAATAAATAATCCACTTCTTTTCAAGATTTTTTTCATTTTACACACTCCTTAAATGTTAAAATATTGTGAATCAATTGTACTCGTTAAACAATGTCTGCGTAAATGCACAAATATGATCATATTGGATTATTTTAATATAAAATCGTATTAATTGTATCTGTTTATTGATTACACAAGCAAAATTTGATATACTCTGTGACATTATAACAAAGAGAGGCTAAGATGTTGATAAATTATTATTCTGTAAAAGTCACTTCAATACCAAGTATTTTATTTGCTCACAGTTTTCACACCGACGGATACGAATATGAGCGTTCCTTACAATATAATCATTTTGAAATTTCTTCCATGGAGCAAGGAGTGGTACACAGACATTACAACTATAATGTGGACATTGATATCCCCGAATATTCTATTTCAATACAATTCCCCTCAAAAGATTGTTTATTTTCACAGACATGCGCAGATTATCATTCGCATAATACAGTTGGATTCGTATGTGAAAATACAATAGCTAAAATTAGCAAAGAGGAAATTATTGAGTTAACAAATATGCACGAAAACAGTTTTCCTTGGGAAAGTGAAAAGGATTCGTCTATCAGCTTTATTTTTCCTAATCTTTTGCTACCCTCTGATGATACTATAAAGGTCCGTAATCTGTGTAAGCAAATAATACAAGAATTTAACACAACTAACCCAAAATTGCGTCAACTAGCTTGCGTTTCATCTTTGTTTTCACTATTCAAATTACTTACCGATATATCCTGCAAACAAATTTTAGAACAACAGGCAGCATCACGTCGTTATGTTCCGGCAAATGCTTTGTATGCCAAGCAAGCTATGTTGTATATAAATGCTCATGTTGATGAAAAAATCAGCACTGATCAGATAGCAAATCATCTCGGCATAAGCGTAGGATATTTAAGCAATATTTTTAAACAAGAAACACATCAAACTCTTATAAAGTATATAAATAATGCTAAAATAAAGAAAATTATAGATTTAGTGAATCATCAAAACATGAGCTTCTACCAAGCAGGAAAAGTTGTTGGTATTGAAGATGCACCTTATTTATCTCGCTTGTTTAAGAAAACTTATGGTATTTCTTACCGCGACTATATAGATCACTTTAAAAAATTCGAAAGGCATAACGGAAGCTGACTTCTTTTCCTCGAAGCGAAATATTTCACAAGCTCCTCTACCACAAGTTTCTGTCCGTCAGGCAACGATTTTGCTATCCTTTTTTCAAAACTATTTGAGTTCAATTAGTTCATGAGCAATATCTGATATATCACAGCTCTGAATAATATTGAAAGTTTCATCAGTCTTCTTTCGTCCTAGTTGATTTAACACGTGTTGCTGATACACCATATCAAAACAATTTCTTACATATCTACCAACCCTTGTTCTGCCTGACGTCTGCGTTTTCGTCGCTCATTAGCTCGAATCCATCTGTAATATTGATTCTCATATACCCCTAATGCTTTGCACATCTTACTCACCGGATATTCGGGGCTGTGCATATAGATTGCTTCACACTTCATCCGCGTGCTTGCATAAAGATGTGCAGGGATTTTTTTAGTATTTCTACCTTATCCTTTTCATCTTGTAATTCTTTTCCCTTCTTTTTTAATGCTCGCTCAAGCTCCTTGATTTTAAGCTTCTGTTCACTATCGCTTAGTTCCTTCGCCTTGACAATCCCTTTTTCTTCCGCATAGCTAGGCATTCCGTGTTTTCTTCTGTAATCTCTCACCCACCTACAGACGGTATTTACATCTATTCCCAATTCCTCTGCTACTGATGTTGCAGATCTTCCATTCTACAATATGTATTTGGCTGTTTCTGCTCTCATTTCTTGTGAATATTTACCGTTATTACTTGGCATGGTTTCTTTCCTTTTGTATGCATATGACTTATATTTTACACACTCACACTTTTCCATACCAGTCCACTTTTTATATAGAAATCATTGAACGATAATTGCGATTTCTTTTTCAGCTGTTAAACCGTAATATACAGCTTCTGCTCCATCACTAGCTGGTATGTGGTCTACTACATATAAAATTACAGTATAGGTTCCTGCAGCGGGATTATCCAAACCAAAGACCTTTCCCATTAAATAGTTTTGTGAAGCTGCATCTCCGGCTTTTACTGCAATATTGCTACTTATATTTACGCCATCTGCGTTTACTGCTGTTATTTTGCCATCCTGGATAAGCTGACTAAAATTTATTAGTTCCCCTGATGTAATCGTAATTTCCGAATCAGATGTAATAACAGGAAGGTCCCGCTTGCGATACTCTTCAAAAGCTAAGATCGCTATGGATTTTTCTCCTGAGTCTTCCGGCATTACTTCCTTCACATGGTCTCGTGTTCGAGGGACAACGATACCGAATATTACAACCAACAACATAACAGCAGCAACTATAACAGCTATGGAAGGCCTTGGTGTTGCGTCAGTATGTACATGTGTTGGCATCATTTTCTTATTTTTGGTTGTAAGAAATG
>SVJB01000018.1 GCA_015069185.1 Oscillospiraceae bacterium
ATATGTCACCGAAGCCCTGCGCGACGATTGAGTGGGAATAACCCCGTGTGGCTGTTAGGTTCTTAAAATAGTTAGCAAAACACCGCAAATTGCGAATTTTATTGCGATTTGCGGTGTTTTTTGCTGCTAAATTTACAGTATTAATTTTAGCCGTTTTTCGTTTAACCAACTTTTGACTAACAGTTTCCCTCTTGTTTTGTTATTCTTGACGTTCTTATACTTTAAATGGTAAAATTACTATAGAATAACCACTGGCTTACAATGCCTGAAAACTCTTGGAATTAGGGATTCCGAGCAATTCTACAAAGGAGGGGACAAAATGCAAAAGCATATCAAAATATTGTTTACCATGGTGCTGGCTTTTGCCCTCATTTTGAGCATGGCAACCGGAGTATTGGCCACAGAACAGGAACATGTCCATAACTGGCAGTGTGCGTGGTCCGACGACTACTGGCACTGTATGGTCTGTAGTGGCTGCAACGAAGAGAAAACTACCACCCATAGGAACAACAGTGAAGGAATCTGTAAAGTCTGCGGACATACACCCCATGAACACGTTTGGCAGTATACGCAAGGAGAAAACTACGATTACAACCACGGTCTGCACTGTACACAATGTGTGGCAACCAGTTCGGAAGATCACATTTACGGAAATGACGGAAAATGTACTGTTTGTGGCAATGCTCCTCCCCATGAGCATCAGTGGAAATGGGACGGGAACAAATCGAACTATTTATGGGACCATTTTTTGGTCTGTTCCTGTGGAGCAACAACCACGGAACCTCATCTGCTGACATGGGATGGTAAAACACGAGATGAAAAATTCCATACTATGGTTTGCGTCATCTGCGGATATTCTATGGGCTACGGCCATTCGCTGAACTCTACATCAATCGAGGGAGAGAAATGTAATATATGTGGGTATCCGGCTCAGGGTGATGCGGAGCCGGAAAAGAATCCCAACAAAACCACCCCTGTAAATAAGCAGCCCGCTGAGAACCAGCCGAAGGAAACAGAATCGTCCGAAACGAAGCCGGCTGAGGCAGAGCAGAAGGAAACCGCTCCTATAGAAATGCAGTCCGCCGAAACCCAGGCAAAGGAAACGGAATCTGCAGAAAAAGAGTCCACCCAATCGAGACCGACATCATCGGAAACCATGCCCAAAAACGCTGCAAAAGAGGATTCACAGCGCAGTAGTTCTGTGTGGATATGGGTTGCAACTATCCTTGTTGTTGTCGGTGGTCTGGGCACTGTAGTGTTCTTTGTGAAAAAGAAATCATCCTAAGATAAAGCACGTAAAATTTGAACTGTAATTTCCCGAAACTGTGACCAACTTTTGACCAACAAAAGTGTGGTAAAACAAAACAACTGGTATAATAGCACTACATTTTGAATGCTATTATATCAGCAACCACCACATATCTACAAAACCAAAAATCTCCCATTGAGTGGGAATAATTGAACTGTTTCAGCAAAAATGATTTTTCCTCTTCGGGGCAATTTTCTTTATCCTTTCGCAATTGGATGAATCACTGAAAAAGTAAACAATAAAGTAATTTTGAAGACCTTGTGTCATCGGAAACGATGGTCAAGGTCTTCTTTTTTGTCGCAAGAGAGACCTTGACTACAAACCATTTGCGAGATTAGACTTATCCTTGCCAAAAACCTTTATTTTTCAGCATATTTCCCCGTTTTCTTCTCTTTTCGTGAAGAAGAACACTTACACTCCATACTTTTCCGCAATCTTTGCCTTTACGGAGTCACCATCTGCGGTTTTGCCGTTTTCAAGATCAGAGAGACTCTCGTTTACAAGCTTGGCTTCATAGAGTTTACCCGTTGTATTTTCGTAATAGTCAATATCCATTACGACAAGTCGGCCATATCCGTTTTTAGTTACAAATACAGGACCACCGGTGGCACAACGACGCTCTATTTCAACGGTGTTTTTGAGATCTCGCATAGGAAGAATCGTCATAATTCAATACCTCCATCAACAGTATGTACTATTGTGTTTAAATTGTACGCTAAATTTGGCCACGAGTCGACAGGTTTTGTGTGTTTATATCAGTTTACATATTCTCATCAAAAATATGATATAATATCAAAAAACATTTAAAAACTATTACACACTTTTAATTTTTTTGGTACTACCCTTTATGAAGGGCCTTTCAATATGCAAGAAAGGAGGCGAGTTATGGAACTTCAGAGTAAAAAAACGGTAAAAACACCAATGGACGATGAAAAGATCGTTGAGCTTTATTGGGAACGCAATGAAAAAGCAATTGAGGAAACTGATTTTAAATACAAAAAGTATTTGTTTTCCATTGCCTACAATGTGATTTGCAATCGGCTTGACTGCGAGGAATGCTTGAATGATACATATCTCGGTGCGTGGAATTCAATACCTCCGACAAAACCAAATGTGCTGAAAGCATTTCTAACGACTATTACCAGAAGAATTGCGATTAAACGCTACCACAGAAATTTAAGACAGAATACAATACCTTCTGAAATGACTATATCTTTGTCCGAACTTGAAGATTTCATAGCAGGTGATGAGGATGTTAGTGCGGATTTCGATGCCGAAAGACTCGGATACATCATCAGTGACTTTGTTTACTCGCTCTCCGATCGCAGACAATTCATATTTATGAGTAGGTACTATGTAGCTGATTCCATTGATGCAATTGCAAGAGACTTGAGCTTGAGCCGTTCAATGGTAAATAAGGAGCTTGCTATCATTAGGAGTGCCTTAAAAGAAAAACTTGAAAGTGAAGGTTATTTGATATGAAAAAGAAAGAATGGAATGAAGGACTCGATCACATTAATCCCGACCTTGTTGAAAAATATGTTGAGCAAAAGGATAGACTCAGACAGAGAAACAGAAAACGCAAAAGCGTATGGCTTCGATTTGGAGCGGTAGCGGCTTGCATTATTTTTATTTTAAGCATGGTCATAGTTGTTTCAATGCTACGCAAGAATAGTGCAGGAATTCTCCCTCCAAAAAACAATCACACTCCTATTATATTCGATGCAACTGTATCACCAGAAAAACTAAACGGTAGCAATTCCGAGTTTATAGTAGGCTCATCGTTAGCACTAAGCGGAGGTCCTGATTCTGCTCCGCCGGTATTTCGATTTAGTCCCGGAATTGCCGTCAAAGCAAAGGTTGTTAAGAATCATCCCGATAAATACTACAAGCTTGATATTAGTTCAGAATATCGTCCTACTGCATATAGACTGATACAGATGGAAACGATAGAGGTTATTTGCGGCGACAATGTACCTCAATATTTTCTGTATTTGATTCCCGAATATGTTTACGTTGATATGTCGGTATATGATTCACTCCTAATATCTATGTCTCAAATTGGTGTGGAAAACTACGTTTTGAAGAATGCGACTCAAAACCGAATGGAGTATTTTGAATTATTTATATTTGCAGATTATCAGGATCACCCTGAACTTGGCAACATTATTGCCTTTAACGATGACATATTTGATGAAAGCTTGTGGCAAAACGAAACTTGGCTATACGGATATCAGTTTGCAAAGCATGATCTTGACAACCCCGAACGTAGTGATCTTGTTGTAGCACGGGGCGATTCCGAAAGAGAAGTACTTACTTCAATCAAGGAACAATTTAACGAATGGCACGATTTTTACGTCAATGAGCAGTCTGTAATAACGCCGAAGTTTAAGACACAGGCGGCAAAAGATGCTCTTAATTATGTTTCTCTGTTCAAAAACGGTGTTTATTCTCAACGTTTGCTCTCAAACAAGATTATTTACAGACGTTTTATTAACGGGTGCCAAACAGAAGAAACGATAACAATAGATCTTCTTAGCGAAGAAGTAACCTATTCCGAGGTTCGTTATACCAAAGAAGACATGGAGCAGATGGAAAACATCTCCGCGCACCTTTCCGAAAAAGCAGCCGAATATGCGGAGCAACTGCCGATTCCGCCTCATACCGATCCTGAAGGAAAAGAGCTCTTGTGTCTTAATTTGTATGCGTGGTACGTCAAGGTTGATGGCAAATTGTATGGTGTTATCAAAACAGCTTGGCGATACAAAGAGAAAGATGATTGGTACATTCAATACTATGATGATTCTTACATCTTGTATGATATGGTAGCATCAAGTGCGACAGTTATTTCAAGAGATGATTTAGTGGCGATTGTAGGAACTCGTAATGTGTATATGGGTAAATATGGAATAGGAATCGAAATGCCCATGTAACTGTATAATAACTAAAAGGCCAGCGTTTTGCGCTCGCCTTTTTTTTCATATCTGTGCTGAAAACTGTTAGCAATACTCTGTAAACATCGGAACCGCTGTTGCCTATTACAGAAATTTGAAAGTTTCAGAAGCCAGTGGGAATAAGACAGCCCCGTCAACCACCCCTTCCTACTCACACACCTCAATCAGGAAACTCACCGGACGAAAGCCGTCATTACAAGAAATCATTGCAGATTTTTTGTTTTTCATCCAACCGTCATAAAAATCCTCGCCGCCGTGTGCAAGAGTCATTACAAATGGTGACACCGTTTCCCATGCGCTCTCACAAAAACCGTCAGGCTTTCTCCATCCATCGCATATAAACACTTGTCCTTCTTCTATGTCACAGGGGTGTTCAATGGGATTTTCATACTTTTCAATCAGATCATCATAACGCGCTTTGCGCATAACAGTTATTTTTATTTTATACATATCGAATCTACCTCATACCCCTTATCTTCCAACACCGCCAAAGCCCGCTCCCAATTATCTTTTTTCACCAAAATATAGTCAGTGTTATACGTAGATACTGCAAAGATTCCTATCTTATTATCTGCAAGAATCGTTGATATCCGAGACAAAATACCTACCAAGGCAAAGTCCAGTGTACCTTTAATGCGAAAAGCCCGCCAACCGTCCTCTCGCTCAATGGTATTTGCCGGTGCCTCTTTTGTAGGACAAACAAGGGAAATTTCCTCATGTGTTTTACCGATAAAATAAAAATCCATGTTCATATCTATTTCTTTCTCGCTGGATACCTTGCACACAGTCAAATCTAAATTTAGTTTTTGTAGTTTCATCATCTTTTCACCATAAAATTTAATATGTTGATTATAATCCATTACAGGCAAGAAGTGAAGAAATTTTCTTGTCTCCCTCTTGCCTCCGTAGTTTTTGAATTTTCCCTGTGAAAATTCAAAAACTACCTCTTTACCTTTATCTCAAAACAGGGTAAAATACCCAATTGGGCGTAGGCTAATATAGTTTAAGGAGAATTTATAAATGAAATTATCAGCTCTTCAGATATCAAGATATCAGTACGTTCCTAAGCTCCCCGGTATGCTTAGAAACGGTATTTCTGAAATTTGTGTAAAAGATGGAAATGCAACGCAGAGCGTTGCCGATCAAGAAAAGATTAAGGCTCTTTTCCCTAATACTTATGGTAAGAATGAAATTACTTTCCAAAGAGGTCAGAATACATCTGCTCCAAAGAAGCAGGTTGTAGGTGTTATTCTTTCCGGCGGTCAGGCTCCGGGTGGACACAACGTAGTTTGTGGCTTATACGATGCACTGAAGGCAACTGATAAAGAAAATGTTCTTTACGGCTTCAAGGGTGGCCCCAGCGGACTTCTTGAAGACGATTATATTGTTTTTGATGATGCTTATATTGATCAGTTCAGAAACACAGGCGGATTTGATATTATCGGTTCCGGCAGAACAAAGCTTGAGAGCGAAGAACAGTTCGCTGTTGTAGCTCAGGTTTGCAAGAAACACGGAATTACTGCCATCGTAATTATCGGTGGAGACGATTCTAATACAAACGCTGCGGTACTTGCTGAATATTTTGCAGCAAACAATACAGGAGTTCAGGTAATTGGTTGTCCTAAGACAATTGATGGAGACCTTAAGAATGAAGATATTGAATGTTCCTTTGGTTTTGACACTGCTACCAAAACTTACAGTGAGATGATCGGTAATATTGAGAGAGATGCTAACTCTGCCAAGAAATATTGGCATTTCATTAAGGTTATGGGAAGATCAGCTTCTCATGTTGCATTAGAGTGTGCTTTGGAGACTCAGCCAAACATCTGTCTTATTGGCGAAGAGATTGCGGCAAAGAAAATGTCTCTGTCTCAGATTGCAGAAGATATTGCAGATTCTGTTGCGAGCCGTGCAGCTAAAGGCTGGAACTTCGGTGTAGCTATCATTCCGGAAGGCATTGTAGAATTCGTACCTGAGTTCTCAGTACTCATCGCTGAGATTAATGAGCTCCTGGCCGGTGAAAAGACAGCCCAGTTCAATGCGCTGCCTACATGGGAAGACAAATATGCATTCATTGAAAACGGACTTACTAAGGAATCTATGGCAGTATTTGCTATTCTTCCTGAGAGTATCCAACAGCAGCTATTCTTAGAGCGTGATCCACACGGTAACGTTCAGGTATCTTTGATCGAATCAGAAAAACTATTCTCTGCTCTCGTTAAGGACAAGCTGGCTGAGAAAAAGGCAGCAGGCACATATAATGGCAAATTTGCTCCTATTCACCACTTCTTTGGATATGAAGGACGTTGTGCTTTCCCATCTAATTTTGATGCAGACTATTGCTATTCTCTCGGATACAACGCATTTATGCTTATCCAATATGGTTATACAGGATATTTATCTAAGGTGTCAAACCTTTCTAAGCCTGCAGAGGAATGGATTGCCGGCGGTATGCCTATCACAAAGATGATGAACATAGAGCGAAGAAACGGCAAAGACAAGCCTGTTATCCGCAAAGCCCTTGTTGAACTTGACGGTAAGCCTTTCAAATTCTTTGAAGCTAACAGAGAAGAATGGAAGAATGAGACTTGCTACACATATCCCGGTGCCATCCAGTATTATGGACCTACAGAGGTATGTGACCTTACAACAAGAACACTTGCTTTGGAGCAGGAATAATATTAGCAAATACTCTGATTAACACGTAAAAAGATCCCCCTTTATTAGATTTAATAAATAACATCTAATGAAGGGGGATTTTCACAAGAAAGAATCAATAAAATACATTAAAAAAAATCATTCAGTTTTAATAAGGAAGCCTGTAAAATGATGATATGCTTAAAAACGAAAGAGAGGTTTTGATAATGCAAAAATTATCTGAAAAATATTTAAATGTATGCGATTTTGGTGCTATGGCAGATGGAAGCACAGATGATACTGCGGCAATACAAGCTTGCTTGGACAAAGCACAGATGGAGGGCGCTACTGCATATTTTCCCCACGGCACATATAAAATAGAAGGCACTTTGTTTTTTGGAAGAGAAGAAAATGGCAATAATGCTTTTTCTATTTGCGGAGAGGGTAGAGGCAATTCGCGTTCAATTCTCCTTAAGACTAATAAAGGAGACATTGCGCAAACAAAGAGCCACTGCAAAATAGAGATTTCTTCCCTGGCGTTTCGCCATTACGGACCTGAAGGCAGGAGCCTTTTCCTGGATACTGAGATGAGCTACGGAGTATATGATTGCTTTTTTGCCAATGCCAAGGGGAACACATCGGATATGTTATGTTTCAACGGCTCATATACAGACATCGTTAATTCGTGCTTTGGCAATAGCGAGCCCGAGGCATATGCAATTCATTGCACCACAATCAAGGGAAAAATCAACATTAATAGTAATATTTTTGACTGCAGAATACACGGACCGGGAAAGGGATTGTTGGTAGATTCTACCAATAACAACAGACCTGAAGGCCTCAAGGTAAGCCGAAATATGTTCCTGAATACAGGTCGCGAGCAAATTACTGTGAAAAATATCCTGCACATCGACATATCCAATAATATGTTAGATCAGAGTAGTAAATGGTCTATTCTGTTAGAACCCGAGGCAACAGGAATCTGTGGCGTATATATTATGGGTAACTATATCTCGCCGGCCCAGGACCAAAAGGAAGGCATTGCTATAGAAGTTATAGAAAATGACTTATTGGCACTTACAATCAATGTTACAAGTAACATGATAGCATATACGGGATATGGCTTTATTGCAGGACAAAATACAAGACAGGCATTAATTGCCAACAATGCATTTAATGATGTAGAGCATGATGGTATCATTCTAACAAATTCGAGAGGCAGTATTGTAAATGCCAATACTTTCTGGATGGTCAAGGGAGAGGCATGTATTTGCAAATATGAATTAGATGAAAAGGAAGCGCCGGTTGTTCAGAATAATACCAATTGTGTTCTTTAATGAGACAAGGAGCGCCACGTATGTATAGAAGAATTTTCACAACGCTGATATGCACTTTGCTGGTCGTAATGACATTAACATGCTTCCTGCCCGTGCCGCCGGGATCGACACTAATCTTAAATGGTCACCGGGTACCGGTAATCAGACTTTTATATGTTCTGATACGGAAGTACGTGTGAATGAGACTTATGACACAGCCACTGCGGTGTCTGACAAAATGGTGGATGGTACAGAGTCTTTTATATTTGAACTCACATATAACATAAAGAGCTTTGCCAATAGTGAAGCAATTGTCAGAAATGGCTGGATATCACAGGCGGTAACGGTTGGAGGTGTCAGATTTTATCTCAATCAGTTTACTAACGATGGGCCATATTATGGAATTCAGAAGTATCGGGTAGATATGACATCTAAGGAGGCTCAGAATTCGCAAATTAATCTGAGAGTAATCTATGATAGCAACACAAAGCTCATATCATACGAAGTAAATCAGCGTTTCATTATATCTGTGCCTTTTGAGACAGCAGGAGTGATATCACTGTCTTCTGCGTGGTGTGCCTGGTCTGTAAGGAAAGCGATATACACCCCGTATCCTACAGGTATACCACAGGAGCTGCTACCACAAGGTATGACAAATATGGCAACACCATCGCCGACGCAGACACCTGCCCCTACAGATAACATATATACTGACGCGCCCACTGAATCGACAAAACAGCCGACAGAGCTTGATTCAGGTATCAATAAGGGTACTATTGTGGCAATTATTGGCATATCGGCACTGGTAATTATTGGTATTATCACGCTGCTTGTTTACATTAATCGTAAAAAAGGAAGAAAATCATGAAAAGACAGTTGAGAAATATAACCATATGCATAGTTTTATTAACAATGGTTCTGACTGCTTGTCAGGAAGGCTCACCGACTGATAATAGTGCCACAGCAAAACCGGATGGTACCCATGATCCGAATACAACTTTGCCGGAGTATACAGAACTGACAGAGGAAGATATTGCCAGGTTAGACTATCTACAGAATTTGCATAACGAGAAAGTGTATAACATTCAAGAGTTTGGTGCCGTGCCCGGAGAAGATGTCACCGAGGCCATACAGCTTGCGATTGATACTTTGCAGGAAAATGGTGGAGGCATCATATATTTTCCGGCTGGTATCTATTATGTAAATCAGGTAGTTACTTTCAAACGTGGGCAAAATGCACCTATAACTTTACTTGGTGAGATCGGCGGTGAGCTTAGATCAAAGATTTCCGTGAATAATCCGCACAATACAGATGGCATAATGGTAGAATCTGACAATATCAGCTTTGCCAATCTTGAATTCATGCATAAGGCAAACAAAGGAGCTGCTGTATGCCTTACTGGAGATAAAGCAACACTGTATAACTGCATCTTCAGAAACTATACATACGGATATACAGATTCACTTTTGAGAGTGTGCGGCACGGGTGCGGTGATGTCAGACCTTGGCTTTACTGTTGCAAACGAAGAGGGTCATTCTATTAACTTCACCAAGCTTCCCGGCATATTATCGCAGAACAATAAGCTTGTTGATACACATATAGGTGGAGAGTTTGACGGCATTGTCATTGACTCCCGGGACCCTGAGGGTTGTCCCGAGAACCTGCTCCTCTCCAGACTCACATTTTTGAACTACAGTGGCGGTCAGCTGGATATACATGCAGTACGCGGCTGTGTTGTTGCAGGCAGCATGCTTGATCAAGGATATTATTATTGTATTAAAATTTGTCCTGACGGAGTTGGTGTTGAGGATCTGACAATAACAGATAATTATATATCTGCTGCATATAGGTTTTCAGACGACACTTTTGAGAATTACGGCATTATTTTTACAAACGGTGACGGGAAGGCCAAAGTTCACAATGTGAACATATCAAACAATATGATTTACTACAACCGCCACGGAATTTATTCTGAAAATGACAGAGTAAGCAACCTGTATATATCAGGAAATTCTGTAGGAGACAGTACATACAGCCTGAATATGAAGAGCCTCAAAGACAGCACGATTACTGCCAATTACTTCAGCTCTAAGTTCATGATTAAGATTTTCACCGGTGAAAATTCAATTTTCTCCAACGTAATCACGCAATTAGACTCCGGGTGTGATTTTGACAAATACGCCAAGGAAAATGTAATAGCAGCGAAAGGATGATTCAATATGAAGAAAATAATCAATATTAGAATAGTTTGTATTATATCTGTCCTGCTATTGGTGTTATCAGGTATTATAGCCTTGGCGTACAGCGAACAAAGTCTGCAGGATAATTTTCTGGAAAGCGAGAAAGTAATAAATGTGAAGGATATGGGAGCCAAGGGAGACGGTACTACAGACGATACGAGGGCAATACAAAGAGCCTTAGATAATGCCCATGCCAACTTCAAAACTATATATTTCCCAGCCGGTACGTATAGAGTAACAGGCACATTGACATTAGAAAGCTCCGAAGGCAAGTTTGTTTCACTTTATGGTGAAGGTCCTGACAAAACAATAATTGCAGGCGATGCAGCATTGAATGGCAATGTTATTACTTCCGGTATGCGCTCTGGCTTTAAGCTGCAAGGCCTCACGATAAAACATGATGGCATAGGCAGCTGTGTGGATACTGTCTATATAAATGCGCTTAATTGTACCTTTGAATCAAGTGCCAATAACACGAAAGATGTACTGGTGTTTGCGGGCTCCAACTGCAGGATAACAGAATGTACGTTTAATGGGGCTAACAAAGATGTATACTTAATCAGACACATGTATAAGTCAACGATAGCTATTAACAGTTTTATCATAGACAATAAATTTACCGGTGCGGCCAAGGGAATAATAGTGGGCAGCGAAGGCGAGTCACGTATAGAGGGACTTAAAATTAGCGGAAACCTTTTCACAAATACAGGAGTAGAGCAGATTCGAATGCAAACTATTCTCCATTGTGATGTTTCTAAAAATGTTATGCAAGGGTCTCAAGGCTCGGCTATTGTAATTGTACCGGAAGGCTTGATGGTACACGGGCTGTTTATATGTAGTAATACAATTCAGGCAAGTAAAGCCTGTGTGTATGAAGCACCAATGCTTAAGGGTAGCACGGATATTCATGTCAGCGACAATGTTCTCAAAGACAGTGAATACGGTGTCAGTATGCACTCAACAATGGGTTTGCTGATTGTAGATAATAATATTATAACCGGAATGAAGACAGCCGGTATAGAATTCAGTGAAGTTCAGAATGGGATTGTATGTAAGAATAATATAGAGGTTGTAGACGGCGGTGTGTCTGTAAGTGTGTTTGCTGTTGATAGCAAAATTATTATCACAGATAATAATTTGAATACGGAAATGGATAACACTATACAAGGCGGCACGCAGATTATAGAAAGAAACAAGGTGTCGTAATTATTACACACCCCAGATTGCTTTTTTTCTGCGGCGAACAATAAGAAAACAAATAAAATGGATCAAGGCCGTTAATGTCCAGGTAACGAGATAAGATAGATAGACTGTCTCTATGGTGTGACATTCCGGGATGCGGAAAACGGTTTTGATCCATAATATTCTGAATCCACATACACCAACAAGTGAGACTATCATAGGCATGATACTATAGCCCAGACCTCTTAGCACTCCTACCAGAACATCCATAATACCACATAAGAAATAAAAGGCACATATACACTTTAATCTTATAAGCCCTTGCTCTACGACTGCCGGCTGATCAGTGTATAAGCCTAACAAAGGTCTCCCTAATATAAAGGACATGCCCACACCGGCCACCACGCCCACCACTATAACACAAAGAACGGAAGTATATGCAATACGGTTAATACGTTCGTATTTCTTTGCGCCGATATTTTGTCCGGTAAATGATATTGCGGCCTGGTGAAAAGCATTCATGGTAACATACACAAATCCCTCTATATTATTTGCAGCAACACTACCTGCCATTGTTACTTTGCCGAAAGAATTAATGGCAGACTGAATAACAACATTAGATAAAGAGAAAAGAGCTCCCTGGAAACCTGCCGGCAAGCCAATTCTCAGAATCTGCCAGAGCTTGTCTTTGTAAATTCTGAGTTTACGTAACTCAAGACGGATAAAGCCTTTCTCCCGTACCAGGCACATAATAACAAGTAACGCGCTGACACATTGAGACACTGCTGTGGCAATAGCAACACCGCCGACACATTGATTCACAGTCGCATCGGAAATTACCTCTTCGTTTCCACTTCGGATCTTTGCCAAAGTAACAAATAAAACATTAAGTGACACATTGACGATTCCTGATATAACGAGAAAGATAAGAGGCCTTTTAGTATCTCCAACTGCTCTTAAAATGGCACTACCGAAATTATATAAAAGGGTTGCAGTAATGCCTATAAAATATATACGCAGGTATAAGGACGAAGGCCCTATAACACTATCCGGCACCTTCATTAATTTTAAAATCTGTGGAGCTAAGAAAACACCAACTATTGTAAGAAAAATGCCTGAAAAAAGGGACAATAAAATTGATGTATGTACAGTCTGATGTACATCCGGCCGACTGCCTGCTGCAAAGTTACGCGCCACAAGTACATTGGTACCTACAGATATTCCTATAAAAATATTTGTAAGCAAGTTAATAAGAGGAGTGGTAGAACCAACTGCTGCCAGTGCAGTATCGCCTGCGGCGTTTCCTACAATAACAACGTCGGCAGCGTTGAAAAGTAATTGTAAAACACTGGAAAAGATAAGAGGAACCGCAAAGATAAGCAGCTTCTTAAGTACTGATCCGCTACACATATCCATCTCAAATCTACTGTTGCCTTCTCTGCTTCCTGACCTTCGGAACATAAGTAATAATCTCCTCACAAGTCGTAAATTATATAACAATATCATCAAAAATCAATCGGCAAAAATTAATTTTATATTTCAGATCAATACAATAATGTAGATTATACATTGCACAACGATTTTTTATGACGTATAATTACATGCTGGAGTTTGGAGAAATAAAAAAATAGAATAGAGATGGAGCAAAATGAAAAGAACATTATTCTATATTATATGTACAATATGTATGTTGACTATTTTCTTGCCGGCTTGCGGTGCGAATAGCAGCACAGACAATGTAACAACTCATAAGAAACAAGATACTGGTGATCTACCGATAGAAGAATGGACAGAAGATAATGTCCTTGCTTGTGGCAGAGATGGCCGTATTGTTTCCTATTATGAGAAAACATATGATCAATATCTTGATATGTGCAATTATTATTCTGAAAATGGTTATGAAATCTATACTTCAAGTGAAAAAAATGGAAATTTTTTCACCACGATGACACAAGGAGCTCAGCGTGTACATATTTATTGGATCGCATGCGAGGAAGAATTAAATATAATTACGTCATATAAACAGGGTGCCCTCATGCCGCCTGCCCAGCCTGTTAACGGCGATGATCAAAAGGCTACTACGGTGACACCTGTTTATAGTGAGAATATGAGTGAGATGGGCTATGTAATACAGCTTGCCGATGGCAGCTTTATTATCTATGACGGTGGTAGTGCTGCTAACGCCGATAAGCTTCTGGGAATATTGACAGAGCTTAGCAATGGTAGCGAAATTATTGTACGCGCATGGGTACTTACTGTAAGCTTACCGGACCATTACGGATGTTTCACACAGTTTGCGACAGAGCATGCTGATAAAATAAAGTTAGAATACACAATATCCGCACCTGTTTGTAGTCCGCTGGCCATTGCCGGAAAGCAGACATACCTGACTAACGATTTGGAGCAGGACGTGGCCAAGTTTGCAGGAGCCGTAAGTTGCTATGTTCACACCGGAATGACTTTTTATTTTTGCAATGTAAAGTTGGAGATTCTTTTCACTCCAGAAGAGATATATATTTGTGATGCGCCAACTCACAAGGAGTTTCATAACACATCTATAGTCTCGCGAATAAGTACTGATAACAAAAGTATAATGATGTTGTCTGATAGTGGTATACATGTGGCGCGCAGATTGGCTATATATTATGGTGAAAATCTGTCGAGCAGCTTCTGTCAGATGTCACAAAATGGAAATTCGGATTTCCCTCAGTATGTATACAATATCATTACTGCCGGTGATTCTGATAAACTGGTACGGACTGATTCGTCTGTAATAGTACTTGACTAAGGGAGGGCTCGACGATGAGAAAGATTATTATTTTATTAATGGCTTTATGTATGTTTGCTTGCTTGTTTGCCTGTGAGTCCGAGCCTGTTAACGTGCCCGTTGCAACCGGCGCACTGGAGAGGGATTTTTCCGGAAGCGCGTATGAGAATATTGATCCTGCTACGCTGTCTTTGTCCCGGACATACACCTGTTATAATCAGGACATCATGAATTCGTACTACGGAATCAGCGAGGAGCAGGTATTTGGTGTATGCAAATATTACCAGGAGCAAGGATTTGCGCAGTACAGTTATTATGAACCCGGTGAGAATATAAGTGCTACATATACTAAAGATGAACAGATGGTACATATATACTGGATAAAATGTGAGAAGCGTCTTACAATCATAACATCACAAACACAGGGCAGTGTACTGCCTCCTAAGACTCCCGACATCAGAACAGGCAACGTAGCTACTACGATAACACAGGTCAAGTCTCCGGAAGAAAACGGTATGGGTTATGTGTTACAGCTTGCTGACGGAAGTTTTGTTATATATGACGGAGGTCATGATACTGTTACAGAAGAGTTTTGGAGGGTTTTGAAGAAGCTGACTCCCAAGGGGAAGACGCCCCTGATCCGTGCATGGATTATAACCCACAGTCATGGAGATCATTATGAGGTGATACATGATTTCTCACAGAAATATGCAGATAAGGTGAAGTTAGAAAAGGTGTTGGTGTCTACTGCTTCGGATGTGGCAAGAGGCAGTAATGACGGATATTTAAGCACCACGCTGGCAGAAGATATCAAGGCATTTGAAGGTGCTGAGATTTGCTATGTATATACAGGAATGGTGTTTACTGTCTGTAACTTGCGGATTGAGATTCTAATGACTCACGAGGATGCGTATTATACAGGTATGATGCCGGATGATTTTAATAATACAAGCATAATTTCCAGGATTTTTTCTGATGATTATGGTATGATTCTACTTGGAGATGCCGGCAACGACACCACAGAGATACTTGCTGCATATTACGGGGATTATCTTAGAAGTGATATGTGCCAGATATCGCATCACGGAGTAGAGGACTGTCCGCTTATCGTATATAGACATATAAGGGCATCTGTCTTGTGGTATCCATGCGACACGCACTTATATAACCTAAAGGCTCGCGATAAAGATGTAAGAGATGCTTTGGCAGCATCCAAATACACTAAAGAAATAATTCTTCATGACGAAGAATCCGTTACAAAAAAGTTTGGTGGTAAATAATGTTAGATGTATGTTTGTTGGGAACAGGTGGCACGATGCCTCTTAAAAACAGATGGCTTACGGCCTTATATTGCAGATTGAATGGCAGCAGCTTGCTGATTGACTGCGGAGAGGGTACACAGATAGCTATAAAGGAAAATCAATTTACCTTTAAGCCTATTGATGTACTGTGTATCACACATTTTCACGCAGATCATATAAGCGGTCTGCCGGGATTGCTGCTGTCTATGGGCAATGAGGGCAGGACGGAGCCACTGACAATTATTGGTCCCAAAGGTGTGTCATACATCGTAAACTCACTTCGCGTCATCGCTCAAGAGCTACCGTTTGAGATTAAATTTATTGAGCTGACTCAAAATATAGAGACGATTCAGATAAAAGACTACAATATAACAGCGTTTAAGGTGCGACACACTACAATAACATACGGATACACCCTGCAGGTAAACCGTCTTGGTAAGTTTGATGCAGATAAAGCAAAGGCGCTGAACATTCCTGTCAGATTCTGGAATCCTTTGCAAAAGGGCAACAGCATATGCGACGGTGACGTGGTATATGAGCCATCTATGGTTATGGGACCTGCCCGCCGAGGCCTGAAGCTGACATATTGCACAGATTCACGTCCTGTTGATATTATTACAAAACAGGCGGCAGATTGTGATTTGTTTATTTGTGAAGGTATGTATGGAGAGCAAGATAAGACAGATACCGCCCGTGAGAAGGGGCACATGACCATGGTGGAGGCGGCAAGCATTGCTGCCAGCGCTAAGCCTCAGCCTGCCCAACTGTGGCTTACTCATTACAGCCCATCTCTATATAATCCTGAAGAATACCAGAAACTGGTGCGTGCGGTGTTTGACAAAGCTTACGTATGCCGAGACGGCAAGCAGACAGTGCTGAGATTTATTGATGAGTAATAGTGTGATTTAGTCAATTACGATGCGGCAAATGGTAATTGACTATTTTTTTGCATAGGAGCCCTTTTAGAGGCGCCTGAGGTGCCGCCTTTGAACAGTTTTATCTGACCACTTTCTCTGCGCCAGCACTTAGGCAACATACCATTTGTAGTGAATTCAGGGCAGGATGCAAGAGATGAGCGTATACTGCTTCCATATCCTGTAAATGCAATCAAAGCAAGAATCTGACTGAATCTATTATCATAAAGATTATAGTCACAAAATTTCCCGTCAAAGCCTTCTTCGACAACCCAATAGCAGTCATTAAGCGACAAACCTTTAGAAACTTTTATAATATTAATAGGACGATTAAGATTAAGGCCACATTTACTAAGAAAATTGTGTACATAGGCACGATTCCTCGGAATAGTTCTATGTTTTAACCACTTAGCAAGACCATCCTTATGAGAAAGGCACCTCCGCCCCACAAATAAAGCGTGCTTCGTGAATTTTCACAAGGCACGCTTTATTTTATTAAATTATCTTATTACTTGACAGCAAAGCCGCTTTCTCGCACATTTTACAGTGGCTCAATCATACCATAATCGCCATCATCACGTCTGTAAACAGTAGACACTTTATCTGTTTCCTTATTAAGGAAAGTATAAAATGAGTGTCCCAACATGTTCATTTCCATTATCGCTTCCTGAACAGTGATAGGCTTCATCTTATAAGATTTGATTCTGACAACAGAATAAATGTCAGGTTCTTCTTCCAGATCATCAATTTGAGGAAGTGATGCTGAGAAATCGGGAGTCGCATACTTGCTGCGTGCAAGTTTTGTTTTACATTTTGCAATTTGACGCTCTAAAACATCTGTTGCTTTGTCAAGCGCTGCCACAGCGCTGATCTTGTCTGTTGTCTCAGCTCGTAGTTCATAACCAAGATACTGAGCAGTTAACTCAACTTTGAATCCCAGCTTGCGATCGCAAATCTTAATGTAGATAACTGTTTCTTCGCCCTCTTGTGCAAAATAACGGCGGAAACGCTGAGTGACCTTCTTTTCCATGGTCGCCAAATCTTTTTCAGCTATTCTGGATTCTTTGGTGTTAAACTTAACCAACATAACAAATACCTCCTTTTTTTCATCTTGTATACAGTATACAGGAAAAGTGGCTTTTTCGCAATAAAAAAATCAATATTAACATTGACAATAAATTAGTCACCATATATTATATTTTGCATAGTAATACGTCTTTATACAGGAGATATATATGAAAAAAGCTTATATAATCATGAAAAGATACTGGTGGCTCAAGGCTATAATTATAATTGTTACGATTGCGACTTTAGTTGGCAATATATATAGTTATAGGCATTTTAATAGAGAAGATTTGAAGGTTGTTGAATCTACTATTACAGACATAACATTAGAAGACGATGAAATAGAATTTCAATACGTATCTTTTTACATAGGAGAAGAAAAGTTCTATTGTAATGTCAATGCTCATAACGTCTCAGAGCAATTAAAGGGGCAGTATAAGGACAAGACATTAACGGTTTATTATACTGACCGCCTGGAACTATCTATCTTTGGCTTTTTGACGTTAGGCGACACAAAAGTAGTAGCAATAGAGTGCGAAGGTAATACAATTATTTCCGTAGAGGAAACTAATAGCAGTAATACTTTCAGACTTATTATAGGTGCAGCGATATCAGCAGCATCCTTTGCCATTTGGCTTATTGTAATAATTGGCTCTATGAAGGATAGACGCAAACGAAAGAATATTGCTGGAGTCCGATTAGTAGAAGTGGGTGAAAATGGAGCATACGTTGTGACAAAAGTCCTGGACCCAAAATTATATACTAAAATTCAAAATGAAATGACTGTGATGAAGAAATCAAAGTCTACGCCCAAGGCGGATAAGCTGCCGGGAGTTATGTTTACATATAAAAACGGAGATTACGAGATTCAGACATTCTGTAGCAAGACAACATATAGATACACAGATAGCGGACTTACGGAACAATCCGAGAATACTGATTACGATGAGACTCGTTTCGCGTGGATGATAGAAAAATTCTCATACATGCCTGAATGGTACGGAACTATTCAGAATTAGGGATTCTTGTCTGTCTTAGGTGCCGTCCCTATGAAGCGCTTATACTGCCTGTAGAAAGTAGAATAATTATTAAAAGCACACATTTCTGCAGCCTTTGTAGGGGTGACACCTGTGCGTATCAATTCCTGACAGTAAAGAATTTTCTTATTATTAACATATTGCATCGCGCTGATACCCAGGTATTTGTTAAAGGCATGCACAATCCATGATGGACTGACGAAGAACTGACTACTCAGTATATCTATAGACAGTTTCTCACAAATATGTTCATCAATATATTCCATAATATTCTTGAATACTGGGTGAAAAGGCTCGGGCTTTTTTACTGATTCGTGTTTATAGTATTTAAGTTCGGTCAGTATCATATGCAGAGCATTTTTGGTGAAAATTGTAAAATCTTCATTGCTGTAAATTTTATGCAGATGTATCATGCTTTGGAAAATATTGTAAATATAGCTGTCTTTGTGTATTTGATAGATATCTTTAAGCTGCGCCGCTTCATCTCGCAGATTGCCTTCTAACGCCTCCGGGGGAAAATGTATTACAATACGTTCGTACTGGGCAGCTGAGCGTAGCTTCAGATAATGGTAAGTAGCTGGCTTGATAAGTAGCATATCGTGACGCTTTAAGTGATATGTAAAGCTGCCTATAATATAGTCTGCATCCCCCTGCATGAAGTAAAGAAGCTCATATTCGTTGTGAATATGCTTATAAAAAGCCCTTGCATCCGGTGAAGGATGATTTTCATACCTGAATTTTAGATTATTGCTACTGTTACTCTTCATGCTTCTCTATAAACCTTATAAACCATTTCCAGCCGTGGCGAGACAGAAAGTGTGGCATTTCCAGCTTGAAATATCCAACATGGCCATTACCAAGGCAGTCTTACCAAGTCGGGAATGCCCCGCGATTATCTAACTCTGTATACAATGTGGACATATGACTTACCTCATATATAATATTTGTGTGTATAATAAACTGTAAAGAAGTAAAAAGCAAGGGCTGGTAGAAATAGGGAATAGGTTTTCCAAATAATGTAAAATACATAACAAACATTGCTATGAAACATTATTCGGCCGAAAAACGCAGGTAAATTACATTTATTCGGTCGTAAAACGCAATTTATAATGGACTTTCCGGTTTCAATATGATAAACTAAGTCAAAAGTGTTTTGGAAAAGGATAATATGTATGGAACGAAAAACGTTAAATAAATTACTGAAATGGAAAGAAAAAAAGAATAGGAAGCCTTTGCTGTTGACAGGAGTTCGTCAGTGCGGGAAAACATATATTATAAAAGAATTTGGCAGAAATGAATTCGATGATACTGCATACTTCAATTTCGATGGAAATAACGGTTTGCAGTCCATCTTTAATTATGATTTCGATGTTGAACGTATTCTTGATGAACTTTCTAACATAGTTTATGGGAAGAAGATTATTCCGGGCAAGACATTGGTTGTTTTTGATGAAATTCAGGACTGTCCTCGTGCGATACAATCATTAAAATATTTCTGTGAAAATATGCCGGAGCTACATGTAATAGCAGCAGGTTCTCTGTTGGGTGTAGCGCTACGAAAAGAAGGTATTTCATTCCCGGTAGGGAAAGTAGACCGTATTGAAATGTATCCAATGAGTTTTGAAGAATTTGTAATTGCAGATGGCGGAGCCAAATATATCGAAGGGGTGAGCAAACTTGCGTTTGATAGAGAAATTCCGGAAATATATACCATACCGTTACAAAAATATTTGCGAAACTACTATATTGTCGGTGGTATGCCGGAAGCAGTGCAAACATGGATAGACACCCATGACTACAAAGAAGTTGAAGAAGTCCAAGATAGAATTCTTAAGGATTATGCAGATGATTTTGGCAAACATACCACACTGGATACTGCAAATAAAGTTCGATTGATATGGGATGCAATTCCTTCGCAGATAGCAAGAGACAATAATAAATTCATTTTCTCGCATGTAAAACAAGGCGCACGGGCAAAAGATTTGGAGGATGCGTTGGAATGGCTTGTTAATGCAGGAATTGCGTATAAATTAAATCTGGTAGCAAATCCGGAATTACCGTTGTCAGGAATGGCAGATAATACGTATTTCAAAGTATATATGTCGGATGTAGGATTGCTTCGCAGAAAATCAAATGTAAATTACAGAACAGTTTTAGAGGGTGACACGTCTTATATTCATTTCAAAGGCGCTTTAACAGAAAATTATGTTATGACGCAATTAAAGTGTATGGGTGTTGAAAGCTATTTTTGGAGAACAAAATCTGATGCGGAGATGGATTTTATAACAGATTATGAAGGAGTTCTCATACCGATAGAAGTAAAGTCCGCAGAAAATACAAAAGCTAAAAGTTTACACTTATTCTGCAATCGTTATAATCCGAAGATGGCAATCAAGACGACAATGAAAAATGTAGGAGATAATACAGATAGCAATACACATGTGTGGAGTGTTCCACTATATATTATTTTCAGGTTAAAAGAATATGTAGCGCATGAAATGGGCTGGTAGAAATTAAACTATCGTATTATATAGATTACAAAATAATAACGGAATACTGCAAGAAGGCTTTTGCAAGAGCATCCGGCATAGGCGGATAAATAGTTGACTGGCATCGTTTTAGTCAAAATGGTGAAAATATAGATGATATTATTCGTTATAAGGATTATATAACACATACACATCTTGCACGTAGCACAGTAGACAGATATATTCCGTCGGATACTGATGTTGATAACACAAAACCATTTCCAAATAATGTAAAAATATAAGCGTCAAAAAAATATTTATGTTAATAACAAAAGAATATTGACTCTGATCAATCCTGTTATATACTGAACCAGTGTGGAGGCTAGCCAGTTTGCAGCCACTAATACAGAAATATTTCTGTGTTATTTATAGTTACATGGCTTCACGGTAAAAAGACGGTTGCCCGATGATAGTCTCGCCTTATGGCGCAGAAAGGAGGGCCGTAAGTAAACGCGCCCGGCGCAGATATGTTATTTGGCTCGGGAGGTGATTTACTGATGTTTATTTCAGAACTAACATTGCTATGTAACATTATTCTTATTATCATTGAGATAATCAAGCTTGTATTACATATTATTGATAGAAAAAAGAAATAAGCCGTCTGCCACCAACAGACGGCTTAGGTTGTGAGATTCGTCTCACGACTTAACAATAATCTGTGGGCGACCGTTTTTGGTCTCCACACTTTTATTATATGCAATAACAGACACGAGTCAAGACAAAAGTATACAAAATTTTTTAACATCGATAGCAAAAAATATTATTGACATATTTATTAACAGAGTGTATACTGTTTTTATAAAAATGTTACCGATAACATTAAATGTGTTTGCGAACGGAAATATGATTTAACACAAAATGTTATCGGTAACATACAAAACAAGGAGGGTTTATGGAATATTTATTGCTTTGTTTATCCGTCATAATGCTTACACTGTATAATCTATTCTCGGATATATTTAGCAGACGAATTATACAAACACAATCCGACTTCTTTACATTTAATACAGGCATGTCAGCAGTAGCATCTGTTGTATTTCTTGTTTTAGCTTTGATAGAGGGAAGCTGCTCCTTATATACATTAATAGTAGGTCTTGTTTTTGCGGTTGTTACTTTAGCAGCACAATTTGCTACCATTCAAGCAATGCGATACGGCTCTATGGCCAATACCGCCATGTTTAATTCCTGCGGTATGTTAATACCTACAATTGCCGGATTTATATTTTGGCGTGAGAAGGCGTCGTGGATTCAAATTATAGGTGTTGTTATTATAATTGTAAGCTTTGTGATAGGTGCAGATCTAAAAACAAGAGAAAAAATGAAAATTAAATGGTTTGGGTATGCGTTATTACTATTTGTATGTGCCGGCTTGACAGGCGTTATTCAAAAAGTGCATCAGACATCAGAATATAAGAATGAACGATTCTCACTTCTGTTTGTAGCCTTCATTGTTATGGGAATCACTTCGCTGATTATGATGTTTATTAACCGCAGAAAAGATAATGCGGCAGGAACAAAGGCGGCCCGGTTAACACCAAAATACATAATCTTATTTTTGTTAACAGGAGTGTGTATGAGTTTCGTACATCCGGCAAACTTATATCTATCCGGAGTATTGCCGGGAGTATGTTTCTTCCCGATTATTAATGGCAGTCCGATTATTTTATGCGGAGTCCTATCCGTATTTATAATGAAGGAAAAGATTAGTCATACGCAGTTTATTTCATTTGTGATAGGTACAGTAGGTATTATAGTTCTTAGTTTGGGATAACATATATTATAGGAGGAAAGGAAAAATGACTTTATTTAGGAAAAAAACGGTTTTGATTGTAGCTTTGCTTATTGCTGTAGCAATAATTCTCTCTGCCGGCGTATTTACAGTCTCTGCCGAAGAAGAATTGTATCTTAGTGATTTGACACCAATAGCGGCCACAGAAATAAAAGACCCTGCGACGGGAACTACCATTGCAGGATATTCAGCAGATTCTGTTTTTAATCCGTATAACGGTTCGGGCAATACGCTTTTGTTAAATGGTATAGAATACACAAAAGGTATTGGATTGATGCCATATTGTGACAGAACTACAGGAACAGATATCAATTACGATGCAGAAGTAGAATTTGATATTAGTCAATATAGCGGTAATTATAACGCATTTACAGCCACAGTGGGTAGAAGAGATTGGCCGGAGGATGTAGGTCCATATACATATAGTATGGTATGTAGCGTTTATGTGGATGATGTTCTTGTTGCTCAAAGTCCGTCGCTGACATTCGGAGAAGAACATGAGTTTTGCATTAATATATCGGGTGCCTCTAAATTGAAGTTAGTAACTAACAAAGGAACGGACACAGAGCATTACGACTGCTCCGTTTGGGCGAATGCAAAAATAAAAAAGGATGATTCGCTTTTTCACATAAACAGTATTGAATTAACCAAAATGCCGAACAGATCACGATATGCTGTCGGCGAGGATTTGGAAACTGTGGGTGGCAAGATAACTGTTATGTATACAGATGGCACATCCGCAGAGGTGCCTATTACAAAGGATATGGTTAGCGGATATGATCCTAATGTTAAGGGCAAACAAAGTCTTACCATTCAATACCAAGAAAAACAATTTTCATGGGATGTATATGTAGTTGATTTGGTTTATTTAAGCGATTTAGAACCTGTGCAAATCGAGGTTTTGGAAAATGATGTTGATTCCTTTGGAATAAATACAACATCAAAAGGACAGCCAATTATGATTAATTCAGTGTTATACAAGAAAGGTATAGGTGTTCATCCTAGTAGCGGTGAGTCTGCGGTTGTAGCATATGATATTAGTCAATATAGCAATCAATACAACATGTTCTATGCAATTGTTGCCAAAGATGATTCGGCACCGGCAGAAGGTCATTACATACAGTGCTATGTATACGGAGACGATGCGATACTTGTTGAATCAGATTATTTGACATATGGAGACGAATTAATTATCGCCGTTGATGTTTCAGGAATATCAAAGCTAACAATAGAAATAACAAATGGTGATGATGGCCATTCATGGGACTCTACTTGTATTGCCGATTGCTATCTTACTACCGGAAATGTTATTGAAACGAAGTTCCAAGCACCTACAAAGGAGGAGTATAAGGTTGGCGAATCTTTGAATATGTTAGGCTCGCGTATAGTGATGATTTATGATTCCGGATTTACGACTGAAATGCTTGTTGATGCGACAATGACTTCCGGCTTTGATAGCTCGGTACCGGGGACCCAAACAATAACAGTAATATACAACGACAACACATACACATTTGATATATCTGTTGTTGAAGAAGCTACAAGTGCACCTCTTGCAACAGCAACACCGACACCGACCAAAGATCCGCAAATCGGAACGGATGATAATAAAGGGAACAGCGATATTATATTTATTGTAATAGCAGCAGTTCTCGTAATAGTTGTTGTTGCTTTAGTAGTTTTCTTTAAAAAGAAGAAATAATTTAAGGAGAGAAAATTATGAAATTCAGACAATATCTGATTCAAATTATAGCTACTGTGGCAATGGGTATCATTATGTTGAATACGGTTGGTTGCGCAGATAATCCAACTCGAAAATATTCACCTGAAAATTACAGTTATACAGATGAACAGTTAGGAGTGTATCATTCAATGGAAAAAAAGAAAAGTGTAACAAATGAATATGACGGATATCTAAAGGATTTATCAACCCTTCCAATCTCTTTTTCCTATGACGGAAAAGATTACAAAGGATTTGACAGCTCTTTTAAGGAAATATCGCGTCAAACAGTAGCTGAAGCGAAAAAGGTCAGTACAAAAATTATTCTTGAGAAAAAGAATCTAGAAGTGACTCTTGATATGGCAGTGTACCCGGACTATTGCGCATATGAGTGGACGGTGTACTTTACAAATAAAGGAAATAAGGCGATCGGACCAATTTCAGAGGTGAAGGCAGCCAATATCATATTCAGCGGTGAAAAACCTGTCGTAAAGGGTAACACCGGAGACTATGGCAAGCTCCCAAATTCAGAAAAGGAAACATCCAGATATAGTCCGTATACAATTGATTTATCTTACGAGAATATTTTTGAACAAATTCAGCCTAGCGGCAGATCAAGTGAGTATTGCTTCCCATATTATAACTTAGAATATGGCGATGGCGGCTGCTTTATAGCAATTGGTTGGGTTGGTTCTTGGTTTGCACGTTTTGAAAATGTGGACTTTGATAATAATATTAATTTTACAGGCGGACAGACTCATTTGAATACTACTCTTAATCCGGGAGAGACAATTCGTACACCGTTGATGGCCTTTGTATTTTATGAAGGAAGAGATGAAAACAGAGCTATGAATCTTTGGAGACATTGGTTTATAGATTGCAATGTGCCAACTGTAGATGGAGAGCTAATAAAGCCAATCACTTCTGCGACAAGTGCCACATATATTAATTTGGCCCAAACAAAAGAAAATAACGAAGTTATGTTTCTTAATAAGTATCTCAACAACGGTGTTCCGTTAGATTCATGGTGGTTAGATGCGGGTTGGTATTACAAATCAGGTACATCTCCTGTTTCAGAGTGGCTTGAGGTCGGCAACTGGAAAGTTGATACAAATCGTTTCCCTACAGAATTTAAAGCGATTTCAGATATAACAGAGAGTAACAATATGGACTTTATGGTATGGTTTGAACCTGAAATCGTAAGAATTACTAATGAGTTCTTAGATGAGGACGGATTGAAGCCGGAGTGGCTTTTAGGTGCTGATGGAACATGGAGACTGGCCGATCTTGGCAATCCGAATGTTGTAGATTGGATTTATGAGAGAGTTGCGGCTGTTATTGAAAAAAGCGGTGCCACGATATATCGACAAGATTACGGCCATGGAAATCCTCTGTCGCATTGGCTTGCTAATGACACAGAAGGTCGTCTTGGTATAACTGAAAATAAATATGTGCAGGGATATTTAGAGCTTTGGGATAGATTATTAGAGCGATTCCCGCATATGTTTATAGATACATGTGCTTCCGGTGGCGGTAGATTAGATTTGGAAACTCTTCGTCGTTCTGTTCCGCTACATAAGACTGATTATAATTACGGCGATGTGGATATGAAACAATCAATGCATCAGGCTCTATTCCAATGGATTCCGTACTTTGGCACTGTAAATACATTGGGACAACAAGACTTTACTTCGTATTTCCTGCGCTCTAGCTATTGTGCTTTTGTAGCAGATGGACATGATGTTAGAAACAAGAATTTTGATTGGTCGGCACTTAAGGCTTCGTTTGAGGAAGTTAAATCTATAAATTCATATTACTACAGCGATTATTATCCTTTGACAGAATGGAACTATGATCTAACTAAATGGAAAGGTTGGGAGTTTGTAAATCCCGAGACACAAAGCGGATTTATTCAACTGTTCTGTCCTCCTGACTGTGTGGATCTCACATATTCAGTGAAAATGTTTGGATTAGACGCCAATAGTCAGTATCAGCTGATTGATGCAGATGGAAAGCTTTCGGGAATAGCAACAGGCAAGCAGTTAATGGAAGAGGGATATACAATTACTGTATCAGAGTCCAGAACAGCAATATTGATGACATTTGAAAAAATAAAATAAAAGTAGGAGGAAATTTTTATGAAAAAAAGGAATTTTTTTAAGACGGTTACTGCTTTGTTTATTGTAGTTGCAGTAATTATGACTATGGGAAGTTTGGTAGCTTTTGCGGAAGATGGACTATATCTTAGTGATTTGACACCTACATCCGCTACGGAAATCAAGGATCCGTCTTCCGGTGCTGTTGTTGCAGGCTATTCAGCAGATTCTGTATTTAATCCATATAACGGATCAGGCAACACTTTGTTGTTGAAAGGAACAGAATACACAAAGGGTATTGGATTGATCCCTTATTGTGACAGAACTACAGGAACAGATATCAATTATGATGCAGAGGTAGAATTTGATATCAGTCAATATAGTGATAGTTATGATACATTTACCGCAACTGTAGGTAGACGTGATTGGCCTTCTGATCCGGGTCCAACGGTTTACTACATGGTATGTAGTGTATATGTTGACGATGTTCTCGTTTTAGAGTGCCCTTCTTTATCTTTTGGAGAGCAATATGAGATTTGTGTTAATATTGCCGGAGCAACCAAATTAAAATTAGTCACAAATAAGGGGGCATATACAGAGCATTACGATTGTTCGATTTGGGCAAATGCAAAGTTAACAAAAACAACTGTAACTGAAATTTTCCTTAGCGATTTGACACCTATGGCTGCTACAGAGATAAAAGATCCGGCTAGCGGCGCGATAGTTGCAGGATATACAGCTAATTCAGTGCTTAATCCTTATAATGGCTCAGGAACAAGCTTAAAATTGCAGGGAAAAATTTACAGTAAGGGCGTTGGATTGATACCATATTGTGATAGAACTACAGGAACAGATATCAATTACGATGCAGAAGTAGAATTTGATATTAGTCAATATAGTGATAGTTATGATACATTTACCGCAACTGTAGGTAGACGTGATTGGCCTGAGGATGTAGGCGGCGCTGTATACAGCATGATATGTAGCGTATATGTTGATGATGTATTAGTTGTAGAGACTCCATCCTTGACATTTGGAGAGGTATATGAAATTAATATTAATATATCAGGAGCATCTAAGATTAAATTAGTCACAAATAAGGGCACAGATACAGAGCATTACGATTGTTCGATTTGGGGCGATGCAAAGTTGACGGATGTTATACCCAATGACACACCTAACGACACGCCGGATAATCCTAACACAGGAAGCATAGATACTATTGGATCCGCGATGTTACTTCTGTTTATGTGCGCTGCTGCAGGGCTTGCATTTAAACGTGCATACGTAAAATAAAATTGAATAGCTTTTTCACCGGTTTTATGTTATATTCAGTCCTGATAATATTTTCTTTTAATCAGGACTGAATTTACGTTGTTTTTATTAGAGAGAAAGGGATATGAGATGAAAAAAGTTACTAGTTATGAAATTGCAAAAGAGGCTCATGTTTCAGTTATGACTGTTACTCGTGCTTTTAAGAAAAACAGCGTAATTAAGCCGGAAACCAGAGAGAGAATCCTTAGTATTGCCGAGAAATACGGATATCAGCCAAATAGCCTTGCGGCTCGATTGGCACAGGACAGGCTTCTGATTAGTGTCATCGTTGAAAACACATTTTTACGGTTAACTGAAGAGTTGACTAGTGGAATGAAACTTGCGGAAAATATGTTAAAAGATCAAAAGGTAGATTTAGATTTGCATGTGATATCTTATCAAAACAATTCATCCCAAACAATAATCGGAGAGATTGACACGGCCGTTGATAGTGGTGCTAAGGGATTGATTCTGGTTATGGGGCACTACACACAGGATATAATTGACAGATTAAATGACATTATCGCCTCCGGTATTCCGGTCGTTACTTTGATTAATAACCCTCAGACGATTAATAGACTATGCAATATCCAAGGAAATGAATACATGATAGGCCATATGGCAGCGGAACTCTTGTCGGGAAGCATAAGAGAAGGCGAGGTAGTTGTATTGCTTGGCGATGAGGAAGCCGATGTCCACAAAGAGATGTTAAAAGGTTTCACAGCTGCTCTGGAGGATAGCGAGGTACGATTATATAATGCCTATGACATTAAAGAAAATCTTGAGTTCTCCAGACAGATAATCAGACAAATTATAGCGCAGAAGCCTGATATAAAAGGAATTTTCATATCTACCGCCTTGTCTGTTGCAGTATTAGAAGAACTTAATTCTATGAATTTATCCGGCAAGATCAAGGTTATCACTTCAGACTTGTTTCCGGAGCTTATTGATTACATAAATAATGGCACTGTGCAGGCGACTATTTTCAAAGATCCTAGCAAGCAAATGGTTGATGCTATTTCAAAACTTTATATAAACATCAGCGGCATCAGTGATGATACTACGGATATCCGTGTAGTACCGCAAATAATAATAAAATCAAATTTAAGTGCTTTCCTAGAGGAAAAGTAAGAAAAAGCACTTCCGGATAATCAAGCTTGTATTACATATTATTGATAGAAAAAAGAAATAAGCCGTCTGCCACCAACAGACGGCTTAGTTTGTGAGATTTGTCTCACGGATTAGGCTATAAGTGTGGGCAACCGTTTTTGGTCTCCACACTTTTATTATATGCAATAACAGGCGTGAGTCAAGACTGATTTTCATAGATAATAGTATAAAAATTTTGTAGTAAGTACAATGTGTTTGTCTAAGTTTGCGGATAAACTGTGAATCCTCCGCAAACTATCATAGAAATAGCCTCTAAAACCGCCAATTTGAAGGCTGGTTTGCGGAGAAATCTCAAATTCTCACCAAACTAATTCTGCTCGGAATTCCTACAACAACTTTACGCTATTTTTCACCGCCCAAACACTATCTAATATTATCCCTACGATCTATAACTTTATAAAGAAAAGCCCCTCTCTATATATTTGCTGAATTTGCAATGTTTTGTAATAATATTGTAATTGCATTTCAATTATGGTTCTACTACAATTAGCACAAAACATTAATCAAGAGGTGTTTTATGATTAAACTGAGTGCATTTTCAGATGAAGCCGGAAACAGCCTTGAGCAGCAAATTGCAGCGCTGCAACGCAATAACATTCCATATATGGAAATTCGCAATATTGACGGCAAGAATATAAAAGACCTTTCGCTCCAAGAGGCGCAGGCTATCAAGGATAGACTGGACGAAGAGGGCCTGAAGGTGTGGTCGGTAGGTTCACCTTTGGGCAAGGTAGATATTACCGTTGACATGGACGAGTACATGGAGACTGTTTGTCACATATTTGAACTTGCTAAAATACTTGGCGCGGACAAGATACGTATGTTCAGCTTCTTTAACAGTTATGACCAAAAGGATAAAGTAATACATAATTTAAAGCTTATGGTAGCTAAGGCAAACGAATACGGAATTAAGTTGTGCCACGAGAATGAAAAGGAAATATATGGCGATACTGCCACTCGTGTCAAGGAAATACTTGACAATGTTCCCGGCCTTTATTGCGTATACGATCCTGCCAATTTCTTACAGGTTGGTGAAAAGGCGGACACAACATTGCCACTCTTTGCGGATAGAACAGAATATTTTCACATAAAAGATGTCATAATGGAGACAGAAGAATTGGTACCGGCCGGAGAAGGCGACGGTAATATACCGGAACTTATTGCATCAATACAAGAAGACAAAGTTCTGTCCCTGGAACCTCATCTGGCCGTGTTCGAGGGCTACTCAACTATTGACAACACACAAATGAAAAATAAATATCATTTTGCCAGCAATAGCCAGGCATTTGATGCTGCGGCAAATGCGTTAAAACAATTATTAATAAAAGCAGGATATAAAGAAACCAAAGGAGGATTTGTAAAATAATGGAAATTGGTCTGAATCTATTTTCAATTAGAAATTTACTTAAAACAGAAGAAGAATTCTTAGACACAGCAATTAAACTTAAAGAAGCAGGCTATTCATATATGCAGCTGTCCGGCGCACCTTCGGACCCACAGCTTGTTAAACGTGTAGTAGAAGGTAGCGGTCTTCCAATTTATCTCACCCATATGCCAATGACAAGAATCATAGATGATACTGAGGCTCTTATGGAAGAACACGCAGTATATGGATGCAAGAATATCGGCCTTGGTGCAATGCCGGCAGAGAATATTGTTAATCCTGAGCTTGGCAAACCCGTTATTGAAAAATTAAATGCAGCTGGTGAGAAGATGGCAAGAAATGGCTACAAATTCTTCTATCATCACCATCACTTTGAACTTTATAAATGGGGCGATGAGACAGTTCTTGAATACATGATCAAAAATGCACCGTATATTAATTTTACCGTTGACACATATTGGCTGCAACATGGTGGTGCAGATGTTTGCGATACTCTTGATAAGCTAAATGGAAGATGCGAATGTGTTCACCTTAAAGATTATAAAGTTGAGGCAAAGGAAAAAGAAAACGGTGGATATTCTTTTAATCCTACATTTGCTCCCCTTGGAGATGGCAATATGGATTTTAAGAAAATTGTAAAGAAAATGGAAGAAATTGGCACAAAATACTATTTTGTAGAACAAGACAACGCAGCGAATTTACCGGATACACTTAATCAGGTAATCCGCAGCGTAAATTATGCAAAGAAGGAGTTATAATATGAGAAAGATTCGTTTTGGTATTATTGGACTTGGTAACCAGGGAAGCAATTACGCCCTAAGATTATTTGATAAAGGTGTTATTGAGAATGGCGTGCTTACAGCAATGTGTGATATTAATCCGGCAAAGATAGAGAACATCAAAGCACGAACAACAAATACAGATGCAAAATATTTCACAGATTATATAGAAATGTTAGACAGTGGTCTTTGTGATGCGATTTTAGTTGAAGTACCTCATTACAGCCATCCTGAGATGGTTATCGAATGTCTTAATCGTGGTATTCATGTTATTTGCGAGAAGCCTGCCGGTGTATATGCAAATCATGTAAAAGAAATGAATGAGGTGGCGAAGAAGAGCAATGCCAAATTCGCTATGATGTTTAACCAGAGAACCAACTGCGTATATCGTAAGATGCGTGAGATTGTTCAAAGCGGCGAGCTTGGCAATCTTCAGAGAGTAACATGGATTATTACAGACTGGTTCCGTACACAGCAATACTATGATTCAGGTAGCTGGAGAGCTACATGGTCAGGCGAAGGTGGCGGAGTACTTATCAACCAGTGTCCTCATCAGCTTGACTTAGTATCATGGGTAGTAGGCGAGCAACCAAAATATGTAAGTGGCTTCTGCGAATATGGAAAATGGCATAATATTGAAGTAGAAGATGAAGTATCTGCTTTCTTTGAATATGAAAACGGTGCAACAGGTATGTTTATTACAACAACCGGCGAGACTCCCGGAACAAACCGTTTTGAGATTTCAGGCACTAAAGGTAAATTAGTTTGTGAAGCAGGTAAGCTTAAATGGTATAAATTAAGCGCAGATAGCCAGGAATTTTCATACGGATCAACTGTTGGCTTTGCAGCACCTAAGCTTGAGATTATCGACGTGGAGACAGACGGTAAGAATCCCCAGCATTCAGGTATTATTAACAATTTTGCTAATGCTCTTCTCGGCCTCGAAGAATTCTTTGTTGATGGAATAGAAGGTATCAATGGAGTAGAGCTTATGAATGCAATTGAGTATTCAGGCTGGCACGGCGGCATGCGAGTACAGCTTCCTGTTGACGGTGATGCATATTATGCAGAACTTATGAAACATTGTGCAGAGTCACAGGCAAAGACTGCAGATGATAATGCTGTTGCAGATACATCAGGCACCTTCGGGAGCAAAGAATCATGACAGTCGCAGTTATCGGTCTTGGAGTAATCGGCACCCATCATCTCAACGTGCTTAAGAATCTTGGCATGGATGTGTGCGCCGTTTGCGACATAGACGAAAGCAAATTTTCAAGTTATCAACTTATACCTCACTTTACCGACTACCGGGAGATGATGGATACGGTGAAGCCTGACAGTGTACATATTTGTACACCGCATTATCTGCATGCGCAGATGATAATTGATGCATTATCCCGCAATATAAATGTGCTATGCGAGAAACCGCTTTGCATCAAGTCAGAGGATATTGACCGTATTCTGGCAGCCGAGGCTGCGTCCAAAGCGATTCTTGGTGTATGTCACCAGAATCGCTACAACCCCGGTAATCTATACGTAAAGCAGTTTGTAGAGGCAGACCCGGATAAGGCCGCCTTCGTAGGCAGCGGTAGCGTGGTATGGAGTAGAGGTAGAGATTATTATAATTCAGGAGAATGGAGAGGAAAATGGGCCACAGAAGGTGGTGGAGTGCTTATTAATCAGGCACTTCACACACTGGATCTGCTCTTATGGATTCTTGGCGAGCCGGATAGCGTCACTGCCATGACCTCTAACTTTTCTCTTAAAGATGTTATAGAAGTTGAGGACACGGCCTGTGCAATGTTCTCAGGTGGTGCCAACTTCTCATTTTTTGCTACAAACGCCAGCCATGACAGTATGTCGGTAGAGTTAACGCTCAAGAAACGCGGTACTGAGATAAAAGTAATGCCCAAGTGGATTTCTATAAACGGCGAACTGGTAAACTTTGATGAGATACAAAAGTACGACACAAAAGCTTGTTATGGCAGCGGTCACGAAGGTCTTATGCGTGAGTTCTATGATTGCGTACAAAATGGCAGACATTTCCATATTGACGGTCATGAAGCGGCAAAAGTAATCCGCTTGATTCTGGCGATATATAAAAGTAATGGTAATAAAATAAATATTGAGGGGTGAAAAGATGAAGAAATTTTTTGACGATGATCTATTTCTTGATACACAGGCATCTGTGAAAATATATGAAGCAGTAAAGAACCTACCTATCATCGATTATCACTGCCATCTTAATGTACCAAAGATTGCACAAAATGCCGGCTTTGATGATATTGGTCAGCTGTGGCTTGCAGAGGATCATTATAAATGGCGTGCAATGCGTCTTTGTGGGGTAGATGAGAAATATATAACAGGCAATGCAAGCTTCCGGGAAAAATTTATAGAATATTCACGTATTCTTCCAAAATTAGCAGGAAATGCGTTGTATTATTGGTCTCAGTTAGAGCTTAAGTTGGTTTTCGGTATAAATGAACCACTGACAGGTGATAATGCAGAACGCATTTATGATGAAGCGAATGCAAAGATTAAGGACATTAATGTATCATCTATTTTAAAGCAGTTTAATGTTGAATACATTGCATCAACAGATGATCCTACAGATTCTTTAGAGCTTCACGGCAAATACGACGAGACACAGGTAGCTCCGACTTTCAGACCTGACAAACTGTTTACATTTGATGATGGTTATATCGGTCAGCTTGCCAAGGTTGCCGGAGTGGAGATTAACACTCTTGACGATTTATATATTGCTCTAACCAATCGTCTTGATTTCTTTGTTTCAAAGGGATGTCGCATATCAGATCACGGATTTGCAAAGTTCCCCAAGGGATATGCATCATATGAGGAGGCAAGCAGCCTTTTCACCAAGAGAAACAGTCTGACTGCAGATGAACGAGATAAGCTCTTTGGCCATATTCTGCTGTGGCTCACACGCAGATACAAAGAACGGGATATGATTATGCAGATTCACTTTGCAGTTGTGCGCAATAATAATCCTGAAATGTTTGTGCGATGTGGTGTTGATTCAGGTTTTGACCTGATTGCTAAGGAACAGGACATTAATGATCTGATACAATTCTTGGCAATGACGCCGGACAATGAGCGCCCGGAGACTATTTTGTACACATTAAACGACAATAATTTGTCGGCTATCGTATGTGCTACAGGAGCTTTCCGCAATGTTAAGGCAGGAGCGGCGTGGTGGTTCAACGATACAGTAAAGGGAATTTACAAGAATCTGGATGTTATTTCAGAATACGCTGCCCTTGGTACAAGCTACGGAATGCTTACAGACAGCAGAAGTTTTGCTTCTTATGTAAGATTTGATTTCTTCCGCAGACTATTGGCAAATCATATAGGTAAGTACGTTGAAAATGGAGAATACGATCTTGAATCAGCAAAGAAAATTGCACAAGATGTTTGTTACTATAATATAAAAGGAGCGTTGAAAATATGAAAATGACTTTTCGTTGGTATGGCGAGAAAGATTCCATACCGCTTAACTACATAAAACAAATCCCTAACATGTCAGGTGTTGTTACAGCTGTGTACGACGAGCCTGTAGGCGAAGTATGGGGAGAAGATAAGATTGCCAGATTATATGAGCTCTGCCGCGCTCAAGACCTGGAAATGGAAGTTATTGAATCTGTTCCGGTACATGAAGATATTAAGCTTGGTAAGCCCTCGCGTGACCGCTTAATTGCAAATTATGCTCAGACAATACGCAATCTTGGGAAATACGGTGTGAAATGCATTTGCTACAATTTCATGCCTGTTTTTGACTGGCTACGTACTAATCTCAAGACTGTGGCAAAGGACGGAAGTAATTCTCTGTCCTACAAGCACGATGAGTTAATGGCGCTGGATCCTAAGAATCTGCACCTACCCGGCTGGGATGAGAGCTACACAACAGACGAACTCAACTCACTCCTGGATGAGTACAAAGGCATCTCTCATGAACAGTTATTTGAGAATCTTGTTTATTTTTTAAACGGCATAATGCCGGCTTGCAACGAGACAGGTATTAACATGGCAATACATCCGGATGATCCACCATGGGATATGTTTGGCCTTCCCAGAATCATTACAAGTGAGAAATCATATGACAAGCTGTTTGCTGCAGTGCCTAACCCTCACAACGGCATTACCTTCTGCACAGGAAGCCTGGGCGCAGGACGTTTCAACAAGTTGCCTGAGATGGCAGAAAAATACGCAGATCGTATTTATTTTGCTCATATCCGCCAGCTAAAGCTTATAGACGAGCTTGACTTTACAGAGGCAGGACATCTTACATCAAATGGCGATCTGGATATTTACGGTGTTGTCAAAGCGTTAGTAATCGCAGGCTTTGATGGATATGTGCGTCCTGACCATGGTAGAAATATATGGGGCGAGGACGGTAAGCCGGGATATGGACTTTATGATCGCGCACTTGGAGCTGCGTATCTTAACGGATTGTTTGAAGCTATAGAGAAGGAGACAAAATAATATGAAATTACCATTTAATGTAGATTTAAGGAATAAAATTATAGCAATTACCGGTGCCGGTGGTATTATTTGCAGCGAATTTGCAAAAGCACTCAGCCAATGCGGTGCTAAGGTGGCATTGCTTGACATTAATTATAATGCGGCTAAGAAATATGCAGATGAAATAGGTGAAAATGCACTGGCAATTGAGTGCAACTGCCTTGATAAAGCAAGCATTGAAAACGCCCATAGCATTATTAATGATAAATGGGGTAAAGTTAACTTCCTTATTAACGGTGCTGGCGGCAATAACCCTAAGGCAACATGTGACAATGAATATATGACTCCGGATCTTGAAGGTGTGAAGGATTTCTTTGCGCTGGAAGAGAGCGGTCTTAAGTTTGTTTTTGATCTTAATATTACATCTGCGTTCTTAGTAACACAGGTATTTGCAAAGGATATGGTAAAAACAGGTGGTAACATTATCAATATCTCAAGCATGAATGCATACACACCTCTTACAAAGATTCCGGCTTATTCAGCAGCAAAGGCCGGTATCAGTAATTTTACTCAGTGGCTCAGCGTTCACTTTGCGCCTTGCAACATCAGATGTAATGCTATTGCACCTGGATTCTTCGTTACAAATCAGAACAGAGGACTGCTTTTCACCGAGGATGGACAGCCAACGGCTCGTACCGGTAAGATCCTGGCAGCTACGCCTATGAATAAATTCGGTGAGATTTCAGACCTTATCGGTTGCTTGCTGTGGCTCTCGAGTGATGAAGCAAGTGGCTTTGTAACAGGTTCAGTTATTCCTGTAGACGGCGGTTTCTCTGCCTACTCAGGAGTATAAAAAATATAAAGGATTTGATAATTTAATGAAAAAAAACAAGATTTTTGCACTGACGATTCTTGCTCTGATATTTTGCTTTGCGGTTATTCTTGCAGGCTGCCAAGATGAAACCAAGGCGGCTCCTCGCGAGTTTACAGATCAACTGCCGATTGTAGAGCCAGATCCGAATACTCACGTGACATTTACTGTGGATGAGGAGGGCTTCAATGTATATGCACCTTATGAGGGAAAGGGTGGCTATCGTTACGGTCCCAGTATTATGTACTATCCGGACGGAAGTGTCGATGCGTGGTTTGCGTCAAAAGGGATAAGCGGAGAATGGGACTGGTTTACATACAAGCACTCTGATGATGGCGGTAAGACATGGTCTGATGAGAAGGTCATGCTGCAGCCTACCGGAGGATCATACGATCAAAATTCTGTGTGTGATCCAGGTGTAATATATTTTAACGGTTATTATTACATTGGTTATACTTCTACTGCAGAGGATGTTGGTTTGAATAACATCTTTGTTGCGCGGTCTGAAAACCCAGATGGTCCTTTTGAGAAGTGGAACGGAAAAGGTTGGGGCGGTAATCCTGCACCTATTATATACTTTGATGAGTATGATACTTATTGGGGCGCCGGAGAGCCTAGCTTTGTAGTGCTGGAAGATACTTTGTATATTTATTATACATGGATCTGTCCTGAAGGGGACCTGATGATGGTAGCGACTGCCGATGCAACCAGTGAAAATTGGCCGGCCACTATGGAGGTTCAAGGTGTAGCGCATAAAAGACTTGGTAATTTCAGAGAAGACTCATGCGATGTTGTTTATATTGAGGATTTAGGAAAATTTGTAGCATTTTCTACTTATGAACGATTTACAGAAGATAGTGGTATATGTGTGTTAGAATCCAATGATGGTATACATTTTACACAGACAGATATTATCCGAACAGGTACAATGCAGAACTTGCATAATATAGGTATTGCCAAGCGCAGCGATGGTCATATTCAGCTTGATGACGAGATTTGTTTCGTAGGTTATGCATATGGAGAAGGACGCTCGTGGGCAAAGTGGGCGACACGTTTCCAAAATATTACAATTAAATATTACGAAGGAGATATAAAACAAACAGATGTAAACGGCAAGGGAATACCGGCTGACGAATATTTTCTTACGGTTCCTGAGAATCTGAAAACAATTGGTATTACCACGAAGGGCGTAGACCGAAGTGTTAATATCTGCGAAGAATTTCAAAGTACAATAAAGTTGTTTACAGTATCTGAAATAATGAAGTTAAAAGAACTTGAGGACATCAAGAATGTTAAGATAACCGGTTATGATAGCTCTATTATAAGTGTTAAAGGGCTGGAAATTACGGCGATTAGTCCAGGTACAACACATCTGTTGATCCAATATAAAGACTTTTATACAACAGTTACTGTCAATGTATATGATGATGTTTTATACGAAATATCAAATACGATTATAGAATCATTTACACCAATAAATGAGAATATTACAATTGAATTAAATCCGTCAGATGGATTTACGCATATAAAACAGATCAGGGGATATGTGGTTTTCCGTAATCATTCATGGGGAGAAGCCTTTAATAGACCTGCAAGTGAGTTCCCCAACAAATCATCACCAAAGGTTCCTCGAGAGAAATTTGAAATGACTTTTGAAGTGGCAGATCCGGAGATTGTTTCTGTGGATTCAAGGGGAAGAGTATTTCCCAAGGCGTTAGGCACCACTAAAGTTACGGTAACAATTACCGGAGGCTTAAGCTTCACAGTTACCGTGAATGTAATATAATAAAAGGCCCGGAGTTCGTCAGCAAGCTCCGGGCCTTTTTTCGTAGTGCGCTCGGCATGCGTTATTACTTGGTGGTGAAAGTCCACTACAGACTTGGCAGTAGGAACTGTTAGCTAAGGGCAAGGGCGTCCGTTGTGAGGCGGAGTCTGAAGGAAGCCTAAAGCAAAACC
>SVJB01000050.1 GCA_015069185.1 Oscillospiraceae bacterium
CATTTTAATCCTCCTGTCTTTAATATAAAAAAGCATTTTCCATTTTTAACTCAAGTGTAACCTTTATTAAAAATATTGTCCACAGAATTCTTAGTGGGTGTCTACTTTTAGTATATCACTTCATTTTCACGTAGTTTTGCTAAAAAAACGGCATCGTTTTTTGAATTTTCACGTAGTTCTGCTAAAAAAACAGCATCGTTTTTTGAATTTTCACGTAGTTCTGCTAAAAAAACGGTAGGCAGTGTAAAATGAAGTTCAACAATTTTACGTTGTGTTAAGCAAACGCAATACCGAGTCGCATTTTTTCACTTATCAAAAAATTTTTTTCATTGTAATACATAACATCAACCAATATAATGGTGTCATCACCTATTGAAAGGAAAATCTGTATGTATAAAAAGCTACTTTTCATGAACCTGGCACTATTTGGGATACTTTGCTGCTCTTGCAGCTGTCATATTGATACAAATAATAACACACCGAAAGTAAAAGGAGCCGCTCTTGCAGCTAAATCAGGTTGTAGACTAAGTGGTGTTTTGTCATCAAACATGGTTCTCCAAAGAGAAAAGGAATTGCCTATATGGGGCTTTGGAGCTGATAGCGATGATGTAATATATGTATCATTTATGGGTGAAAATTGTTCAGTAACTCCTAAAGAAGACGGTACATGGATAGCTGTGTTATCTCCGAAACCAATATCCAGAGAAGAACAAACCCTGACAGTATCTACTCAAAAGTATGGTGTTGTAGAAGAACTTACGGGCATACTAGTAGGTGATGTTTGGTTAGTTGGAGGACAATCCAACTCTACCCTCCCTATGAAGACAACTATTGAGTATAACCCAGAATTTCAGGAGCAGGTTCAAGAAAGCGATTTGATTCGTATTTATTATCAAAACGAAACAGATCCCGTATCCAAACCTAAGACAATGGAGTCTCCTCAAGAAGATGTTATCGGTAATTATTTATGGAAAAAGGCTTCATGGCGATACGTTCAAAAATTTTCTGCTTTGGGATATCATTTTGCGAAAGAAGTGAGCAATTATACAGATATTCCTATCGGTGTAGTTATGATTGGCCGAGGAGGTGCTGCTCTTTGCCAACTCATGCCAACTGAGTTGGCGGAGTCTTTACAAGCAAAGTTCCCACCCATCAAGGATCCGGCTATCGCAGATATGTCTGTACCTGTTGCCGGTATATATAACGCGTTTATCCACCCATTTACAAAAATGAGTATTAAAGGAATGATTTTCTATCAAGGCGAGAGTGATGATTACAACGAAAGTGATTATGCCAAGCAATTAGTCTCATATGTAGAAGAGTTGCGTAAACGTTTTGACGAAAATTTCTCCTTCTATTGTGTACAGTTATCATCGCACGGCGGCTGGGCTGACGAGATGTGGCCAGATTTAGCTTTAGTTCGCGCTGCACAAACAAAAGCACTGTTATCAATTGATAACGCTTGGCTTGTTTCCTCACTTGATATAGGTTGGAGAGCCGGCGATATAGGTGAAGCAGATTGTGCACACCCATACAATAAGAAGGCTCTGGGAGAGAGAATAGCACATATTGCTCTAGCAAATGAATATTCAGCAAGCCAATTTAATACAGCTTACTGTCCGATGCCTTCACAGCTAAAATGGGAAGAAAACCGTGTTCTGATTCGTTTCACGGGAAGTAAAATTACCTTAGCTGACGGCACAGGAGATAAGCTGATTGGCTTTGCCATATTAGAAGGCGGTGAATATCGTAATACCACCGCAAAGATATTAGATGATTATACAATAAGTGTAGACATAACAAAAAATACTGAGAGTATTGCTTACGCACTTTTCCCGCTTGCATATCCGGAAAACTCTAACCTGTACAGTGTTGATAATCTGCCTGTACCAACATTTGAATTTGCACGCGATGAATTAGTCCCCAATCAAGCAGAGTGGAAAGATGAAATAAATAACAAAACTCCCAGCAACAAGAATCTAATAAATAAGTTGTTACTGGGAATCATTGGTGTGTTAGTAGTGTTATTGGGAGCAGGTACTGCCCTACTCTTGTTCCGTAGGAAGTAACACTTTTGTTTCTGAAGAGAAGTCAAAAGAAATTGTATATTTGCTTTGATAGTTATATTTACATGACATTGTTGTTTCCACATCAGTAATAACATTATTTTCAGAATCAACCGTAATTACAATCTTTCCTTCGGGTGCTTCTATAGCAGCAGAGTCATACGGATAGTACGATAAACTGCTGTCAAAATATGTCATATAATATGCACAATAAGCGTGTATATAGTCATTTTTAAGAACAAATGTATATGTTGTAATACTGCTATCATCTTCTGATACAGCAATATCAATCGTCTCTACTAACGAATAATCCGGCACAAGATCCGCAAGAATAAGCTCAACATAGCGACTAGCCTGATCTGCAGACATCTCCTCTTCTGCAACCTTTGTTTTATTTTCATAAGCAATGTATGTGCCATCTTCAGAATTATAATCTTCTGTCACATTATTTGTGGTTGTTTTCGGAGATAATTTTGAACATTTGATAGTTTGCGTAAAATCAATATCAAACTTTGTAATATCATTAGTTTTAATATATATAATCGAATTAGAGTCAGTGTATGTTGCAGAAGTATTATTTATAACAAAACTTACACTGTTCTTTGTTGACATATTGAATCCCTGCATTTTCACAAGATCACAATAAATGTTATATAAATCATTTGGGAATGTAGGATAAGGTATTGTCTGATATTGGTTCTCGTCTGGTGTTGTTATATTATTCTCCACATTTATACTATTAACATTTAAAGTAATTGTAATTTCGAGATTTATTTTTTCACCCAAATAATCAACTATCGCTGTTATTTCTTTGACTTCATTTGATATATTCTCATCTGAAATATGTGCATATCCATCCGATGACACGATTGTGATACTTTCCGGAGTTATTTCCAAGCCACATAGTGACATTGCAGTGATAACTTCTCCCTTAATATAAGCCGATTCCTTGTCACACTGCGTGAAAATAATTTTATTACCATGTGCAGATTCTTCTATTGTAAATTCTTTATATGACTGTATAAAAGAGTCATCTCCGTGGACTGAGTCATTGGATTCATCTATATACGCACAATATTCCTCATATGTAAGCATGGACTTATTCTTCAGATTATCCATTTCCTGATAATACACACCATCTTTGTATATAAGCAGAATGTTTGAATGAAGTGTTCCTACAGACAGCAAAGCATTGCTCTCTAGCTGATAACTGTCTTTGCCTCTGTTGTTTTCCTTAACACGGGTATTCAGAAGCGCATCTGTACTCTCTGTCTCATTTGATAATGTAACATCATATATCAGGCTGTAATCTATAAAATCATATTCATCAAAATTAGATGACGCTTTTCTATACTGATCTACAGGTTCGATTTTGGGTCCAGAAGAAGATGTAGGTTTTGGTTTGTTCCCCGAATCATCAGAGCAGCCAAACAAAACAACAAAACTAAGAAATCCTATTGTCAATATAATTAATAATCTAAAACATATTCGTTTCGGTGTTTTCATAAAGCACTTTCCTTATAATCAGTATAGCGGGTAATCAACATCATTTGTAGATTGTGGGTTATCTCCTGTATTTGGATCATTAGTGGCTGTCGCACCGGGATTTACAGTTGGTAGCGCGCCGTCATCTCCTGTATTACCTGTAGATAAACTCACAATAATTGCAGAAGCAGCAATTGCAAAGGCAATTAATAAAGCTACAATCGCAAGTAAAGCTTTATTTGTAACAACAATATCAGGCTGTTTCTGATATGTAGCAGGTTCTTCTTTCTTTGCTGTAGCAGCCCCTGTTGTAGAGTCTTTCAAATTGGTATTGCTATATGTGCCTGCATTTCTATATGTATTCCTTGTTTGCGGTCTTGATGCCTGAGGCTCTTCACGTTCAGGTTCTTTCGAAGAGGAATACTGCCTATGTTGTGCAGACGAATAATTATAATATGTACTGTCACGTCCGCTGTTTACAGGCTTCTCGGCCTCTGATATTAACCTGTCAAGTATTGCAATAGCTCTGGCTCTGTCCTCACTATCCTTTACAGAGTTAAATATGCGTACAGCACCGATTCTGTCCCCGTTTGCAAATACTAATATGCCTAATACCATGATTGCAGCACTAAACTCAGGACATAGAGCAACAGCTTTTCGTAAATCACTCTTTGCAATGTCTCTATAGCCTTCGCGAATCTCACCAAGCGCTTTATTATATAATTCAAAAGCAATCTTAACTTGGGGCGTATACCTTTTATCATCTGTAGGTATGCGCTCCATGTTTATCGGTCTGAAGGCTTGTAATTCTTTTACGTAGTCAACCATAGTTATGTCACCAAACAAATATTTGTCAACCGCAACAGTTCTTATATTTCTTGCCACTGCCGCATAAAGCTCTTTGGGCGGAAATCTGTATCATTTTATATCATTTTTCGTTATTTGTAAACGGCGAAAAAGCAGGCGTATCAAGGCAAATAATTTTTTTATCATTTAACGACTTTTTATGTCTTTTAGAAAAATCGTGCCAGTGCGTACAAAATGCGTACAATGTACGCAACTATATTTCAGCAAGTTAAAAGGAGCGAATTATAAATGATGACAGCGACAGAAATTGTAACATACCTTGAAGAAGAGCTTGTAGAAGCTTATGCTCTATACGAGATACACAAGGGCAAGCAAGCGGCAGAAGCTTATGCGTATCTATTAAAAGCATCAACAATCGAACAGCTATTAGACGCTATCAAGTAAGAGTGATCAGAGACAAAGGGAAAGGCTTCGGCTTTTCCCTTTTCTGTTATTACGAGCAGTTGGTGTAAAATAAATCTTGGGATTTGAAAAGAAAAAAATAATGACGGGAGCCCCGATTAGTGATAAATTTAAATTGACAGAAAAACACTAAAGGATGG
>SVJB01000051.1 GCA_015069185.1 Oscillospiraceae bacterium
AAGGAGCCGTAAGAACGCTCTCTTCTGAGATAATTGTTCTTTTCGTCCTTTTCTTCATTTTCGGTTTTGTGCTCAGCGTGGATCGTGAGGTAACCGTTTCTGACTTCGGCGTGGATATCCTCTCTCTTGAAGCCGGGGAGCTCAGCGTCAAGAACGTATGCGTTCTCGGTCTCGCGAATATCGGTCTTGAAGGCAGGAACCTGATGTCCGAAGAAGTTCTTCTCAAATTCCTCCATCGTTTTGAAAGGGTCATAGGAACCAAGAAAATGGTTGTTGCGTACAAAGGGTGTAAGTTCAAACATAACAGAATCCTCCTTATAGATTTTGTGTTTATAGTATTTGTTGAAAGGATGATTTTTATTTGAGATTCAGGCGCCTTTCGAATCTCTTCCTTTCACGATTATATTGTAAACCTAAATTGTTTAATAATTGTTATGAAAAAAATGTCATAATTGTAAATATTAGCACTCTAATGCGTAGAGTGCTAATAAAGACGAAGCCGAAATGAACAACAAAATTCTTAAGACGCAAAATCGTTAGCAAAATAACGCCACCAACCGTCAACACGTCTCAAAAAACTCTCGTTCTTCGGAGCGAGAGTTTTTTTATCTAAGCCGACAGGCTTGATATATCATCAAATGCGTCGCATTTATTTAATACTCCTTTTATGATATAATACATTTAAGGATGTAATTTAAATGAAAGAAAATCAAGCTAATAAGTATCCTGTGAGATTATTTGTAATTGGATTTTTGATGAATCTAACAAAAAAAATTTTTCTTATTTTTACCAGTATTATTCTGCTTATTATAGGCATATGGGTAAAGTGGTGCTTTCTTGTTGGTGTCGCTTTATTGTTGTTAGATGTTATAATTTCGTTAATAGAACAGATTCGAATTCGTAGTGTCACAATTAATAGTGATAACCCTAATTTCGAAGAATGGCAGGATGCTATTTTGTCTATTAACTTTTCACCAATTTAATGATAAACTTATCATGACTGAAAGTGTTATATTACAAAACATAAAAGTATAACGAAGGAGAATAAACTATGAAGGACTATTCCGGTTATTTGATTTGTTCTGATTTTGATGGCACCTTAAGCTTTGGTCAAATCAACGAGAAGAATATCGTAGCAATAAAGGATTTTATGAAATATGGAGGGAAGTTTACACTGTGTACAGATAGAAGAGGAGAAGATATCGTTCGCCATTCGCTGCTTCCGTTTAAGCTCAATGCACCTATGATAGGACTTACAGGCTCACAGATATATGATACACAGGAAAATCGGGTGGTAGAAGCCCACTGTCTGGATAATAGTTGGATAGAGCTGGTTGATGAACTTGCTGAAAAAATAAAGTATAACCAGGTTATTGAAATAGTCGGAAATGTTAATGTTTACAAATTCCATGCATCCAATAAAGAAGAGAAAAAAAGGGTTGTTGAAGCAGCTATGTGTGAAACCATATATAAGATTACCGGCTATACTGACTATAAGGGCGATGCCTATATTGTGCCGGGCCTTGAAGATATTTGCTATGGTCGATACAGTGCAACATCTAACGGACCTGCGACTTATGAGGTGACGGCATTGGGTATTGACAAAGGATATAGTGCGCACAGAAACATCGATTGACATATACAAATGACTTTGATATAGTTTTTTTGATTTCTAATAAAGGAGTGTTACAATGGTTATAGATCACATCAGAAACAGAGCATTATATTACGGGCTCGGTGACGATTATAAGAAGACTTTGGATTATATGGCAAAGCTTCTTGGTGAAAAGTTTGCAGAAGGAGACCTACCAGTTGCTGAATCAAATTCAGTGATAAAGGCAAGAGTTATGCGTACAAAATCTGTCGAAAATTGCAAGCTGGAGGCTCACAAGAAATTTGTAGATATTCACTTTGTGGTATATGGCAAAGAGCAGATTGCCTATACTGATGTTGATAAATGTGAAGAGGTTTCATACGATGAAGTAAAGGACTTCGTAGTGCTAAGTGGTAATCCTCAGCCTATTGTATTAGAACCGGGATATTTTATGATTACGTTTACCAGTGATGCACATATGCCATCCATCTGTGTGGATGAACCTATAGAAATGGGTAAAATGGTTGCTAAAATTCCTGTGTGATTGTATTGACAATAGTTCAATAGTAATATAAAATAACAGCCGTTATATAACGGCTGTTATTTTATATGTAAAGGCGGGAGATAAAATGCCACCCAAGGCAAGATTTTCACAGGAACAGATAGTAGAAGAAGCATATCAATTAGTAAGAGAGCAAGGGTTTGACGCGCTGTCTGCAAGATCGCTTGCAGCAAGGCTCGGCACTTCTACGGCGCCTTTGTTTACTGCATTTCAAAACATAGAGGAAATTAGCTTGCAAGTTACAAAGCAAGCGATAGCACTTTATGACAGATATATGCAAGAAGGGCTTAAACATGAGATACCTTTCAAAGGCGCTGGGCTGAAATACATTGAGTTTGCAAAGGACGAACCGGAGCTGTTCAAGCTTTTGTTTATGAGAGAGAGCACTACATCGCAACCTTCGCACTATTTGCCTGCTGGTTTTCCGTATGAAACAAAAATTGTACAGATGGTGTCTGACTCTTATGGTATTGAGCAGAAGCAAGTAAAGCACATATATAACCATTTATCAGTGTATACTCACGGACTTGCAGTACTGTTTGCCCAGGGACAGAGTGTTTTCACCATGGAGGATGTGAGCAATATGCTTTCAGAGATTTATCATGCTTTAAGGAAGGAATGACATATGAAGAATATTATAGAAATTAATAATTTGAACAAATCCTTTGGAGAAGTAAAGGCTGTTTGTGATTTGAGCATTAAGGTAGGAGAGGGCCAATTGTTTGCTTTCCTAGGGGTGAATGGTGCAGGAAAATCTACTACTATTAATATTATGTGCGGTCAGCTTGCACAAGACAGTGGTACCGTTATAATTGACGGGATAAATTTGGACCACAATGTGGATGCGATCAAAGGTAAGCTGGGTGTTGTTTTTCAGAATTCTGTGTTGGATAAAGCATTGACAGTTAAGGATAATCTGGAAAGCAGAGCAGCTTTGTATGGTATTGCAGGCTCTGAATGTACGAAGAGAATCAGAGAGCTTGCGCAAATGCTGGATTTTAATAATTTGCTTAAGAGGAATGTGGGAAAGCTTTCCGGTGGCGAGCGCAGACGTGTTGATATTGCAAGAGCGCTGCTTCACAAGCCGAAGATTCTGATACTTGATGAGCCTACTACGGGACTTGATCCCCAGACTAGGAAACTTTTGTGGAATGTTATAGACAATCTTCGCCACCAGGATAATATGACTGTTTTCCTTACTACCCATTATATGGAAGAGGCCGCCGATAGCAATTATGTTGTGATTCTAGACAGTGGTAAATTAGTAGCTCAAGGCACACCTTTGGAGCTTAAAAATAAATATACAGGAGATTTTATTAATTTGTATGGTGTCAGTGAAAATGATGTAAAGCAATTGAATGTAGCCTATGAAGCTGTGCCGGAGGGTTATAGGCTATCTGTGGTCAACACTCAGGCTGCTACAGAGCTGATTGTGAAACATCCGGAGCTTTTCACAGATTATGAAATAGCAAAGGGTAAGATGGACGATGTGTTTATTAATGTTACAGGAAGAAAGCTTGTGGGAGGCGATGAAAAATGACTGCAATGAAAGCTTTGGTGAAACGAAATGTTAAGTTGTTCTTCAAAGATAAAGGCATGTTCTTTACTGCTTTGATTACTCCTGTAATTTTGTTGGTGCTGTATGCAACTTTCCTTGGAAATGTTTATAAGGAAAGCTTCTTGTCAGCGCTACCTGAGGGCGTGGAGATGGCAGAAGAGATGATAAATGGATTTGTTGGAGGCCAGTTGGTGTCTTCTATTCTGGCCGTTTCTTGTGTGACAGTGGCTTTTTGCTCAAACATGCTTATGGTGCAGGATAAGGTAAGTGGTGCGATAAAAGATCTGACGATAGCACCTGTGCGCAAACATACGCTGGCGCTTAGCTATTATATGGCAACGCTGATCGCGACTTTGATTATTTGTGTGGTTGCGATGGCTATTTGCTTAGTATATGTGGCATTTATTGGTTGGTATATGTCCATTAGTGATATTTTGTTCCTGCTACTGGATATTTTCTTGCTTGTTATGTTTGGTACAGCATTATCAAGCATAATTAATTTCTTCATGTCATCTCAGGGCCAGATTTCAGCAGTCGGATCTATAATTAGTGCAGGATATGGTTTCATTTGCGGTGCATATATGCCAATATCTCAGTTCTCAGATGGTCTGCAAAATGTTATTTCTTTCTTGCCGGGCACGTATGGTACGTCTCTGGTGCGTAATCACTCGCTGCGCGGTGTATTCTCTGAAATGCAGGCTCAAGGCTTCCCGGGGGAGACTGTTGAGGCCTTCAAGGATACGGTTGACTGTAATTTATATTTCTTCGGTGAAAAGGTGCCTGTAGGCATAATGTACCTTATTCTGGCAACTACAGTGGTAGCTCTGGTTGGTGTATATGTGCTTATGAATGTACTGAAGGGCAAGAATAAGAAGTGAATATTTTGAACTTTTCGGAATATAATAATAGTGCCTGCAGGTAAAAAAGCAGTTGCATTTCAAAAACAACCGTGCTATACTATGCAGGTACTCGACGCGGAGTAGAGCAGTCTGGCAGCTCGTCGGGCTCATAACCCGGAGGTCGTGAGGTTCAAATCCCACCTCCGCAATCAACATTGCGAACCGAAAAAGATATCGGTTCGGAAAACCCAGAAACCACAACGGTTTCTGGGTTTTTTCG
>SVJB01000019.1 GCA_015069185.1 Oscillospiraceae bacterium
TCAAAAGAAATCCTCGCAAGACGAGGACTCCAAAGTTGTACAGATTATTATTTGAATTGAACCGCCCGGTGCCGAACGGCATGCCCGGTGGTGTGAGAGGAGGGAAAAATCCCTCCTACTCGATTATGTAAAGGCACAAAATAATTTTCTGTACATATATTACATAATGTCGTAAAATATAAAAGCATCAATTAAATAACATAAGAAAAGGAATTATATGAAGCTTGTATTATTAACAGCCCTGGGCGTTGGCGGCGCTACCATAATAGGCGCACTGATAGGATTTATATTTAAAAAGATCAGTCATAAATTCAGCGATGTTGTTTTATCTTTTGCAGCCGGCGTTATGTTAGCTGCAGCTGTTATAGGTCTTATTATACCGTCTCTTGAGAATGGCAATAAATTTTCACTGCTTATTTGTATTGCCGGTGTATTTTGCGGTGCTGTATGTATAAATGTTGCTGACAAGGTTGTACCGCATCTTCATAAACTTGCAGGTAAGGATGAGGAATCTCACCCGGAGAAAACGCAGCGACTTAACAAAGTGTTGCTGTTCGTATTCGCTATTGCCATCCATAATTTGCCTGAAGGCATTGCTGCCGGTGTTAGCTTCGGTACAGGCAATGATACAGAAGCTTTAATCGTAGCAGGCGGTATCGCGCTTCAAAATATTCCTGAAGGAATGGTTATAATAGGACCAATGTTAGCTGCAGGAATGAGTCATAAAAGGACACTTGTAATTGCATCGCTTACAGGTATTATTGAAATAATAGGAACATTGCTAGGATACTTTGCAGTAAGTATTTCTTCAGCAATTTTGCCATTTGCTCTTGCATTTGCAGGGGGAACTATGTTATATGTAATAAGTGACGAGATGATACCGGAGACTCATGCTCACGGAAGTGAACGTGGTGCTACGTATTCTCTGCTGATAGGCTTCTGCCTGATGCTTGCTGTAGATTTCTTGTTGGGATAGATTTAAGGAGATATGTCAATGAATATTGGAATAGATGTAGATGGTGTTTTGACAGACATGCAAACATACTGCTGTATGAAAGGGGAGGAATTATTAGGACGTCCTCCTGTTGACAGAGCAGCAAAGAAAGTAGAGAACATGTTCAAGATTACAAAGTTTGAGAAGCTTCGCTATGGTGGCACGCTTTTCTTTAATTATTGCAAGAAATGTCCTCCTCGTGAAAAGGCGGCAGAGATTTTCACCAAGCTTAAAGAAAAAGGCCATAATCTTCATATAATTACAGCCAGACGATTTATAACAAGAAAAAATCCAATGGGTGTTCACTGCAGAAGAGTACTTAAGAATTGGTTTGAGAAGCACGGATTTACTTTTGATGGCATGCATCTTTGCTCGTGGAAGGATATTCAGCTTGAGAAGTATCAGGGATGTCTTAAATCAAATGTTAAGATTATGATAGAAGATAATGTAGATACTGCGAAGTATCTTGCTCAAAGAGGTATCAAAGTGTTATTGTTTGATACTCTGTATAATCGGGAACTAGTAGCGGAAAATGTTGTGAGAGTAACGAGCTGGCAAGAGATATATAATAAGATAGCGGAACAGGAGAAGATGTGAAGGATGGCAGGGATGCGGTTGTGGATATGACATATGGAAGTTGAAAAAAGCATTAACAAGAAGAATAAAATGGCGATTAACCAGAAATTATATGACGAGCTATATGATCTTAGACAAAAAATAAAGGATCATGAGAGATGGACACATGGCAGAGCTCCGACTGTATGTTCAGATAAGGCTTTATATGAAATAACGGAGCTTTGCCCTAAGAAGTTGAGCGATTTCGAAGGTGTATCTGGTATAGGCAAAGCGTTTATCGAAAACTATGGCAAAGCATTTTTGACTGTTATTTTAAAGTACACAGAGGTTCAAACGGAAAAGAAGATTGATATAACTTCTTCTGCTGCAGAGACTCTCAAAGAGTTAGAGAAAAAACTTGTGAGCATAAATAGAAGGAATCGCTTGCTTTATATGCCCAAAGCTGTCAATAAGTACGCATATGATTTATTTGATGATGGTAAAAATCATTTGTTTGACTTGATATATGGAAAAACATTAACACTTACGCTGGCAAACATAAGTGGAACAACTGAAAGCGACGCAAGAAAAGAATTTTCTAAATTTAAGCGTTTGTCTCAGCTTTTAAGAGAAGTAAATAAGGAGTTGAGAGATAAAGGTCAAAATGATTTATATATTGGTTATCCATTTGTTATTGGTCGGATTCCGGGTGAAAACTTTGATTTAAGAGCGCCTTTGGCTCTTTTCCCTGTAACAGCTGAAAAAACAGCGACTAGTATAAAAGTCTCTATGGACGAATCAAGAGATATTGTATATAATACAACTCTACTTCTAGCACATTTCAAATTTAATAATGTTAATAAACCATTGCCAAGCGATGTTATTGAAAAAGTAAGTGAAACATCTTTTTTTGATTCTTTAATCAAATTTTATGCCGAAAATGAATTTTACATAGCAGATAACAATGATAAACTTGTTAAATTTCGAGAATATAAATTCGACGAATTTCCTCATTATAAAAGCGGGGAACTTCATTTAGAAAAATGTGCTGTACTTGGCAAATTCCCAATTTGTTCTAGCTCTATTCAAAAAGATTTCGATGATATTTTAAAAAACAACGAGATTAATTCTTTATTAAATAATCTTTTAGCAAATATTGATGAGATTGATTATTATTCAGATTCTTTTAACGGAGAAGAAGATATAGAAACAGAAGACAAAAAGTTAGAAATTTCTGAAAAGAATCTCGTTTACATTAATGAATTAAACAGTTCTCAAGAGGTAGTATTATCCGCAATAGAGAACTGTGACGAGCTTGTTGTTCAAGGCCCTCCTGGTACTGGCAAATCACAAGTAATAACAAGCTTGATTTCTGAATTTGTTAGTAATGGAAAAACGGTCTTAATGGTTTCCGAAAAGAAGACAGCCCTTGACGTGGTATATTCTCGATTGGGCACTCTTTCGCAATATGCCTTATTGATTGATGATGTTGGAAACAAGGACGAGTTTTATCAACAATTATCCAAAATGGTATATTTGGGAGAAAACCACGAAGGGACAGTTGATTTAGGTTTGATTTCTGAACAAATAGATTCTCTTGTTGAAAGATTAGAAACCATTGCCAATGAGCTATATGCGCCAAGCGAATTTGGTGTTGAACCCTATAAACTATACATCCAAAATAAAAGATACGATTTATCTGTTGCCGAAGAGATAAGTAGAGTTCAAACTATAATTAAGCAAAGAAACGAAAAATTGTTGGACATAAAGTATTCTGAATTAGAATTGATACACAAACTTTTTACCGACGAAACGCTTTGTTCTAACTTAGACAAATATATTGAAATCGTAGAACAGTATCCATGGATGTCATTAATTCGTGGTAATCTTAGCGTGTTTGAAATTATGAGTTTTGGAGAAAGACTTAATAAAATTCACCAGTCGATAAATGAATGGAAAACGAAAAACCCATTTTTGCGACTGCTTACTAAGAGGAGTCTAAAACAGGAAATAATACAAGAGCTATCTGAATATTTCACTGTTTCTGCAAAAGAGATTGTCAAGCTTACGCTTAATAAAATTGCTCTTATTATTGATAGTATAAACTATTATATTACATATCAAGAGTTAAAGCCTTTGTATGATAGACTAACAGAACAAGAAAAAACATATATTCATTCGCTGTGCAATACTAAAAAACATATAGAAGGAAGCTACATCGAAATAAATGATGAGCTACATAACGAATTAATATATGAACATATTGCGTCTTTCGAGGCAAAAAATCGTTTTCTTTTCCAGGACATAGACAACTTTGATACAATTATTCGTTCTTTAAGTGAGGCTATTAGCAGGAAACAAACGTTATCTCGTCAACGCTTGGAATTATTATTGTCAGAAGGCTTGTATAACATAACAATATCCAAACGGCATGGCGAAATTCTTCGAGCTATAGAAAGCAAGAGGAAGTGGAGTGTAAATAAATTTATTAAAAAGTTTGATTTCGAATTATTTAAGAGTGTCAAGATTTGGTTGTTGACGCCGGAGGTTGTTTCTGAAATCATACCGTTACAAACAGGAATTTTTGATTTGGTTGTTTTTGATGAGGCTTCTCAAATGTATGTAGAGAAGGGTATACCTTCTATTTTAAGAGCTAAAAAGGTAATCGTCGCTGGCGATCATAAACAACTTCGTCCTTCTAATTTAGGAACAGGAAGGCTTGAAGTGGATTTTGATGAGCTTCCGGAAGATACAGAGTTGACAGCGGCTCTTGAAGAAGAGAGCCTACTCGATTTAGCTCGCTTTAAATATAAGGATGTTCTTTTAAACTTCCACTATCGTTCTAAGTACGAGGAACTCATTGCTTTTTCTAATCACGCTTTTTATAAAGGAAGATTATATGTTTCTCCTAATGCTATACCACCTTCAGCACCGCCTATAGAAGTTCATAAAATGGAAAATGCTATGTGGAGAGATAGAACAAATATCGAAGAAGCAAAGTATATAGTGGATATGTTAAAACAGTTTTTTGATGAAAGAAAAGAAGAAGAAACGGTAGGTGTTATTACTTTTAACAGTAGCCAAAGAGATTTGATAGACGATCTTATTGACGAGGAATGTGCGAAAAATCCACATTTTGCGGCTGCAATACGAACAGAATTATTAAGAAAAAAAGACGGAGAAGATATTGGGTTATTTGTTAAAAATATTGAAAGTGTGCAAGGAGATGAGAGAGATGTAATTATTTTTTCCATCGGATATGCCAAAAATGAAAGTGGTCGTCTGATTCGTAATTTTGGATGGCTAAATCAAAAGGGCGGAGAGAATAGACTCAATGTTGCAATAAGCCGAGCAAAAAAGAAGGTACATGTTGTAACATCGTTTGATCCATCAGAACTGCAGGTTGAGGACACGAAAAACGATGGACCTCGTATATTAAAAAAATACCTTGAATACGCCTTTGCTGTTAGTTCCGGCGATAGAGAGGCAGCCAAGCAGATTTTGTATTCGTTTGGTGATGAAAATAATCCTGAAAAGAACATTTCGTTTGATAGCGATTTTGAAAATCAAGTTTTCGATGCGTTGAAAGACCGCGGATATGAAGTGGATACTCAAATTGGAATCGGTGGATACAGCATTGATCTTGCTATCAAAAGAGATGGTAAATATATTCTTGGTATCGAATGCGACGGTAAACTGTATCATAGCTCAAAATCTGCAAGAGAACGTGATTATCATAGACAAAAATATCTTGAGTCTCGAGGTTGGAGAATCCATCGAATATGGAGTACAAATTGGTGGAAAAATCCTCAGCAGGAAATTAATAAGATAGAAGTGATTGTTAAATCGTTGAAATAAAGCAATACTGCAAGGTTTACGACTAACAAAAGCAACTAAAAGCTACTCAAAATACGGAAAAGCTTTTGAAATTGAAGATGAGATTCAAAGCCACATAGAAGTATTATAAGAAAAACGAAAAAGATCCATTGAATTTGTATCAGAAATATTCATACGGAATCTTATACGGACTAGAAAATTGGAAAGCAAGGGATTAGAAAACAGTACTCGACAAACATAAAAAAAAAGTATAATAAAAGCAAGATAGATGCCCGGCAACGGTTGTTTCGAAAATTATGAGTTATAAAAAAATAACCGCACCTTCGAACCGGCGGTTATTTTTTTGCGTAAAAATGTATATTCATTTATCTGTTAAAGAACACGACGCATTCGCAAGCTTTTGCAATTACGTCGTGTTGTTTTTTATTGTTTGTCAAGCAAGTGGTCTAGAACATCTGCAAGATTATTTTCTGTTAGAACATCTGGATATTGATCCTCAAATGTAATCAGCGCATCCTTAGCGGAAGCTTCTTCCTTTGCATAGGCCTCGTATAGGGCATCTATATCATCGTTAGACAGAATGCTTTGAATCATACCCTGTGCGTTTTGTGGCAGATTATCCCAACTATCGTACAGGTCCGTTACGGCCTTGTTGATTTGCTCAAATGTCATAGGTTCACCGCTATTGCGTTGTTCACGTAGAATGCCAACGATATCTGAAACATCGTGCTTATACTGCCGGTATGCCATAAGTTTCATTGCTATCAAATACTCACCTGTGATGGTGCGGACAGTCAAAACATTGGAAAATGTTCGATAATATTTCGAGTGATTGACTAGTCGTGGTGTGTAGGACTTGGTGTTCTTAAAATCCTCGTTGAGCCAACCGTTGGGCAGACCCAAAGAGTCTGTAACATAGTTGATAGCATCCTTCATTGCAGAGGAGGCGTGGATCAAGGCATCTACATCATAGGTGGAATCCCGGAATCCATAGTTAATTAAAATAGATGCACCGCCGATCAATGTGATTTCTGCTGGAATTGACTTCCCGTTCAGCTTGCGGAATTGCTTCGCAAGCTCCTTAAGGTAAGTGTCTAGATTTTCTTTTGTAATAGGGGCTTCAGCAGACATTTCGCACATCACTTTCTACTATGTTAAATCGTAAAAATTCCGGGATAGCCATACGGATAATTTCTTTCTTTGGTTTATCTGAGTTCATCGCCTTACAAAGGATGGCTACGCTAGAGGGATATATCATTTTTTGCAACCTGCAGCTACGAAGATCATTATAATTTTTGCAGATTGGCACGTTATTCTCTCTGGAAATATAATCTAACATAGCCAAGAGATACAAAGCTTCAGGATACCATTTTTTTTCATATAACTCACGGATTTGATTTGATTGGAGTAGTTGAATGATAAAGGGAATATCTCCTAAATCCTTGACTTGATGACAGACATTACTCTTGAATATATCAAACGAAGGACGCTTTCGGTCTTCATCCATACGTTGCACAGCTGGAGCAATCAAACTCTCCATAGAAACATCCAGCACCTTTGCAATCCGAAAGATAGTTTCTGCAGAACATTTTTCAATTTTTGTCTTGCCGGTACAAATATCCGAAATAGTAGCCTGGGGTACACCGCTTTCCTTCCACAGCCGGTATTTAGTAATCCTTTTTCTCTCTAATACTTCATTCAGAGACATAACATTCCCTCCTTTTACTAATATTATATCGGCGCACCGAAGTATTGTCAATAGTATGCCCAAAACAGCTATATGCTATACAGAATCAAACACGAACCTCTCTCTTGTACAAAACCGCATAAGCTCACATTAATTTGTGGGCTTATTTTATTGCATACCGAAATCACACATACTTATATCAGAACTGTATTCTTTTATTGGGGGAGAAAAAAGAATATTTGGTCTAACAAAACAATTTAAGGAGGAAAACAAAAATGTACAATGCGGCTTTAGTAATGTTTGATAAACCTACACTTAGAAAACGGAAAAAGGAGATAAGAACTTGACTTTTAGTTGCTGAGTGCTAAAATCACTGCGTATAATGGTAATTATTGCTACATAACGTAAATTATATCACAAACACTGTTAACGCAACCGAAAGAAGGTTATAAAATGACAAAGAGAATAATATCATTTTTTTTGGCGGTTTTATTGGTCGTTTCAGACGTGCCTTGGACTGCAATAGCATCTGGGACAGATAAGACAAACAGTCCCCCGGAAGCGATTGCTTTAAATGAGCAAGAAGGAAACGACGACGATGATTTTATCCAAGGTCCGGAGGTCGATGATACTACCGCTAAAGGGACTACTGGTAATTGTACTTGGGCCCTTTATGGAACAGAACTCGTTATTTCCGGAAAAGGAGCAATGGCGAACTATTCAGAAAAAGCAACGTTGCCATGGGGAAACTCGATCACAAAAGTGACTATTGGAGCACAAGTAACCGATATTGGGGAATACGCATTCCGTGACTGTACCAAACTGACAAGCGTGGAAATACCAAACTCAGTTAATTCAATTGGATTCGGTGCTTTTTCAGGGTGCAGTGGTCTAACTTCCATTACAATTCCGTTTGTAGGTAACAGTAGAAAAAATGCTACGGATGATGGTCAGTGTCCCTTCGGTTATATTTTTGGTACTTCCAGCTATACTGGGTCCGTAGATGTAACTCAATATCATTATGGATACGGACCGGGAAATAGTGTTAAACTCGCCTATCGTGTTCCAAAGGGCCTTCAATCTGTAACAATTACAGACGGTAAAATTCTTCCATACGCGTTTGAAAATTGTAGCATGTTGACTAGTATAAAGATTCCTGACGATACAACTAGTATTGGAGGGTATGCTTTTTCTGGATGTACAAATCTAACATCTATTGAGTTAGGAAGCAATTTGACAGAGATCGATTCAGGCGCTTTTGCGGCTTGCAAGAACATAAGGAGTTTTGTTGTTCCGGACGGCGTTACCTATATAGGAACTGGCGTTTTCGCAGGCTGCTCTCTTCTAACTAATATTACTATTCCCGATAGCGTTGTTGAGATTGGGCCAGGTGCATTTGAGAGTTGTTATAATTTAGCATATAACAAATATGAGAATGGGTGTTATTTAGGGAACAGCAATAATCCGTATTTATATTTGATAGAGGTTGATTCAACTAATATAACCGAATTTGTGACCCATGAAGATACTCGTGTTGTTGGATGGTATGCTTTTTCAGAATGTAGTAGTTTGACGAGTGTCAAAATCACCGACAAGGTTACACGAATTTGTTCATTTGCATTTATGAATTGTTCCAAACTCAGCAACGTATCTATGGGCAACGAAGTAAACCGAATTGATGGCGCTGCTTTTAGGAATTGTAGTAGCCTAACAAGCATAAACATTCCTAATAGCGTGTCATATATAGGGAATAACGCATTCTTTGGATGTAGTAGTTTGGAATACTATAAGTATAATAATGCAAATTATCTAGGAAATGAAACTAATCCACTCTTAATCTTAGCAGAAGTAACCAATAAATACATATATACGTTTACTTTTCATAAAGATACAAGATTTATTCTTGACTATGCCTTTGAAAACTGTACTAAGCTAACTGATATTGTTATTCCAGAACATATTGTTTATATTGGAAGTGGCGCATTCACAGGTTGTAGTAGTTTGGCATATATGACTGTTCCTTTTGTAGGACAAACAAAAGAAACAGATGATGGATTTAAGAATGTTTTTGCAACTTTGTTTCGAGTGAATTCCGGCGATGGTTTTTATTCTGTAACGTATCGTAATGGTAGTTCTTCTACAGAATGTTACGTTCCAAATAGTTTGTGTTCTGTAACAGTAACTGGCGGTGAGATTTTGCCAGGAGCTTTTTATGGTTGTAAGAGTTTGACTAAGATTATTCTTCCAACTGGAATTACTAGTATTGGGGCAAAAGCTTTCTGTGGATGTGAAAAATTAACCAGCATAGTGATTCCTGATAGTGTAACTAGTATTGGGGCAGATGTGTTTGCGTGGAGTGGTATTACTAAAATTACCCTTCCAGCGGGAATGACTCGTATTGATGCATATGCCTTCCAAAACAGTAGTGCTCTTGTTAGCGTCGTGATTCCTCATGGGGTATCAATTATTGATGATAATGCATTTGCAGGTTGTACCAGTTTAAAAAAAGTGGTTATACCAGATAGTGTAACTGTTATTTGCAAAGAAGCATTTTCAAATTGTAGTAGTTTGACAAGCATCTCTTTACCTAATAATGTGACATACATTGGCAAAGAAGCCTTTGCGGGATGTAGCAACTTAACTAACCTTACTATTCCCAACAGTGTAAATACAATTGAAAAAGGTGCGCTTGCTCGTTGTAGCAAATTGCAATCTTTGACGATTCCATTCGTGGGTAGAAGTCGTGAGACTGACAAAACACAGTATCCTTTTGGATACATATTTGGTTCTACAAGTTATACCGGAGGAACTTCTACAAGTCAAACTTACTATTCGGCAACTTCATTGGCCCACTCTGTTACTTACTGTATTCCAGCAACTTTGAAATCTGTGACAGTGACTGGCGGAACCATTCTTAGAAGTGCATTTAAAAACTGTTCTAATATAACTACTATTACACTTGGAGAGGATATAACCGAAATCCAAGAAGACGCATTTTTAAATTGCACCAACCTGAAGAATATTACTATTCCTAACAGCATTGTTGATATACAAGATTATGCGTTTTCTGGATGTACCCTTAGCTATTATTCAGACGGTGTTGCTTATTATTTGGGTAATAAAGAGAATCCTTATTTAGTTTTAGCTGATACAGTTGCAACAAATATAACATCTTTCAATATTCGAAAAGAAACAAAAGTCATTCGCGATCATGCGTTTTATAACTGTAATAGTTTGACAAGTATCACACTTCCGGAAGGGATAAAAAGGATTGGCGCATATACTTTTAGTGGATGTAGCAAATTATCTGCGGTGACCATCCCTGAAAGCGTTATAGGCATCGGAGCAAATGCATTCAGTAATTGTAGTAAATTGACAAGTATTCGTATACCCAAAAATGTGAAAAGTATAGGTGGCAACGCTTTTCAAAACTGTACCGGACTTACTAGGGTTGAGGCTCCGGATTTGGAGGCATGGTGTTTAATCTCGTTTGGCAGTTCCACTGCAAATCCTGTTTCTAGAAGCAAAAATTTGTACATAAACGGAAAATTGCTAACCAGTTTAGTAATTCCTGCCTCTATATCTCGTATTGAATCATATGCATTTTCTAACTGTACTAGTTTAACAAGCATCTCTTTACACAATAATGTGACACACATTGGCACAGAAGCCTTTGCAGGGTGTAGCAACTTAACTAATCTTACTATTCCAAACAGTGTAAATACAATTGAAGGAGGTGCGCTTGCTCGTTGTAGCAAATTGCAATCTTTGACGATTCCATTCGTGGGTAGAAGTCGTGAGACTGACAAAACACAGTATCCTTTTGGATACATATTTGGTTCTACAAGTTATACCGGAGGAACTTCTACAAGTCAAACTTACTATTCGTCGTCTTCCTCGACCCAGTCTGTTACTTACTATATTCCAACAACTTTGAAATCTGTGACGGTGACTGGCGGCAATACACTGCGTGGCGCGTTTCGAAATTGCAAAAATCTAACAGAAATAAATATTTATGATAACATTACCGAACTGGGTGACTATGCGTTTTATGGATGTAGTAGTTTAAAAAAGATAACAATACCGAAAGGTATTACTATTCTTGGAGATGATGTTTTTTATAACTGTACTGGGCTGAAAAATATTTCCATTCCAGTTGGTGTTACAAGTATAGGAGATTATGCGTTTTATAATTGTACTGGATTAACTGAAGTGATTATTCCGAGCAGTGTTGAAAGTATCGGCTTAAGAGCGTTTAAAAACTGTACTGAGCTGAAAAATATTTCCATTCCAGTCGGTGTTACCAGTATAGGAGATGATGCGTTCCAAAAGTGTACTGGATTAACTGAAGTGATTGTTCCGAACAGTGTTGAATGTATAGGCGCCAACGCATTTAATGGTTGTAGTGAATTGCGCTCGATAAGTATCCCATTTGTGGGACAAAGTCGTAAGACTGATGCTGACAAAAATCAGTATCCTTTTGGATATATATTTGGTTCTGCCAGTTATACAGGAGGAACTTCTACAAAGCAGTACTATTATGGTTCTAATTTGTCTACTACGACATATTCAAATTATTATATTCCGACAAAACTGAAAAAAGTAACTATCACAGACGGTAATTTAACATACGGAGCTTTTTATAACTGCAAAAACCTAATTACTATTGTGATAGGTGATGGAGTACAAAACATCAGTAAATCTGCCTTTATCGGAACTGATGGTCTGGAACAATTTGAGGTATCAAGAAGGAATCCTAACTATTGTAGTGTTAACAGAATACTATACAATAAGGACCAAACAGAAATCATTTGGGTGCCTGGAAATCATACATATATATTCCAGGTAAACTATATATACGCAAACGGAGACACAGCCTTTGCGTCCATTAGCCAAAATAAAAAGGCTGGCATGGCATACAGTGCAGCAATCCCAGAAATATTGGGTTATTCAACACGAGTTGATAGTATCTCGGGTACCATGCCTGCAGACGACCTGGTTATTGATGTTATTTACTATGAAAATGATAGATTAATATATGGAGACTGTAACGATTCAATCAGTTGGACCCTGTACAATGACGGTATATTGGTTTTACGAGGCATAGGAGAGATGCCAAATTACGAAAACGGTGGTTCTCCTTGGGCTGCCTATGCGGACAAAGTACAAATGATATACATTGATGCCCGCATTACAAGCATCGGCTCCTACGCCTTTGAGAATTGTAGCAACATGACGTTTATTGATTACGGTTACAGCATAAAAACAATTGGAGAGTACGCATTTTCTGGCTGTTCTTCCCTTAAGTCTTTCAAATTACCTGACTCCGTAAGCGTCATATCTAAGGGAGCCTTTTTCGAATGTACAGGACTTGAAAATGTAGTGATCGCGGACTACATAACTTCGGTTGCGGACAATGCGTTTATGGGATGCGACGAACTGATCCAAGTGACAATTGGTGGTGCCGTATCCGAGATAGGAAATAACGCCTTTGCTGATTGTGATAAGTTGACTCAGGTATATTTCCGCGGTAAGCCTGTAACAATGGGCAATAATGCCTTTGGTAGTACTAGTGGCAAGTATGTATACTACTACAGCACGGTAGCTGGTTGGGATGATGTTATCACTGATGGCTTGTGGCACGGCTATATTGCGGTACCATACAATGCCATTATTAAAGAAAACTTTACGGGTACAAATATTTATATCATTAAGGTCGTAGATAAGCACAACGCCCCACTTGCTAATGCGGTAGTAAATTTGGGTGGCAAAATTCAATCTACCAATGTAGATGGCATGGTCTATTATGTAAAACCCGAAGAAGCACAAAAACTAACAGTTAGCTGCTCAAATCACATTACTTTTGAGGATGACACATTTTTAGCTACAAATTCTCAGCTTATGGATATTATCGAACTGTCTGATAAACCATCTACAGTGCAAGGTATACGACTCAACAATCAATCCATCGCTACTTCTATAGTGGTGCTTAATTGTGCAGAATCTAAAACTGTTACAATTACAGTTAGCGGATATTCCAAGTATACAATCACCAAGTATGAGCTGTACCAGGACAACCGTTTGATTTCCACAAATAAGACATCTGCTTCTAACTGTACTTTCCAAGTTGTAGCAAGTGCTTTTGAGGAAGGGGAAACAGTGCTTGTACGCATGCACACCGCTGATGGTAATATGGTGGCAACTGCTCTTAATATTGACGTGGTCAAGCTTGCGACAATTGCCAAAGATCAGGTTATCGCTGAGTTGTCTGATGTAAATATAGACGCTAGTTTAGGTGATTTTGGAGATTTGAACTTCGAAATTCCCTTCTCGATCCATGGAGCGGAAAACATAACTGTATATACCGAAGGCAGGTCAATATTTGTCGGTATCAATTTAGATGTAATCGACATGTTTTCACGTAAACTATCTAAGAAAAAAATCCAGGAAGCCATTGATAATACCATTGATGGCGGAGTTGATGGTTGGCCTTCGAAAAGTGTCGAGGTTGAAATCTGCGGTTTACTGGAAATTGAATATTTAGGAAATGACCAATACTATATTAAGTCTAGCTATGTTAAAATGCGCGTAGAGCTGTGGCTTGAAACTGAGATGCACGCCAGCTTTTACGGCATTGTAGGAGTATATTTTAAAGTTAGATTTGGTGCTGCCGGTGAACTAGAACTTCATATTTCTCGCTTTGATCCTGAAGAAGGATTCGGGCTGGACCAGTTAGATCTTACCTTAGAAAACATGATTGAACTTGAAGGAGGTGTATTCCTGCTGTGGGGCGTAGGTTCCGCGGGCGTTTTTGGTAATCTAACGCTGGGATTTACTGTGGGAATGGTTCCAACAACAGAGATAAAGGAAGTCTATGTTACCGGAGATTTAGGAATACGATGGAAAGTAGCTTGGGGACTTTTGTCGGGTCAAGTTTCTCTTGGACCAAAAGATATATACAGATGGCCGGAAGAATCCACTGCCTTTATGGTACGTCTTTTTGCAGCAAAGCAGAATCCCAACTCTTATGCAGAAAACGATCGTTCATATTTGGAAGACCGTAGCCCTTGGCAGTCTGGAACACAGGATGATGGTTACTTACAGAAAAATATTTATGATAACGTGGCACCTAAAGTCGTTACATGCGGCAATACTACTGTGATGGTGTGGTTGGACGATAACGACAAGCGAGATAACGCAAACTTCCAAATGCTATACTACTCTGTTTACAGTAATGGCTCTTGGTCTGCGCCTATGGCGGTTTGTGACAATGGTACCTTTGACTGCGAATTTGATGTATATACTGATGGTAAGAAGATTTACGTTATTTATACAGAAATGAAAGATATACTTCCAGCTACACAGACATTAGATATCACCGATTTAACAAGTATCGAAGACTTAGTAGTGGGCGTTGAGGTGAATGTTATTGTGTATGAAAATGGTAAATTTGGAACTCCTGTACGTCTGACTAATAATAGCATCTGCGAACAACTTCCCACTATTACTGAAGTAGATAGCAAGATTACCGCTAGTTGGCTGGAATCCAATACGTTGGGCTTTGAAATTGAAACACCTAACAGCTCTGTTGTTACTGTAGTACTAGGAGATAAAGGGTGGAGTAATCCTGTTACATTAGTGAATGGTCAGAATTCTATTTCTGATATTACTACTGGTTCTCTGCAGGATAATTCTTACACTGCTTATATTGTTGATGCGGACGGAGTAGGCAGTACCACAGATGATCAGGTGTTAGTTTTGTGCCTTGAAGACGGCGATTCCATACAATTGGATGCTGGCGCGATTTCAAATGTGACGTTTACCAATATCACAGGAATTCCTGTGCTGACTTGGTACAACAATGGTAAAATCTATATGATCTCCGATGTGGCACATAAGCCAGTATCACTAGTGCCGGAGAATGTTTCAGCTGGAATTGACTATCAAATTGTTTCCGTATCAGAAGAACAAACTCTTCTGTTCTTCACTATGAAAAACTATGACCAAAACAAAAAAGCAATTGATGGCACGGATATCTACGGTACTTTCATTGACTGTAACGGGGCACTCAGTTCACCTGTACGAATGACGAAAACAGAAGGATTTGTTACAAGTTATTCTATTTACGTACAGAATGAAGAATTGTTCGCGGTATTTACAGAGACGTTTGCAAACGTATATGAGAAAGGTTTAGAAACAGTTACCCATTTTAGAACTGCAACACTTGAGTTCCGTTGTGATATCATTATCGAGACTATGGAATATGATATCTCTAATGCGCATCCCAGTTCTGATTTCAATATTAGTTTCAGAGTTACCAATAGTGGTACTAACCCGGTTGATTACATAACACTATATTTTTACGATCATCTAGGAACCCTTCTGTATACCACAGATTGCGATATTGTCTTGCTTGCAGGCGAAAGTGCAGATTGTGAAGCAACCATAATTTTACCTCAAAACATTTCCACACAGGCTTATATGGTCGAAATTCTGCCCCGAAGTAAAATGGGAATTGTAGAAGATTCTGATCCAGCCAACAATCGAGTAGATCTAATGCTGGCATACACGGATATGTCTATTTGTGCCGAGCAGAAAATCATCGGAGAAAAGAATTACATTATTTTCTCCGTATCCAATGAAGGCAACATGGCATCTACGGCAATGTTGAAGGTATATGCTGAAGGTAGGCTAATTTCTGAACTTGAAATTAATGCGATTAATCCCGGTTCTACAGAACAGTACTTGATTGATATTCACGCGTTGACAAGCGAAACGGATAGAATTTTGACCTGCGTTGTACTTTCCGAATTTACAGATCCATACACATTAAATAACACGGACTCTGTATATTTGATGCATATCGAAAACGAGACGTTTACAGCAGATCCAGAGAAAACAATCCGTAATCCTGAACTCTCAACCAATGTTGCTGAATTTGACAAATATACTGCCAAGGATATTATTTTGGAAATTACTGCAGAAGCAGATAGTTTCGTTTCAATTGAAAATTTAACTCTAAATGTTGACTACATCATAAATAATGATTTCGTAACTATCAGCAGTGTATATTTGGCAACTTTGAAAGAAGGAATTCATACACTGAATTTCATATTCGACTTTGGCAATAATTCATTCACAGTGCGCTCTTTGACTGTAACGATCACTGATACTACACCAATTGCGTTGACGGGTAGCGTCAGTATCTCGGGTGAGTATGTGGTCGGAGGTACAGTTAGCGCAGACCTATCTAAACTGACTCCAAATACGTCTAGTATACTGTATATATGGTCTGTTGACGGTGAAACAGTCGGTACTGACAGCTGTTATACCATCAGGAGTTTGGATTACGGGAAAACGCTGACACTCACGGTTACTGCAACTGACGGCTTTGCGGGTACCTTTACAGCAGAAACCTTTGTGACTCTGCGTAAGCCTGGGGCTCCTAACACACCAGTGATTAGTAGGGTTGAAAGCACATCCTTTACATTAGTGCGAGTGGAAGGCATTGAATACAGCTTGGATGGTATTGTGTGGCAAGATAGCAATGTATTTGATAACCTCCAACCGAATCAGGACTATACGGTTTATGCACGAAGGAAATCGACTGAAATTAGTTTAGCAGGCGACAGTAGCGCAGGAGTGACAGTTACAACTTTAAAAGCCACGAGGACAGCTCCTACAGCACCTGAACTTCAAGGTAGAAGTTATAACATGATTATACTGGTACCTAACGAGTCTATGGAATACAAGATTGAGGGAGGAGAGTGGACAGATAATAATATCTTCTCTGATCTTCAGTCTAATACTACCTACGTTTTCTATCAGAGATTTAAGGAGACTAATTATACGTATGCAAGCGATGCAAGTACAGCATCATTCACAACAGAAGATAGCGCTACAATTACCGGATCTCTTGTAAGTTTTGGGGCAACAGACGGAAATGTAACTATCAAGTTGATGCAGAACGGAGTGGAGATGGCATCCGTTGTTACTACAGGTAGCACATATGAGCTGACATTTGCAGTGCCAGAAGGAGTATATCAGTTAGTGGTGTCCAAGCAAAATCACGTAACAAGAACATATGAGCTTGAAGTGACTGGCAATAATATTATACAAGATGTAAAGATTCATCTAATCGGTGATATAAACGGCGATGGAAAGGCAAACGCAGTAGATAAGAAGTTAATTTATAACCATATGAACGATGGTGATAAGGCGCTTGTTGGGTATGCCTTTCGCGTTGCTGATATCAATAGCGACGGAAAAGTAAATGCTATTGACAAAAAGATGATCTACAACCATATGAACGACGCAACAAAAAACCTTTGGTAAACAAATTGCTCTAACCTTCTTTTGCGGTATATCAATACACAATAAAGAAAGTACAACGAAAGAAGAATATGTAAGCAACATCAACTTTAAATCGTAACTAAGCGAGGTTACGAAAAGTTGTATATGAAAAAACGCCTCGCAAAACAATTGAAAGGAGCTTAGCCTTGAACAAGCGAATTATATCTATTTTACTTTGCTTTGTAATGTTATTTAGTATGTTGGTATATACTGCACCAGCATACTCTTCAGATTTTTCACAATTGAAAGTAACGTCGGATAAAGCAACAGCAAATCCGGGAGATACTGTAAACTTTTCGGTATCAATTGGTGCAGTCAATAATCTAGGTATCTTGGAATTTCAATTAAAGATTCCTGACGGATTGACAATTATTGAAGACAGTGTAACACTTCCAGAGGGCCTTGAGGAAACCATAGACTCCGATGGTGCAATTGTAAAACCATGGTCTGGCAGTAATTGGTTTTGGAGATATAGTGCTCAAAACAAAGGCTATACAGGTTCATCAGATCTTGTTCTTGTAACATTTACGTGTAAGGTTAATGATGATTGTGTATTTGAAGATAAAACGATTACAGTTGAAGTAGAATCGTTCTATGACAATGAAATTAATGAGATAACCTACTCCGTTGTGCCTGTTGTCATATCAGTAGAATCGAAGCCTGTCCCCGTCACTGGCGTAACCATAGACGAGACAGTGTCTCTCAAGACCGGTCAAACAAGAACTCCGAACTACACTGTAAATCCTACAGAAGCAACAAATAAAGCTGTTTCATTTATGTCTAATAATACCGGTGTTGCTACTGTGAACAAAACAACTGGTGAAGTAACAGGTATTAAGTCTGGTACTGCTATCATCACTATTACAACTGCGGACGGTAACTTTACAGACACCTGCGTGGTAACGGTTGCGTGCTCTCACGCAGTCAAGAAAAGTGTTCCGGCAAAAGCTTCTGACTGCAAAAACATGGGTTGGGATGATTATATGAAGTGCGACGATTGCGATCAACTCTTCAAATCTGATGGTGTTACTGAAATAAAAGAGATTCCATTTCGTCAACTCTCCGAAAAACACATCGGAGGAACAGCAACCTGTACTGCTCAGGCTATTTGCGATGTTTGCAATAATCCTTATGGTAATCTTGCTTTTCACAGCTATACAGTTACTGAGAAGAAAGCGGAAGCATTGAAAACCGAAGGTAACTGCCGTGACATTGCGGTTTATTACTATTCTTGCTCTGTATGTGGATTAGTAGAAAACAATGACAACCATACTTTTCTGGGAGATACCGTTCCTGATAAACACGTCGGTGGGACTACCATCATAAATGCATCTGAGCCCAATCATAAAACTCAGCAGAGCGGTTATACCGGCGACACAAAATGTCTTGGATGTGGCGACATTATCGCATACGGTAAAACAATTCCTGCAGATGCACATATTCCTGCGGACATCTGGTTTAAAGACGAAACTCACCATTGGAAAGAATGTAATGTTGTTGGTTGTGGAGTTGTAATAGATGGTTCCAAGACAGAACATAGTTCAGATAAGCCTGAAAACAAAGCTACTTGTCAAAAACAGGCTGTCTGTGATGTTTGTGGTGTTTCCTACGGCAAACTTGCTGTTTGCAGGACAGTATCTATTGAAATTACAGTAAAACCTGATAAGATTATTTATCTTGAGGGGGAGTCTTTTGATAAAACAGGTATGATTGTTACTGCGTTTTGCGAAGACGACAAGAGTGCAGTAGTTACTGATTATACCATCAGTGGTTATACATCTACACCTGGTATTAAGACAATTACTGTAACTTATGATGGTAAGACTGCATCTTTTACGGTAGATGTGATTGCATCAGGTTTTGCAGGCGGAACCGGAACAAAGAATGATCCATATCTTATTGAAACTAAGGACCAACTTGATAATGTGCGCAACTACCTTGATGCACATTTCAAGATGATTGCTGACATTGAATTTACCGATGCAGACTTTGCTGAAGGTGGAGACTTCTACAATAACGGCAAAGGTTGGGAGCCGATTGGCATCAGCGAGAGCACCGCTTTTACAGGTGTATTTGATGGAAATGGTCATGTCATAAAGAATTTGTATATCAATAAAGATAATCATACCGGATTGTTTGCTTATGCAATAAATAGTACGATTAAGAACCTTGGTATAGAGGATAGTAATATCTTGGCGTCTTCCTATTTCAATGCAGGAGGGATTGTTGGAGAAGCGGAAAACAGTTCTATAATTAATTGTTATAACAGCGGAAGTATCTCTGCCACAGGCTTTGGGGTGACTTACGTCGGTGGAATTGCTGGTTATGCAACAGATTGTATATTTACCGATTGCTATAACACAGGAAAAATATCTGCAAATGCTAATAACGGTGAATTCTTTTCCGTATCAGGTGGCATTGTAGGACTACTTGATGGTGGTAGATTAACTAATTGTTATAATACAGGTGACGTTTTTGTTATCTCTAATAGGACTGTTTCTGCGCAAGCAGGAGGTGTTGCCGGCGAGGTAATTAATGTAGTAGTGACTAATTGTTACAACCAAGGATACATACATACATCATCTAGCGGTAGTTATTCTCACGCTGGTGGAATAGCAGGAAAAGCCCACGAAAGCACAATAAACAGTTGTTACAATGCAGGGGGGATATTTGCTTACGGAAGATCCAATAGTGCAATTGCGGGTGGGATTGCAGCAGGTGCATATCATGATACCGTAGTGAATGACTGTTACAATGTCGGAAGAATATTTTCACATACATATATGAATGCTTATGCGGGCGGTATAGCAGCTGATATAGGTGGAAACAGCATAATAACAATTTGCTATAATGTTGGCGAAGTATCTGCTATATCTGATGCAAATAGTATTTTTATAGGTGGTATCGCAGGAGATTTGTATAGCGGTACAGTAACCAACTGCTACTACTTGGATAACATTTCCACAGGCGTAGGGAACGGTGTTGATGCTTGTATAAAATATCCATCAGCAGAGATGCAGAAACAGGAAAACTTTGATGGTTTTAACTTCAATACAGTCTGGAAAATCGATTTAGCTGCGGATTATACATATCCTACATTGATAGATAATTCAGATGCTATAAGCAATATCACGGAATTTGCGGGAGGAACCGGAACTAAGTATGACCCGTATCTTATCGAAACCAAGGAACATTTGAATAATGTTCGTAAGTATACCGGTTCATATTACAAACTGATTACGGATATTGTATTTACTGAAGAAGATTTTGCGGAAGGTGGAGCATTCTATAATAACGGTATCGGTTGGAAGCCAATAGGTGATGAAACTACTCCATTTTCTGGTGTGTTTGATGGAAATGGTCATGTTATCAAAAATCTGTATATCAATATTGAAAGTGACTCTGATGTATATGCCGGTTTGTTTGGGTACTTATCTAAGGGAACAATCACCAATCTCGGCATGGTAAACAGCAATATTACAGTAATTTCATTGACACATATTAATGTGGGTGGTATTGTAGGCGGAGTGTATTATTACAGTACGATAACTAATTGTTATAATACTGGAAACATATACGCCGAAAACGTTCTTCCTAACACCAGTTTAGTTGTGGGTGGCATTTCGGGACGCGCAGGTAACCATGTTACAATAACTAATTGTTATAATACAGGGAAGATTTCTGCAAATATGGCATATACGGTAGAAGAGTCATATGGTAAATATGCTGGCGGTATTGTAGGTGATGCATATAATAATACAGTAATAAGGAATTGTTATAACACTGGAGACGTCTTGATAACTGTTTTGTCAACTTCGATATATAACTATATCTTCGTGGGAGGAATTTTTGGAAAAGGCGATACGAATTTTAGCTGTTATGATTGTTATAACGTAGGAAATATATCTGCAAATGAACCTAATAATAACTATTCTATAAAAGGTATTGGATATGGCGACTATGAAAATTGTTATTATTTACAAAGTTCCAATGATAGTGGTGGACATAGTCTGCGTGATATGAAGAGACAGTCAACTTATGTTGGTTTTGACTTCGAAACTGTATGGACGATGGGTTCTGATTCGGGTTACGGCTACCCCACGTTGAAGAAAACTCCACATAAGGGTGATGTGGAAACAACAAATGATTTTGCTGGAGGAGCCGGAACAGAGAGCAATCCGTATCTTATTGAAACCAAGGAGCAACTTGATAATGTGCGCAACTATCTTGATGCACATTTCAAGATGATTGCTGACATTGAATTCACCGATGCAGACTTTGCCGAAGGTGGAAACTTCTACAATAACGGCAAGGGTTGGGAACCGATTGGCAACAACATAAATGCTTCTTATTGGTTTGTGGGTTCGTTTGATGGAAATGGACATACCATTAAAAACTTATATGTTAATAATTTTCTCCTCGCAGGTTTGTTTGGATGCGTAGTAGATGGTATGATTAAGAATCTTGGTCTGGTCGATAGTAAGATTATAGGTGAGACAGTAGGCGGAATTGCGGCTACAATATCTAACAGTACAATAATGAATTGCTATAACACCGGAGATGTGTCTTGTTCTGGAGACTTTTCGTATGCCAATGCAGGTGGCATTGCGGGAACTGCATTTAGAAGTACAATAACAGACAGCTTCAACAAAGGAAATGTTTCTGCATTGCATTTGTTTCATGAAACCAATGCGGGAGGTATTGTAGCACTGTTAATAGATAATAGTATAATTACTAATTGTTATAATGAAGGGGATGTTTTTGCCACTTCCTCAGATGATAGTTCTATACTTAATAATGCTCAAACGGGTGGTATTGCAAGTTATGTAGAGAATAGCACAGTAATTAATTGTTATAATACTGGAACCATTTCTTCGAGCTCCGTCGATGGCGCTTATACGGGTGGCATTACAGGAAAATTATCGGGTAACAGTACAATATCTACATGCTACAACATAGGCGCTGTTTCTGCATCAGCCTCATCATATTATGCAGAAGCAGGTGGTATTGTGGGATGTGCATACGAAGGTGCAGTAACTAATTGTTACAACAACGGAGATGTGTTTGCTATGTCTGATAGCGATAATGCTGAGGCAGGTGGTGTTGTCGGATATATGTCTTTGGGAGTTATGGTGCTGACAAATTGCTACAATACAGGCAATGTCTCTGCGGTTTCTAATGACGTTGCTGTGTCAGGTGGTATTGTCGGATATATGTATAGTGGTACAATAACTGATTGCTATTATTTAGACAACATCTCCACAGGAGTAGGAAAAGGCACAGATACCTGTATAAAGTGCACCTCAGCAGAAATGAAGAAACAAGAAACCTTTGTTGGCTTTGACTTTGAAACAGTATGGGAAATTGAAGATGAAGGCTATGAATACCCGCTGTTGCAAAATAATGCTCATCACTCACCGTTATCAATCCAGATTACAACCAAACCTAACAAACTTACATATCTTGAAGGTGAAACCTTTGACAAGACTGGTATGGTTGTTACTGCGTATTTCGACGATAATACTAGCAGAGCCGTGACGGGTTATATCATCAGTGGATACACATCCACCCCGGGTAGTAAGACAATTACCGTAAGGTACAACGGCAAGATTGCTACATTCACAGTAGAAGTTATTGCAAAGAGTTTGACACACATTGATATTACCACCAAACCCGCCAAACTCACATACCTCGAAGGAGACAGCTTTGATAAGTCTGGTATGGTAGTTACAGCATACTACGATAACGACACAAGCGTAGTGCTTAATGACTACACCATCATCGGTTATTCTTCGACGGTTGGTACTAAGACTATCATCGTAACTTATCAGGGTAAGACTGCAACGTTTACTGTTACCGTTAAGTCAAGAGTACCTTCTGCTATTACATCGTTCGTACATATGATCAGTGGTAGCAATATCAGCAAGATTACTGCAGGAACAACGGCTTCTGAGTTGTTAGATGATATCAACGAAGGCGAATACTGTAAGATATTTAAGGGTAGCACAGAAGTTAGCGACGACATGGTTGTAGGAACAGGTATGACAGTTAAGATTATGGACGGCAACACAGTAAAAGCCACTTACACCATCATCGTAACAGGTGATACTAATGGTGACGGAGATATCACAATTACGGATATGATTGCTATTAAAGCGCACATACTTGAAAAGACATTGTTATCGGGTGTTTCGGCGATAGCCGCTGACACCAACGGCGATGGCGAAATTGCCATTACGGACTTCATTCAGGTTAAGGCTAAGATTCTTGGTAAAGGCGAGATCATTGCGAGATAAGGAGAATGATTATGAAAAAGATAGTTTTTATTTTAACAGCATTTATTTTATTACTTGCGTTGTTACTTCCGATGAATATTTCAGCGACAAGTTCAAGTGCAACTTTGAAGGGTCCAGATACGGTTCGTGCCGGTGACACCATCGTATTAAACTTCAATGTCAATGGCAGCGGAATTTTAGGTGCTTCTGGTACACTGTCCTATGACAGCAATCAGGTTACTCTGCAAGGAACCGCACAGAAGATCGCATCACCTTGGGCCGTTGAGTTTAACGGAAAAAATTTCCTTGCTTATGATAATAACCTGAGCAATCCCATCAACAGCAACAAGACTCTGTTTACCGTGACTTTTAAAGTTAAGTCCGTAGCAATGGGAACTAATATTAAGATTTCCTATACTAATGTTAAGACCACCGATGGTAACACTGATACGAATCTTGGAACAATTTCTTATTCCAAGACTGTTGCAGCTCCGTTATCAACGAATAACAATCTGGCAAGTCTTACAGTAAGCAATGCAACAATTTCTCCTGCATTCTCTGCCGGAACAACAAAATATAGTGCAAGCGTTCCGTTTGAAGTTTCCAAACTCAATATTTCGGCAACTGCAGCAGATAGCAAAGCAAAGGTTTCTGTTAACAATTCGGAATTAACGCCTGACGGCACTACTGATGTCATAATCACAGTTACAGCGGAGAATAACTCAAAGAAAACATATACCATTTCTGTGCATAGGGAACAAGACCCTAACTATAAGCCAAGTGGCAATAATAATTTGTCAGGAATCACGGTAGAAGGTTTCTTGCTTTCTCCCGTATTTAGCGAAGACAATATACAATACGTCGTTTGGCTACCTTACGAGACAACAAGTGTCAAAATCAACGGCACAGCAGCAGATAGCAAAGCATCTGTCGAAGTTGTTGGTGGTGTAAATCTTGTTGCTGGACAAGATAATCCGGTAAAAGTAATCTGTACAGCTGAGAATGGAGATAAGAAGGAATACACAGTAATTGTTAAAAGAGCATCTGCACATGGTGAATCCGGTGGCGAAACTATACCGCCGTCTCCAACAGCAACACCAGAACAAACAGCACCGCCTATAACAACACCAGAACAAACCGCTCAGCCTACGACAATACCCCCAGAGACGACTCCTCCAACAATTGAGCCGGAAGAAACAAACAGCGGTTTTGCTTGGTGGTGGCTGATTGTTGTATGTGCTGTATCGCTTGTTGTTGGCTTTTTGATTGGTTATTTTAGTAAAAAGAATATCAAAAATTAATAACAAAAGATGATACTAAAATTTATGTAATAAGACTCAAAATACTAATAATACGAATCTTTTTAAGTAGACATATAAAAAACGTATGTCTACTTTTTTTACATTAAACCAGGGAACTATATTATACGTGGTTGCACAAGCAGACTACTTTTGTACCAGTTCTTGTTCTTCTCCAAATAAAAATATATCAAGAACCAGCGAAGGATTATATTGTCATCACATAGATGAAGATAAGGCCTTTAAACTTTCAGAAAAAGAATATGCGTTAAAATATCCGTTTGATTATCAAAAAGCGGAAAGATTGGTGTATTGCAATCTATTAGAACATTTGCTATTGCATATAAAAATCGCAGAAAAAAATAAAGATATAGAAATGCCGAATGTTCAAGAACTTGGAATCGGCGGAGCCGTGTTTATTTGTTGGGATATTAATTCTTGTTATTATCGTTCAATACCAGAATGGAAAAATGCTACTCGCTCAAAAATTATAAACGATACTAACAATTACATAGATATACTTAAATATTTTTTGCGAATTACTCAAAGCGATAGTAGATATAACAGAATAGTAACTAAAGAAACTATTGCACGAGATTTTAGAGGCAATATCGTTGTTGAAGTATTTGAAAGAATATAAGACTAAAAACCAGATAAGAAGATCGCATCCAAAAAATAAAGTTCTTTCTAGTGGCGATCGTAACAGGAAAAGCCGCGTCGCAAACGAGTACTAGTCATAATCATTTCGCAAAGAAAAATAATTAACAGTATAAAAAAAGTCGTCGAAAGGAGACGGTAATAGGATCCCCTTCAAAAGGTAAAAATTGACAAGCGCATCTAGTAATGCTATAACAAAAATTATTTAAATTTCTACATTTTTCATTTCGGAACTTTTATACATTTTCGTTGTAGCATTTACAAGAAACGCAAACTTTTCTCACTTCGGCACCTTTTCGACATGTTTTCACCGCTGGTTTGGTTAATATCCATGGAAAATACACAAACTTTTCAACGAACAGGGTGAAAAAGCACCGTTTTCAGCCGCAGTTTGATCAGAACACAGATAATCGCTGTAGTGAAGAATCTCAGCAAATAAAAAGCGTGGCATATCTGCTATGATATGCCACGCTCATTTGTATGTGGTGTTTTTACGAAAGCTCAGTCTTGCCCGTGTACAGACTATAATATTTTCCTTTATAGTCCAGCAATTCCTCGTGGTCGCCGCGCTCAATAATCTCGCCCTTTTCAAGTACCATTATAGCGTTGGAGTTGCGGACCGTAGATAGTCTGTGGGCTATTACGAATGTAGTTCTGCCTGACATTAATTGGTCCATACCTTTCTCTATAAGACGCTCTGTTCTGGTGTCTATGGAGCTTGTGGCTTCGTCTAAGATAAGCACCGGTGGATCTGCAACGGCAGCTCTCGCAATGGATATAAGCTGTCTCTGGCCTTGCGATAAGTTAGTACCGTCGGCAGTAAGCATTGTGTCATATCCGTTAGGCAGACGGCTAATAAAAGAGTGAGCATTTGCAATCTTTGCGGCTCTTACAATCTCTTCTTCTGTAGCATCTAATTTACCGTAGCGAATATTATCACGAATAGTACCCTTGAAGAGGTGTACATCCTGCAGCACTATACCCATTGTACGGCGCAAGTCATTCTTATCGATATCGCGTATGTCAATTCCGTCGTAAGTGATCACGCCTTCCTGAATCTCATAGAAGCGATTAATCAAGTTGGTTATAGTTGTTTTTCCGGCACCTGTTGAGCCTACAAAAGCAATTTTCTGACCGGGTTTTGCATATATAGATACATTATGAAGTACATTCTGACCTTCAATGTATGCAAAGGTTACATTGTTGAAACGCACATCGCCCTTTAGCTCTATAATATTTCCGTCAGGTGTTTTCCATGCAAGAGCTTTTACGCCGTTTTCACCGGCTTCTGATTCAACCAGTCGTACCTTGCCTGTGTTTGCTTCCGGCTCTACATCTATAATCTCAAAAATTCTCTCTGCACCGGCCAGCGCGCTCAGGAGCACATTAATCTGATTGGAGATTTGTGTTATCGGGTGTGAGAAAGATCTTGTAAATTGCAGGAATGAAGCCAGCGTTCCGATATCCATTGAAGCAAAGAGTCTCCAATTGCCGGGATTTACAATCATTACAGCTCCCACAGCTGCAGTAATTGCGTAGTGGAAATATGATAAATTACCCATAATCGGCATCATTATTCCTGCAAAAGTCTGAGCGTTGATACCGGCTTTCTTCAATTCTTCGTTTCTCTTGGCAAATTCCTTGCAGGTCTCATCTTCGTGATTGAATACCTTGATAACCTTCTGTCCTTCAACCATTTCTTCAATATAGCCGTCAACATTTCCTAAGTATTTTTGCTGATTACGGAAATAGTTTGCACTCTTTAAACCAACAGTCTTAACGATTTTCAACATCAGGAAGAGTATCAGCACTACTATTACAGTAAGTAATGGACTCAGGACAAGCATCATAATGAAGGTAGCTACAACGGTGAAAAGGGACGTGATGGTTTGGGACAAGCTTTGCTCAAGTGCCATGCCCACATTATCCATATCGTTTGTGAAGCTACTCATAATATCTCCGTTGGGAGTCTTGTCAAAATAGCTTATCGGAAGCTTCTGGAGCTTACTAAAAAGCTCTGCGCGGATTGTATTAGTAGTCCTTTGCGCAATAGACACCATTATTCTGCTGGATAGATAGGAGAATATAGCTCCCATCGCATATATAACACCCATAATAATTAAAGAAAATACAATAGAGTGCAGTATTTGTTCTTTTGCAGCTTCAAGTCCCTCGGACGTAAGATTATCTCCGGCAATTAGCTTAATGTCAGAGCCTAATGTGTTAATAATAGGCTTCAGGAGATAGTTTCCTGCAACCCCTGCAAGGGAAGAGAAAACGACCATTAGGAGGGCAAGCACAAGTAGAGGAATATTTTTCTTGAAGTATTTAAACATTCTGAATACTGTCTTTGCGGCATTCTTTGGCTTCCTGTATCCGTGTCTGTTTGCGGCGTTGCTGCCCGGACCGCCACCGGGACCTCTTGGAGCAGGCTGGTTTGCTTTGAATTCTTGTTTACTCATTGAGCCAGCACTCCTTCCTGTTGTGAAATATAAATATCACGGTAAATTTCATTACTTTCAAGAAGTTCTTCGTGAGTGCCCATTGCATTCAGCTTACCTTCGTCAAGCACAATAATTCTGTCGGCAGTCTGTATTGAACGGATTCTTTGAGCAATTATTATTGTCGTTGTATCTTTGAGCTCTGCTTCGAAAGCTTCCATAATCTTGGCATCCGTTGCCATGTCAACAGCACTTGTTGAGTCATCCAATATGATAATCTTGGGTTTCTTCAGTAACGCTCTTGCTATGCACAGACGCTGCTTCTGACCGCCGGATAAGTTAGTACCGCCTTGACTGAGATCTGTATCAAGTCCATTGGGGAAGCTTGAGACGAAGCTCCATGCTTGGGCGTGCTTGAGCGCTTCTATGATTTCTTCGTCGCTTGCTTCTTTGTCGCCCCATTTCATATTTTCACGAATAGTACCTGAGAAAAGCGTGTTTTTCTGAAGCACCATTGCAACACTGTCTCTGAGAACCGTCAGATCGTAATTCTTGACGTTAACGCCGCCAACCGACACACTGCCGCCTGTTACATCATACAGTCGGGGAATAAGCTGTACCAAAGTTGATTTTGCAGAACCGGTACTTCCGATAATTCCGATTGTTTCGCCTGATTTAATGGAAAAGTTAATGCTTTTGAGGGTATCGTCAATAGTACCGCCGCTATATTTAAAGGAAACATTCTCAAATTCAATAGAACCGTCGCGTACCTGTGTAATGGGCTCAGCCGGATTTGTCAGGCTGGGCTCAGTATCCAGCACTTCGATAATTCTGTCTGCAGAAGCTCTTGCTCTTGTAAATTGGAGGAACATCATAGACAGCATCATAAGAGACATAAGAATCTGTGTTACGTATGTAATCAAACTCATAAGATTTCCCGACATAATGCCGGCACCCTCGCTGATGGTACCAAGTACATGACCGATTGATGTATCCAATACAAGATTACTTCCGAACCATAATATGGCAATAATGCAGGCGTATATAATGAGCTGCATAATAGGCATGTTCATAATAACGAGCTTTATGGCATTTATTGCGGTATGTGTGAGGCTATCATTTGATTTCTTAAATTTTTCTTCCTCGTGATTTTCACGGACGAAAGTTTTCACCACTCTTATATTTACAAGATTTTCTTGTACAGATGTATTGAGATTATCAATCTCTCCTTGGAATTTTGTGAAACGTGGATGAGCTTTCCTCATAATAACCACAATAACGATTGCTAGAATCGGTACGGCAACTAAGAAAATGCAGGCAAGCTTTACGCTTATCATCATAGCTGCAATTAATGCAAACAGGAACATAAACGGGCTTCTGATGGCCATTCTCAGTACTGTCATACTTGATTGCTGCAAATTGTTTACGTCAGTTGTCATTCTTGTTATTAATGACGGTGTGCTGAACTTATCGATGTCGGCAAAGGAAAAGCTCTGTATCTTTACGAATAATTCTTCTCTGAGCTCAGCTCCTGCTCCCATGGAAGCAATAGCGGCCAGACGGTTACTGTATGCGCCGCAGAACATGGCAAATAATGCCAGCGCAACCATAGCGCAACCTACTAAAATAATATATTTTATGTCCTCTGTACCCAGCGTCTTACTCTGTACGCGGTTGAGTATCAGACCCATGAGCATTGGTATGGCAACATCTGCGATAACTTCCAATAACATCAGGACCGGACTCATAATTGCGTAGATTTTATAATTCTTGTAATAAGAAAACAATCTCTTAATCATTTCTATCTCCTTGATTTTTCGTTAAATTATTCAGATTTTCTTGAACACGGCTAAGCATATCCAGTAAAACATTTGCTTCGTCTTCTGTAAAACCATCTAAAAGATGCTTATCTGTAGCAAGCATCTCGGATAGGGCAGAGTCGTGGACTTGTTTTCCTTTTTCTGTCAGAGTAATTTTATTTACTCTAAGGTCATTCGAATCCGTAGCCTTTGTAATTAGTCCTTGCTTCTCAAGGACTTTGACAGTGCTTGACATAGCTGCTGTAGATGTATTCATCAGGCTGGCAAGCTCTGTTTGAGTAATACTTCCGTGTCTCTTTATCTCGCCAAGAATACGTGGGTGAGTATAGCAAATTTCTCTTTGTGAAAACATTTCGTTGATAATACACATTCTTGTATGCTCGATATTGCGCATCTTCCAATGCAACATCGCACTTTTGTTATCTTTGAGAAAATGAGGTTCGCGAGGAGCACAATATACAGGACATTTTTCCTTTGCCATTTTAATTAACCTCCTGTTACATGAATTGTTAATGGGTTGATAGTTAACGGGTTAACTAATTTATATAGTAATACAGCTTTACGCAAAAAAGGTAACGAAAATATTAATAAAATATTAATTGCACAACATCTTTCTTTTTTTATTCTTTTAGTGTAAAATCATTATTTCAGTGGATGCATAATATTCACAAAATTCATAGGAATCAAAAGAGGGATAAAAAGTGTATAAAATTGTTAATAAGAAAATTCTTAATCCTACAGTAACTATGATTGATGTAGAGGCTCCTTTGGTTGCAGCTAAAGCTCAGCCGGGACAGTTTATTATTCTTCGCGTAGACGAAGAAGGAGAGAGGATTCCGCTTACTGTTGCAGGATATGACAGACAGGCAGGTACAGTTAAGGTTATTTATCAGATTGTAGGTGCTACAACTGCTGCTCTGAATCAAAAGGAGGCAGGCGATTATATACAGGATTTTGTAGGACCGCTTGGCAAAGAAACAAAGATAGAAGGTTTGAAGAAAGTTTGTATGGTAGGCGGTGGTGTTGGATGCTCTATTGCGTTGCCAATCGCACAGAAGCTTCATGAAATGGGGTGTGAGGTTCACTCTATTATCGGATTCCGTACTAAAGAGCTTGTTATTTTAGAAGATGAATTCCGTGCATGTTCAGATAAGTTCACTTTAATGACTGACGATGGTAGTCATGGCAGACAGGGTGTAGTTACATTACCTCTCAAAGAAGCTATTGAGGCCGGTGAGAATTATGATGAGGTTATTACTATTGGTCCACTGATTATGATGAAATTCGTTGTTGCAACAACAAAGCCTTATAATGTACCTACAACAGTGTCGATGTGTCCTATCATGATTGACGGTACAGGTATGTGCGGAGGCTGCAGACTTACAGTTGGTGGATGTACAAAATTTGCTTGTGTAGACGGTCCTGATTTCAATGGATTTGAAGTGGATTTTGATGAGGCGATCTCAAGAGGTGCTATGTATAAAGATTTTGAGCGTCATGCTTACGAAGAAACATGCAACCTTTTCAACAAGGAGGTTAAGTAATTATGGCAAATATGTCTTTGATAAAGAATCCAATGCCAACACAGGACCCGTTGGTAAGAAAAAATAATTTTGACGAAGTTGCCACAGGATATTCTGAAGAGGCTGCTATAGATGAAGCAATGAGATGTCTTAGCTGTAAGCATATGCCATGTGTACAGGGATGTCCTATGAAAATCCGCATTCCGGAGTTTATTCAAAAAATCAAGGAATGTGATTTTGAAGGTGCATATCAGATTATCGCCCAGTCATCTTCGCTCCCTGCAGTGTGTGGTCGTGTATGTCCTCAGGAAACACAGTGCGAAGCAAAATGCGTGCGTGGTATCAAGGGAGAGAGTGTAGGTATCGGCAGATTAGAGCGTTTTGTTGCTGATTGGCATAATGCTCATAATACAGGCGATATAGTACGTCCGGAACCTAACGGACATAAGGTGGCTGTTGTAGGCTCAGGCCCTGCCGGCCTTACTTGCGCAGGAGACCTGGCAAAGAAAGGATATGCTGTTACTGTATTCGAGGCCCTTCATCTGACAGGTGGTGTACTGGTGTATGGAATTCCTGAATTCCGTTTGCCTAAGGCTATTGTACAAAAGGAAATTGATCTTCTTAAAGCATTAGGAGTGGATATTCAGACTAATGTGGTAATCGGCAAGACTCTTACTATAGATGAATTATTTGAATCCGGCTATGAAGCTGTATTTATCGGATCCGGCGCAGGTCTTCCTAAGTTCTTGGGTATTCCGGGCGAAACTCTCAAAGGTGTTTATTCTGCAAATGAGTTCTTAACAAGAAACAACCTTATGAAAGCGTATAAATCAAACTCTACAACTCCTATAATGCGTGCTAAGAAAGTCGCTGTTGTAGGTGGCGGTAACGTTGCTATGGATGCAGCACGTACAGCTCTAAGACTTGGTGCAGAGGAAGTATCCATTGTATATAGACGTACATTAGAAGAGCTTCCTGCAAGGAAAGAAGAAGTTGAACACGCTATGGAAGAAGGCATAGACTTTAAATTGCTACATAATCCTGTAGAGATTCTTGGCTATAATAATCCGGAAGACAGAAGAGATCCGATGAATGGCTTTGTTACTGGCATAAAGTGTCTTAAATGTGAACTGGGTGAGCCTGATGAAAAGGGAAGACGTCGCCCTGTTGATATTCCCGGCAGTGAGTTTGTCATTGATGCTGATTGCGTTATAATTGCCATTGGTACTACATCTAACCCGTTGATTAAGGATACAACAAAAGGTCTTGATGTTAACAGCCGTGGAGGTATTATTGTTGATGAAGAAACAGGCAAGACCAGCAAAGATAGCGTATATGCAGGTGGAGATGTTGTTACCGGTGCGGCTACTGTTATTCTGGCAATGGGCGCTGGCAAGAGTGCTGCTAAGGCCATTGATGAACAGCTGAATACAAAGTAATTTAACAATTCTTATATTGCAAAAAGATAGAGGTGTGCTATAATTAATCACAGATTTGTGATTGATTGTATGCACACCTTTTTGTTGCATACGATTTTTTCACGTGTCAATTTATGATTACTTAACAGGAGGTTTCATATGGCTCGCATCAATGAAAAGGCACTTGCGCGTATTCGTGAGATCTGTGATTCTTACGCATCAGAAAAGACGCCTCTTATGATGATTCTTAGTGACATTCAAAATGAATTTGGTTACATACCGCTTGAAGTACAGGAGGTAGTATCTGAGCAAACAGGTATTTCCGTTGCAGATATTTATGGTGTTGTAACATTTTATTCTTTCTTCTCTCTCGAACCGAAAGGCAAATATATTATCGGTGTTTGCTTAGGTACGGCTTGCTACGTAAAGGGTGCAGGACAAGTTCTGGATAAGTTCTCAGAGGTTCTCGGCATTCAACCGGGCGGCACAACAGAAGATGGACTTTTCACTCTTGACGCTCTGCGTTGCATCGGAGCATGCGGTATAGCTCCGGCTGTAACTATCAATGGTAAGGTATATCCTAAGGTACAGGTTTCTGATATTCCGGGTATCATTGATTCATACAGAAACGCTCAATAAAATCTTTTGGTACACTCTAATATTAATGAAAGGAATTGGCTAAAATGATAAAAACACCTGAAGAACTCAGACAAAGAATAGAAAGCTGTGCTGCAGGTCTTGCTGATAAATTTGAAGGTAAGAGCGGCAAGCGCGCTATAGTGCTTTGCGGCGGTACAGGATGTCTTTCTTCTAACTCTGCAGAGATTAGAGAAAGACTTGAGAAGGTTATCGCTGAGAAAGGACTCAGTGACAAAGTAACAGTAAATCAGGCAGGCTGCTTTGGTTTCTGTTCACAAGGACCTTTCGTAAAGATTTTCCCTGAGGATACTCTTTACAGAATGGTTTCAGTTGATGATGTTGATGAGATCGTAGAGAAAGATCTTATTGGCGGTGAAGTAGTAGAGAGACTTCTTTACATTGATCCTGTAACAGGCGAGAAGGTCCAGAAACAGGACGACATTACATTCTATAAGAAACAACACAGAATTGCTCTTAACGGATGCGGTACAATAGATCCTGAGAATATTAATGAAGCACTTGGATGGGGAGCTTTTGCAGGCTTGGCTAAGGCTCTTACTATGGATCGTCAGGAAGTTATTAATACAATCCTGGATTCAGGACTTCGTGGCCGTGGCGGCGGTGGATTCCCCACAGGTAGAAAATGGCAGTTTGCATATAACCAGAACAGCGATGAGAAATACGTTGTATGTAATGGTGACGAGGGTGACCCGGGCGCATTCATGGATCGTTCTATTTTCGAAGGTAACCCGTTGGCTGTTATTGAAGGTATGGCAATTGCCGGCTACGCAATCGGTGCACAGAATGGTTATTTCTATGTACGTGCAGAGTATCCGATCGCAGTAAAACGTCTGCGTCTTGCTATTGAACAGGCTAAGGCAGAGGGCTTACTTGGTGAAAATATTTTAGGTTCAGGCTTTAACTTTGATTTACATATTCGTCTTGGTGCAGGTGCATTCGTATGTGGCGAAGAGACAGCACTCCTTAACTCAATCGAAGGTATGCGTGGTATGCCTCGTCCGAGACCTCCGTTCCCGGCTGTTAAGGGTCTGTGGGAGAAGCCTACAATCGTTAACAACGTTGAGACTCTGGCATGTGTTCCGTATATCTTACGTAATGGTGTTGAGTCTTTCACAAAATATGGTACAGAGAAGTCAAAGGGTACAAAGGTATTCGCTCTTGGCGGTAAAGTTAACAATGTAGGTCTTGTTGAGATTCCTATGGGAACAACTCTCCGCGAACTTATTTATGACATCGGCGGAGGTATTCCCGGT
>SVJB01000052.1 GCA_015069185.1 Oscillospiraceae bacterium
GAATCCCAGACAATCGGTCCACAAAGTACCCCAATGGCAGTCCATCTTGCACTCTTGGGTGCCAATGTTATCTTGCTTGAAGGAATTCGTTTATTAGAGGTGTCGGAAGGTGTTTATTTATTAAATACCGCACCACTGAATTTATCGGGTGCGGATGGTTCGCCGTGCAGAGCAATATTGATAGATGCCGACAGATAAATTCCAATTTGTCGTACCGACATAATTACTACATTGTAAAAATGTTGCACTGGCACTGATACGTCACATTGTGAAGTTGTTACCCTGCTGGTTAAAGCTGAATAAGAGCATAATTAGCCCTGTCTAGAATTAGTCAGGGTTTTTATTTGATAAGAATAGAAATGTGATATAATTATAAATAAATTTGAACTTATGGAGGAGAACGCATATGAAATACAAAGGAACACTTATTGTTGTTAAAGATTGTAACCGTGCGTTAAAGTTCTATAGTGATCTGTTTGGGTTTTCACTTATTCAAGACAACGATGGGAATATGGAACTGACCGATAACCTATATCTACAGGAACTTAGATATTGGGAAAGCTTCACGGAGAAACACATTATTCCAAACAACAACCATTTTGAATTGTATTTTGAAGAACCAAATATAGAAGAATTTGTAGAACGCCTTGAGAAACTTTACCCGGAAACCGAATATGTCAATCATCTGATGACACACAGTTGGGGACAAAAGGTGGTCAGATTTTATGATCCTGACGGAAATTTGATTGAAGTAGGAACACCGATATAATCGAAAAATCACAATTTGTACATATATAGGTATGATAACGTATTAGGTAGAAATCAAATAGTAATATTATAAAAAAAGAGATATGAAAAACTGTTCATATCTCTTTTATATTCTTCCGCTAAACTTGAAAATGGCCTGCCAAATGGGTATAATAATCCTAAAATTAAAGTGGTCATGTGACTTTGACAAAGAGCATGAAAAGAGGGGGGAAAGACGCATGAAGATAAAGAGAAAAATTACAGCAATGTTGCTGGCGGCTTGCCTTACAGTGGGATTGATACCCCTAACGTCGCAAACTGCAATGGCAGCAGGAAGTGATAGTATTTGGGTTGGAGGCGTGGAACTGACCGACAGCAATCCATATCTTGCAAATAATAGTTCATCACCATCTGCAACACAGCCTCAAAGTGGAGGTTATGCTCATTGGGATGCAAACACAAACACTCTTACTCTCAACAATTATACCTATTCTGGAAAAGGATATGGATATGGTGATAATGGCATGGTGGGTGAATATAAGAAAGATACGACTGCCGTGATTTATAGTGAAGAAGTGGATTTTTCCATCGTGCTCAATGGTGCAAACAGCCTTGCCAATACCGGCCTTTCAAATGAAAAAATTTTAGGTAACGGTATTGTAGCATGGGATTGCAATTTGACTATAAAAGGTACAGGCACTCTTGATCTTTCTGCAAGCTATAGAGGTGTGATGATGCGTTATGCAGGTCAAAAGACCTTGACTATCGAAGGCGGTAAGATTACCATTACTCCAAACATGAATGAGACTATAGAATGTCAAGGAATTCATTCTCATCAGGGAAATGTTGTTATTAAAGGTAACGCGGATATCACCATAGATATGGGAACACACAAAGTTGCTAGTAATTCAGGTATTCTCATATACCCTCCTTCCGGCATTGTTGTTGTAAATCCGACGTTTACTATTACTGATACAGCAAAAGTAAAGATTTGTGGTCCAAATCAGTATGGAATATATGTGCAAGCGTGTGATACTACCATTAGCGGAAGCACAGAGGTAAGTATACTAAATGAACACGACGGCGGTACTAATACTGTTCTCTATGGTGTTTATGCTAATGACAGCACATTGACAATAAAAGATAGTGCAAAGCTTACTGCAAAGGTGGGAAACAACCCAGTACAAAAATCTGCGGGTATCTACGCCACAAAAGATATCACTATCGGCAACAGTGCTGAAGTGAAAGCAGAGAGCGCAGGAGGACAATTAAGCTACGGCATTTTTACTGATGGTGCATTGACGCTCAACGGAACTCCTATAGTTTCTGCAACTGCGGGGCCATCAACACTTACAAGTCAGATTAACGCAGGAATTTATGCTGATGGGAAAGTTTCTGTTAATGGAGGTCAATTGACTTCCGTTGGTGGAAGTTCTGCAGGCAGCAGCTATGGTATTTATACTGCAACCGGCATAGAGCTTGGCGAGGCTACAGTAAATGCTATTGGCGGAGGGTCTACCAATGGCGAATATGTTCGTGGTTTATCTAGTGGAAGCTACCTAAAACTGATTCCAGGAAATAAAGGCATTTCTGTTCTAATTGGCGATACTGCGGCGGATACGCCACTTAATGGCGGTAATCCATTCATGACTGAAACGGCATTAACAGGAACTGGTAGTGCAGGCAGCGGCTATTCTGAGACAAAATTCTTCCGTTCATATCCGGGTGGACATACACATACTATGAAGTATAGTTATATTGACGGAACTGGACATTGGCAGGAATGCTCTGACGCCAACTGTCCGGATATCCATAAGGGTAAAACTATTAGCAGTAATCATAGTTATGATAATGATCAGGATGTAACGTGTATTTGCGGATATACAAGAACAATTAATTCTAGCGGTCCTGACCCGGATGAATCGACAAATCCGTCGGATAATACAGAAGATAATAATAACAAAGGTGAAGTCGCCGATACAGGCGATGAATCAAATCTGTTACTGTGGATACTGATTGCAGGTATGGCATTTGTAATCGGTATAAGAACGCTAGTATATCGCAGATAAAAACAGACAGATGACGGAAACATATATAGATTAATAAAAAAAGCCCTAGCTGGTAATTATAGCAGCTAGGGCATTTTTGTTAATGTTCAACAAGAAAAAGATTGTTCTTTTACAAGTTTTGTATCCACTCCGTTTTCGGAGAAAAATTCTACAACTGACTCAAAATATTTCTGATTGTCCACAAGGTAAACGAGTCCGTGTCCTGCACCTGGAATCGTAACCAGTTTTTTAGGTGAAGTACAAACTTCGTACATCTCGCGACTCATATCACACGGTACGTAATCATCAGCCTCTCCATGAAAAAATATGACTGGAACCTTGCAGGTTTTCAAGGCTTCTAGCGGAGAAAACTCTTCTAGGTCAAAGTGCCCAAATATCTTGGCGGCAAGTTTAATGAAAGGATAAATCAGCTTCGGCGGATAATACTGGTCTTTTGCACATTTTTGAATAATTTTCTTAGGAGAGGAAAATCCGCAATCTGCCAGAATTCCGACAACGTTTTCGGGAAGTGGTTTTCCTGCAGCCATAAGAACTGTGGAAGCTCCCATAGATATTCCTGTTAGAACGAGCTTTACATCTGGACCGAATGTCTTTACGGCGAAATCAATCCAAGCCAGACAATCTCGGTGTTCGTTAATGCCAAAAGAAATAATTTTCCCTTCACTGCCGCAACTAGTTCGCTGATCTACAAGCAGAACATTTCTACCTAGTGCAAAACAACGCTGAATACCACCACTAAGATCACGTTCTGCGCTACCGCGATAACCGTGGCACATAAAAGACGATGCGAAAACAGATGTATGTAATTAATAGCGTGAGCAATATGGCGAAAATCGCGATGCCGGATAATATGTATATAGTCACTAAAAAATTCCTCCTCGAAATATTGCAAGAAACATTATATAGTAAAGGGTCAAAAAAGAGAAGCGGATGAGAGGGAGAATTTTATCTGTCTTGTTGTTATAACAGGTGTTATAATGGACTTGAGAGGTACAAACGAACCTCTTGGAGGAGGAAATAGAATGAACATTACACAGGAATTTTACGATAGTTTAGCTAGTCATTATTCTAAATTGTTCCAGGACTTAGATGAAACTATTAAGGAACAAGCAGAAATGTTAGATAAATTATTTTCTGATAATGGATATGGTAAGGACGCTAAAGTCCTGGATTGTGCATGTGGTATAGGCACACAGACGCTGGGACTGGCTGCGCTGGGCTACAATATGTCCTCTTCAGATATTAGTAGCAAAGCTATGCTTGAAGCTAAATGGGAGTCCATAAGAAGAAATTTAACAATTAGATTTGCATACACAGATTTTTGCAAACTGGCTGATGCTTTCAAAGACAAATTTGACATAATAATTGCTATTGATAATGCACTACCGCATATGACATCAAGAGAGTCTCTCAGGGTTGCAGTTGAAAGCATTGTCAATCAGCTAGGAGGTGGCGGTATGTTTGTTGCCAGCATCAGGGATTATGATGAATTATTAAAGACGAAGCCTTCATATTCACCTCCATATATTCACAGTACAGAGAACGGACAGCGTGTTTCTTTCCAGACATGGAAGTGGGAAGGTGAAAACTACAAATTTGTTCAGTATATAATTGAAGATGAGAAGACATTGGAAGTGAAAAAGTTTGAATGTGAATACAGAGCAGTTCAAAGA
>SVJB01000020.1 GCA_015069185.1 Oscillospiraceae bacterium
CTGAGTCTTTGCCCCTTTTTTGATATCACCTTGGGGCTTAGGTGGTACTATTTTGTTTTTTTGAAATATATTAAAAAATATGTGTTTTTTTAATCACTCCTTACTTGACATATCACCGCTGGACTTTTTTGTTAATAAGTAGGAGAATCATTAACAAAACTCCCAAGGGGAAGAATAGCATAATATGAAAAAAAAATAAAGTCCCTTGTTTAGGACAAGGGACTTGTGAAGTACAAAGCTAATTTTAGTTACCTTTAATTGTTATATCGTCAACAAGAATTAAGTGCGCGCGGCCACCAAAACCAAAAGATTTTGTAGTTGCAACTAGAGCATCTGTAGTAGATACAAGAACATTGCCATTAGCGTCTGAAATAGATGCTGTACGGTAATATTTCTCGCAGTACTTTACAACTCTAGCAGGAAGAAGCTTATCATCAGCATATGCTACAGTTGCAATTAACGTATCACCGGACTTCAGTGTAATAGTGCCTTTACCATCATCTATAACTGTAAAGTTTCTGACTTCTGTAGAAAAGTCAATTCCGGTATCTATATCGCAACTTACGTAACCAAATGTACCATCATCTTTACATGTAATAATAAAGATTCTGACATTGCTACCATCCATGAACATTACACCAATACCACTATTGCCAACTATAGAGCCTTGGCCATCTCCTATAAGACCATTATTCTCATAAAACCTACCAGATTCGTTATTTTCATCGCCGAAGTTTATCATCAAGCCTGCAAAATTATCTCTGGTATTGGTATTTTTTATATCAAAGGATAATGTATAGCTACTACCTTGCTTTGCTCGTTCAATATACTTTATAGCGTCATATGACAGCCCTAACATAAGATCTTCCTTTTCTAACTTTGTCGTAGATTCCATTGTGCCAAGGCTAATAACGAACTTATCAGACAGTCCCATTGCGCCAACGTCCGCGATCTTTTCTCCGTCACTGTAGTCTTCGAATGTCTCTGTATAATCAGCAAATTTATCCACTGTTGTAGGTATTTTTTCTTCTTTATCTGAAGGTGGTGCATCTGCGATTAATTTATCAGCGTAAATTTCAGTATAAGCTGCATCGTATTTATTGGCATCTTCTTCAGATATAAAAGCACCCATATAACCAATGTATATTTTCTCACCGGGCTTGGAGATAGCCGGGAATCTCACTCCTATATAGTCGCCTTGTGCAGCAGTAAACAAATCAGCAAACTTAACTACACACACATGCCAATCTCCATCTGTGACAAGTGGCAAATCACCCCACCAGCCAACTTGTGGAATAGGTCCTCCGTTTGTTGTAGCCGCATAGAAATGGTTGTTTACATCAATAGTCTGACCAAAAGCAATTTTATATTTAAAAGCGAAATAAGGATATGATTCTATATTTACAGTATCATAAAACGGAATAAGAAAATTAAAATCATTTCCATCACCGCTTGTAACAGTAAGGAATGGATTATCCTTCTCCACTACTCCCTCACAACTACTAAAAGCAATACCTGTTTCATCATCTTCTGCAAAGCTTGTTAAAATAGCATCTACCAAGCCGGGGTCAACAGTCGGTTTAGGCACCGGAGTAGCTGTAGGTACCGGGGTGGCTGTAGGTACTGCTGTGGGAGCAGAAGTAGGAGATACTGTAGCAGAGGCAGGCTCTTTTGTTGTACCAGGAGTATCAGCGTCACCACAAGCAACAAAAAAAACAGCGCTCATGCAAATCGAACAAATAATGATTAAAAACCTTTTCATTGGAATTTTCCTTTCATGTTTAGATTATTGTTAGATTATAATCTATTCATAGATAATACGCAAGGGGCTTATGTAACACAACTGTAACAAAGTTAATTTTTCCTTCATTTTATTTATCTTTATAAAATAAAAAGCCTGTGAAAAATCACAGGCCTGCAAAAGCTCAAATATCATATTAAAGATCTTTGATCATTGAATCCATATCGTACATACCAGCCGGCTTACCGGAAAGGAATATAGCTGCACGAATAGCGCCATTAGCAAAAACATCACGGGACATAGCTTTGTGAGAAATCTCAATAACTTCGTTCTCCCCGGCAAAAATAACATCGTGATCGCCTATAATATTACCTCCGCGAACGCTACTGATACCAATCTCATTCTTGCTACGTTTTGCAGAGCGAGAATGTCTGTCATATATGTATTCACACTTATCATTATTAACACTGTTAACAGCATCCGCCAGCGCCAGAGCTGTACCGCTGGGGCTATCCAATTTCTTATTGTGATGTTTCTCAACTATCTCAATATCAAAAGAATCTCCCAGGAACATTGTCGCGCGTTTCACCAAATCCTTGAGCATACAGATACCGATAGAGTAATTTGCTGCATAAAACAGCGGAATCTTTGCTGATGTTTCCTGCATATGTTGCTTGTCCTTCTGTGTAATTCCCGTAGTAGCAACAACTATAGGTGTATTGCGTGACGCAGCAAAATCAACAATAGACTTTACAACAGAAAAATGAGAGAAATCTATAATGCAGTCAACATTCATGTCAGCCGGCACTTCTGAAATAGATTTAAAAACCGGGTACGGGTTGGTTACATTATCCGCAACATCAATACCATACACAACTTCACAATTATACTGATTATCATTATCCAGGAGAATGAGGCGGGAAATCGCCTGCCCCATTCTACCGTTACATCCGTTAATAGCAACTCTTGTCATATGATCACCTTAAATCAAACCAAAATCCTGCATTGCTTTAGCCAAAGCAGCTTTACCCTCTGTAGACATATCAACAAGAGGCATTCTTACGTGTCCGCATTCGTATCCGAGCATGCTCACTGCAGCCTTAACAGGTATAGGGTTAACATCTGAGAACAATGCGTTAACCAAGGGCAATACGTCTGTCTGCATCTTCCAGCATTTCTCAGGCTGACCATCAAAATATGCCTGACAAAGATCATGTGTATATCTGGGTGCTACATTAGCAAGTACAGAAATGACACCACTACCACCTGCACCAAGCAAGAAAGCAACCTGGCCATCTTCGCCTGAGTAAATATTAATATTATCTCCGCAAAGTCTCTTCACCTCAGGAACCTGAAGCAAATTACACTCTTTTACAGCATTAATATTATCAATCTTTGCCAGTTCTGCAATAGTAGCCGGAGCAAGATTTACACCTGTTCGGCTAGGTACATTGTAAAGAACAATCGGAATCTTTACGCTGTTTGCGATAGCCGTAAAGTGCGCAACCAAGCCGCGTTGTGATGTTTTGTTATAGTATGGAGTAACAGATAACAAAGCATCCGCACCAAGCGCCTCAGCCTTCTGGCTCAGCTTAATTGCGTGAATTGTATCATTACTTCCTGTACCTGCGACAACCGGAACACGACCAGCAACCTTCTTAACCGCGTATTCAATTACAGCCAGGTGCTCGTCATCCGGCATAGAAGAAGCCTCTCCAGTAGTGCCACAAATAATAATAGCATCTGTTCCATTTTCAATCTGGAACTCAATCAAAGTGCCCAGCATATCATAATCAACTGTCTCGGCGCGCTCCCCCTTCATTGGGGTAACAATAGCAACTCCTGAGCCTGTGAAAATCTTCTTTTTCATTTTACATCCTCCTAAAATCAGTCAATGTATCCCTCTGCACAAAGAAGTTCAGCCATAAGAACGGCACCGCCTGCTGCACCTCTTAATGTGTTATGTGAGAGACAAACAAACTTAATATCATACTGTGTATCAGCACGAAGTCTACCAATACTAACTCCCATGCCACCATATAAATCACGATCCAACTTAGTTTGTGGTCTATTGTCTTCTCTAAAGTAAGTAAGGAACTTTTCAGGAGCACTGGGAAGCTTAAGCTCCTGCGCTCTACCCTTGTAATTATCCCAAATATCAATAATTTCGTCCATAGGGGGTAATTTTCCTGAGAACTTAGCAAAAGCAGCACCCATGTGGCCGTCTGAACAAGGAACGCGCAAACACTGAGCCGTAAACATAGGTGAGCTTGCAGGTTTGATTACATTGCCCTCAATAGTACCAAACAGCTTAAGAGGCTCGATCTCAGACTTCTCCTCTTCTCCACCGATATACGGAATAACATTATCAATCATCTCAGGCCATGTAGCAAAAGTCTTGCCGGCGCCTGATATAGCCTGATATGTGCAAACGAGAACTCTCTCTAAACCAAACTGACGGAGCGGATGAAGTGCCGGCACATAGCTTTGCAGTGAGCAGTTTGACTTAACAGCAACAAATCCTCTCTTAGTGCCAAGTCTTGCTCTCTGAGCAGGAATAATAGCAGCATGTTCAGGGTTGATTTCCGGAACAATCATAGGAACATCAGGAGTGAGTCTGTTAGCGCTGTTATTAGAAACAACAGGACACTCAAGCTTCGCATACATTTCCTCCAAAGCTTTTGTTTCGTCTTTCTTCATATCAACTGCGCAGAAAATAAAATCAACCTCTCCGGCAATTTCCTTAGCATCTGCCATAGCATCTTTAACAACTATGTTTTTATATTTTTCCGGTATAGGTGTAGTCATAGCCCATTTTGCGCCTACTGCCTCTTCATATGTTTTACCGGCAGAACGGCTACTGGCAGCCAGTATCTTAACACTAAACCACGGGTGATTCTCAAGCAGGAGCATAAATCTCTGTCCTACCATACCCGTCGCACCTATAATACCTACGTTATAATTTTTCATAATAAGCCTCCAAATAATATAAATATATGCAAGTCAAAGTCAATAATGTTCTAATGTCAATCAACTTCAGCTGTAATCACACAAAAAACTGATATACCTTCTCCTCTGCCAAAGCTTGTCAATCCCTCTCCCGAAGTTGCCGTGATACCTACATGATCTGTACTCATACCAGGACACATCCCGGCAATACTTTGCCTCATAGATTCGATATAACCTGCAAGTTTAGGACTCCTGCACTCTACTGTAAACGATATGTGAACCAGTCGCATGTTCCTTGCCGCCAGATCATCAAGCGCTACTTTAAGGTATCTACTTGAATCAGTAATCCCCTCGCGACACATCTTATCTGCAACCTCACCCAGGATGTTCCTACACGTAAGGCCTGACACAGCATTTGTCAATGCATGTAGCACCACATCACCATCACTATTTGCATCTGCATGATATGTAGCTTCCTCTATAGCAACACCACCCAGCACCAGGGGCTTGTCTGTCCCCTGTACTAATCTGTGTGAATCCTGACCTATAGCACATACAGTTCGCATACTGTCACTCAAACCTTTCTCGGTGAAAATCAATTCTTACCGGTGGATCCAAAGCCACCGCCTCTATTTTCACCGATTTCTGCCACGCTGTCAACAACTTTGAAAGCAATATGTGGCACTTTTTGTAAAACAAATTGAGCAATTCTGTCTCCTTTTGAGATTTCATAGCTCTCATCAAGAGAGGTATTAGTCATTATAATGCATATTTCATCTCGATAACCGGCGTCAATGGTTCCCGGGCTATTGGAAATACGCATAGGAGTTTTAAGCGACAACCCACTTCGCGGACGTACCTGAATCTCATAGCCCTCTGGGATAGCAACCTTAAGACCTGTAGGCACCAGCACTGTCTCGCCCGGATTTACGTGTATATCTTTAGTACTCCTTACATCCATACCGGCGTCACCTGGTTTGGAGTATTTTGGGAGCACAACATCCGGAGAAACGAGCTCTACACAAACTTCAACATTCTCAAACATAAAAGTCTCCTTATTTCTTAGGGATTAATTTCTCAGTCATACCCATGTACGGTCTGAGCTTCTCAGGAATATTAATGCTGCCGTCTTCGTTGTAGTTGTTCTCTAAGAATGCTATGAGCATACGCGGAGGTGCTACAACTGTGTTATTAAGCGTATGTGCAAAGTAGTTGCCATTCTCCCCCTTGATTCTGATACCAAGACGACGGCTCTGGGCGTCTGTAAGGTTAGAGCATGATCCGACTTCAAAATACTTCTTCTGGCGCGGGCTCCATGCCTCAACGTCAACGGACTTGGACTTAAGGTCAGCAAGATCACCGGAGCAACACTCTAATGTGCGTACAGGAACATCCAGATTACGGAAAAGTTCTACTGTATATGACCACATTTTATCGTACCAATCGTAGCTATCCTCAGGCTCACAAACAACGATCATTTCCTGTTTCTCAAACTGATGGATCCTGTAAACGCCACGCTCTTCGATACCATGTGCGCCCTTTTCTTTACGGAAACACGGAGAATATGATGTCATTGTATATGGCAGGTCTGCTTTTTGAAGAATTTCGTTCTTGAACTTACCGATCATTGAGTGCTCAGATGTACCGATAAGATACAGGTCCTCACCTTCAATTTTGTACATCATAGCGTCCATTTCTTCAAAGCTCATAACGCCTGTAACAACGTCGCTTCTGATCATGTAAGGCGGGATGCAATAAATAAAGCCTTTGCTGATCATAAAGTCCCGTGCGTATGCAAGTACAGCAGAGTGAAGTCTTGCGATATCGCCCATCAGGTAATAAAATCCGTTACCGGCCACTTTTCGTGCGCTATCTAAATCAATACCACAAAAGCGCTCCATTATATCTGAATGATATGGAATCTCGTAATCCGGAACTACAGGCTCGCCGTATTTCTTAACCTCAACATTTTCAGAATCGTCCTTACCAATCGGAACTGATTCATGGAGGAAGTTAGGAATCTTCATCATACGTTCCTTGATAGCAGCAGCATAATCAGCCTCTTGCTGTTCAATGTCGATAAGCTCCTTATTAATCTGGCCTACACGTGCCTTGAGTTCGTTTGCCTCGTCCTTCTTGCCTTCACGCATGAGCATACCAATTTTCTGGCTAAGCTCATTTTTTTCTTTACGGGCATCGTTACCTCTTTGAATAGCTTGTCTATTCTTAACATCAAGTTCAAGAACCTGGTCTACAAGCACAAGCTTGTGATCCTGGAACTTTTTCTTAATATTTTCTCTGACCAAGTCAGGATTTTCACGCAAAATTTTAATATCAATCATTTGAGAACCTCCGTAAATACTCTTTCCATATTTTTATGTGAAATCTTATCGATTTGCTCCTGTGTGTAATTCATTTTACCAAGTCGGTTCAGGATTCTGTACAGATCCCGCGCTCCGCTTATGCCCTCCGGCGGTAAGTCTATACCGTCAAAGTCTGTGCCTATTCCTATATTATCAATACCGCCCAATGCCGCAAAGTGCTCTATGTGAGCAATTATTGTATCTATCGTAGCGCGGCTGCCATCGTCAGTCAGGAAGGCGCTATATAGATTAATGCCTGTGACACCGCCCTTCTCAATTAGCACCTCAAACTGTTGGTCTGTCAAGTTTCTCGGGTGCGGTGACAGCGCCTTTGCGTTTGAGTGAGACGCGATAAAAGGATTTACTGTGGTGTCGGCCACGTCATAAAAGCCTTTTTCGGAAATGTGTGATACATCTACTACCATGCCCAAACTGTCCATTTCCTTGACTACCTTAAAACCAAATTCTGTAAGTCCGCCTCTCTCGTTGCCAGGTATCTGCCTGCAGTTGGTATCACTTATCAGATATGGAGTATTCCATGTAAGTGCTATTGCCCGCACTCCCATATCGTACAGCCTACTCACGCCTGATACATCAGTACCGATTGCCTCTCCGCCTTCGATTGCCAACATCAACTTGTGTGTGTATCGGCTGTCCATAACATCGCTACTTGTCTTAATAATACCGAAGGATGGATTTTCCGCAGCGATTTTATTGAAAATCTCCACATACCTCTCAACTTTCCAGTCAACAGAGTCTTGCTTCTTAAGCGCCCCTATGTCTGTCCACAGTGCCATCACCTGTGTGTATCCGGCATATTCCTCGGCTTGTTTTAAATTAAAATGTCTATCCGTATCTCTGATGAACTCGCTGTCTCGCAGTGTTGTGAGTGTATCACAATGAGCATCAAAGATTTTGTAATCATGCATCCGAATTACTTCCTTTCTGCAATCATACACTGAAAAGTAATGTTCCGTAATCAGGGTACGGATAATATTCAGACGGAATCAGGAGCTCAATTGCGTCAGCATTTTCACGAACCAGTGCCATATCAGGCTTAACAGTATCGCGTAAGTACACTGACTTGTCATTAAGATCCTCAATTGCAGCTGCCGTCTTAATATCTGCCTCCAGCTGTCTGATGGCATGATGAAGGTTATCAGTAATGGTGGCAAGTTCGGTGGCCGTCTCGCGCTCGCTGTCTGCACTAAGCTTAAGGCCACAAGCTGCCTTTGCACTTATCATATCACACAGTTCCCTTGTATATTCAAGGCCTGCCGGCAGAATATCTTTCTTAGCCATATCAACCATTGTAGCAGCCTCAATTGCAATCATTTTACAATAATTCTCAAGAAGAATATCACGACGAGATTGTACCTCTGCCTCTGTGAAAATATTATGGCGTGCAAACAGGTCAATGTTCTTCTTGTCTGTATAGTGTGCCAGTGCCTCAGGAGTGGATGCAAGATCAAGTAAACCTCTTGCCTTTGCCTCCTGGCGCCATTCATTTGTATAACCATTGCCATTAAAGATAATGCGCTTGTGCTCCTTGATTGTTGTTCTGATTAAATTATTAAGTTGAGCCTTAAAGTCGCCACTGTCGTGGGCCTTCTCCAACTTGTCTGCAAAATCCATAAGTACATCTGCTACAATTGTGTTAAGAATAATATTAGGGCCTGAGATAGACAAAGATGCTCCCGGCATACGGAATTCAAATTTGTTACCTGTAAAAGCAAATGGAGATGTACGGTTACGGTCTGTATTATCTTTTGGAAAATTAGGCAGCGAATGCACACCGATTTCCATATACGAAGACTTGTTTCCATCGTACCTGCTTCCTGTCTCAATGGCGTTTAGAATCTCTGTGAGCTCTGTGCCAAGGAACATTGATATAATAGCCGGAGGTGCCTCGGCAGCACCCAGACGATGGTCGTTTCCTGCTGTTGCCACAGAAATACGCAGCAAATCCTGATGCTCATCTACAGCTCTGATAACCGCACACAGGAATAAAAGGAACTGTGCATTTTCATAGGGAGATGAGCCGGGCTCCAACAGGTTAATGCCTGTATCTGTACATAGAGACCAGTTGTTATGTTTACCACTTCCTGCCACACTGCTGAAAGGCTTTTCATGTAGCAAGCACACAAGGCCTTTGCTGCCAGCAACCTTCTTCATGACATCCATTGTAATCTGATTATGATCAGTTGCTTTATTTGTGTCTGTGAAAACCGGCGCAAGCTCATGCTGTGCAGGAGCCGCTTCGTTGTGCTCTGTCTTAGCAAGAATGCCCAACTTCCATAATTCTTCGTTGAGAGTATTCATATAGTCCTTAACTCTGGGCTTGATAGAACCAAAGTAATGATCATCCAGCTCCTGTGTCTTAGGCGGACGAGAACCAAACAATGTACGACCTGTATATATAAGGTCACGTCTCTGTTTATAAACCTCATTATCTATAAGGAAATACTCCTGCTCTGCACCTACTGTAACATTTACCTTCTTTACATTGGTCACGCCAAACAAACGAATAATACGTGTCGCCTGTTTATTGATTGCTTCTATAGATTTAAGCAGTGGTGTTTTCTTATCCAATGCTTCTCCTCCAAATGAGCAGAAAACAGTAGGAATACACAGTGTCTTCTCACGTATAAATGCGTATGAAGTAGGATCCCATGCTGTATAGCCACGAGCCTCGAAAGTAGCGCGCAGGCCGCCTGACGGAAAGCTTGATGCATCAGGCTCACCCTTTACCAGCTCTTTGCCTGAAAATTCCATAATAACATGGCCGTCATCCACGGGAGAAATGAAGCTGTCGTGTTTCTCAGCAGTAATACCTGTCATTGGCTGGAACCAGTGTGTAAAGTGTGTAGCGCCCTTCTCAATTGCCCAGTCTTTCATAGCATTAGCTACGATGCCTGCTATGTCTCCCGGCAAAGTCTTACCCTCGCTCATTGTCTTGCGAAGAGCCTTGTATGTTTCCTTGGGCAAGCGCTCTCTCATAACGCTGTCGTTAAAAACCATGCTGGCAAATATATCTGAAATTGTGCTCAAAAAATCATCTCCCGATAGGTATATGTATACCTTGGGAATGGTATTACAACTCTAGCTAAAAGTCAAGGGAAAAGGAGTGTTTGGACGGATTTTTTATTGACAATGGTACGTAAAAAGTGATACTATCACGGCTAGGAAATTAATTTATTCGAAAGTTCTGGTGAATGGTGAAAATGTCTAAAAGATATTGGAATGAAGAAATAGAGACTATGAAGTATGAAGACATGCGTGCTCTGCAATCTGAAAGATTGGTAAGGCAAGTTAAGCATGTTTATGACAACGTACCGTATTACCGCGATCTTATGGATAAAAAAGGTCTGACACCTGATGATATTAAAGGTATAGATGATTTGCACAAGCTACCTTTTCTTTCCAAAAGCGATCTGCGTGATGCTTACCCTTACGGTCTACTGGCAGTACCGGTTAAGGACTGCGTGAGAATCCAGTCAACTTCAGGTACAACCGGTAAGAGAGTTGTTGCTTTTTATACACAGCATGACGTTGATTTATGGGAAGATTGCTGTGCACGTGCTATTGTGGCTGTTGGCGGAGACGAAAATGATGTATGTCAGGTTTGCTATGGATACGGCCTTTTCACGGGTGGCCCCGGTCTTAACGGCGGATCACATAAAGTTGGCTGTCTTACTCTTCCTATGTCATCGGGCAACACAGAGCGTCAGATTCAGTTTATGATGGATCTGGGCTCTACTATTATCTGTTGCACACCCTCATATGCCGCTTACATAGGTGAGAGTCTAAAGGAAGCCGGATACAAGCCCGAAGACAATAAGCTACGTGCCGGTATCTTCGGTGCGGAACCCTGGACTGAAGAAATGCGCCGTGATATTGAGGCATCTTTGGGCATTAAGGCATATGATATTTACGGTCTTACAGAAACATCCGGTCCCGGAGTTGCTTTTGAGTGCGAAGAACAAACAGGTATGCACATTAACGAAGATCACTTTATTGCTGAGATTATCGACCCTGATACAGGAGAAGTACTCCCGGAGGGCAGCAAAGGTGAGCTGGTATTTACTTCCATAACAAAAGAAGCTTTCCCCCTGCTCCGCTACCGCACACGTGATATCTGCGTGCTGACTCGTGAGAAATGCTCATGTGGCAGAACTTTAGTTAAAATGTCAAAACCCATGGGGCGCAGTGACGATATGATGATTATAAGAGGTGTTAACGTATTCCCGTCACAAATCGAGACTGTTTTACTTAAGGAAGGTTACGCGCCTAACTACCAGATTATCGTTGACCGTGTAAACAATACAGATACTTTGGATATTAACGTTGAGCTTCTCCCTGAGCAGTTCAGCGATACAGTCAAAGAAACTGCTGCTTACGAAAAGAAGTTGGCTGAGAGCATTAAGACTATGCTTGGTATCAATCCCAAGGTTCACTTGCTGGCGCCTAAGTCTATCGCCCGTAGCGAGGGTAAGGCTGTCAGAGTTATTGATAAACGTAAATTGCATTAATAAGTCAGGAGGTATTATTATGAAAATTAAACAATTATCTATTTTTGTTGAAAACAAAGAAGGTTCCCTTGGTGTAGTTACCGATGTGCTTGCAAAGGCAAATATTGATATGAGAGCTCTGTCTCTTGCCGATACTGCTGATTTTGGTATTATGCGTGTTATCGTTTCTGATGCTGAAAAGGCTCGCGACATTCTGCTTGACAACCACATTCTGGCAAAAGTTAATCACGTAATCGCTGTTGCTATACCGGATGAGCCGGGCAGCTTATCTAAAATGATCAACACAATCAGCAGAAGCGGTGTTAATATTGAGTATTTATATGCATTTAATGAAGCGTATGAGAATCACGTTTGCTTTGTTGTACGTGTGGACTACAACGATAAAGCTTGCCACGTGCTCAGCACTAACGGATTTAAGGTTCTTTGTGAAGAAGATCTTAATCTTGCGTAAGTTATCTAATTTTGTAATGTTTTGCACCGACAGTTAAATACTGTCGGTGCATTTTTTTACGTATTTACTGCAAAAAAACTGCAGCTTTGCAACAACATAGTCCCTGTAGAATATTCAAACTCACAGTTCTGAGATTGTCGCTTCCATTCTCTCTTGGGAGACCTGGTTCCAGTATTCAGCAAGAGCAGGATTTTTTTCACAACCTGCACCTATTTCGTAACAGTAGCTTAAGTAGCCGGCACCCCTGGCGCTACCATTTTCTGCTGACTTCTTTATCCAATAGAAGCTTTTTTTCATATCTGCTTTGCAGCCTTTGCCGTCTGCATATAACGAGCCAAGCATAGCCTGAGCATCGGCATGATCCTTTTCAGCTGCAAGACTAAGATATTTAAAAGCGTTATTATAATCTTTATCATTCTCGTAATAAAAACCAAGCTTCGCCATTGCTCTTGCATTTCCTTTGTCAGCTGCCTTCTTAAGGTAATTTATTCCTTTGGATACGCTGTCAACAACCATGATAATGTCACCGGCACTAATCAAACACTCATCATCCCCTAGCGCGGCACCTTTTTCGTACCACTTTAGCGCTTCTTTGTTGTTGAAATCTCTTTCCTCGATGTTTCCTAAGAACCACATACCTTCTGCGTCGCCTTTGTCGGCTGCTTTTTTAAACCATTTTTTGGCTTCATTCGAGTTTTCTTTTCCTAGCAAGCCATAGAGATGACCGTAACCTATGTATATATATGCTTTCGGATTGGATTTTTTTGCACAAAAATCCAAATAGGACATAGCTTTGTTGATATCTTGTGGCACATTTTCACCATGCATGTATTTCCAGCCAAGAATTAAGGCAGCGTCTTCATCACCTGCATTTGCTGCAATCTCATAAAACTTCAAAGCTTTTTTCATCTTATTTAATTTTTCCAGACAGCATGCGCGAAGATACAGGGCTTTTCTTGTTCTTGGCATGAGACGGATATATGATTGGTAAATAAATTCCGGTGATAATTCGGCTTCAGATAAAAATATATCTACCAGCTCCTCATATCCATAATTTGGATTGACCGCGTGAGCTTTGCTGTAATATGCCTCAGCTTGTTTTATCTGATCCTTATCGCCATTTGCCTTATTATAAATGTAATTACCCATCTCTACCAGAGCCAATGGATTGTTAAGCTCGACTGCTTTATTGAGCCAATCCAAGCCGTCTTGCTCGTCTTGTTCATCGTCCAAACCATCTGTGTACAAATAGTAATAATAGACATAGGCATAACTGTTTTCCTGAGCTTCGGCCTGATTCAAATAGTCATATCCCTTGTCTGTGTTCTTCTTGTAGCCATAAAGGCCTCTTACAAGTGCGTATCCGAGGAGCGCCCTGGCAGACATATTATTTTTTGCAATTCTGTCGAGCTGATCAGCCCCCGCCTGACTGCGTCCTGTGGCAAAATAAAAGCGCGCCAGTTCGAATTCATTTTCTTCCTTACTACCAGACTTATAAGGCTTACCAAAAGGATCTTTACGACCAAATAGCCTGTGAAAAAAGTACGTTGCGTCTTCAAATTTGTAAATAGCAATTGCATAGCAGATTACAATAGCTACAATAAGGCCTATAAATATCAAAACTGATTCCGTACTTGAAGCCAGGTAAGGTTTTATCCAGATTACAAAGCCTAATATCGCACTGCCAATTATTGTCAATAAAACTGCCGCTACCATTAATTACCTCCTGTAGTTATTTAAGCAAATTACGTATTGTAGTTGCCAGATAATGGACGGAATACCTGTTATCATATTCATCATCAGTAATGTCATTGTCCAGCAAAAAGTCATCAAACTTTCCAAGCAGATATGCACGCCATTTATCACGGAAGACACCATATTCATCCGGCCATTTGGCAAACATACTTTCCAAAGTGAATCTGTCGTAGAAAAACAGTTCTCTATCAAACAACTTTGCCTCTGGATCTATATCATAAGAGGGATAAAATATATCAACGTTTATCTGCGCATAAAAGATATCCAAAATGGAGCTAATATCGCTATTAAAATCAATTTTTTGAAGTAGTTCCTCGATCTGACGCTCCATAGAAAAAAATTTTTGACTTTCAGCCTCTTTTTTGTAATCTAAGTTCAAAACCTGAAAATCAAACGATTTAAGATTATAAATCAGCTCTTTCTTAATATCATCAATAGTCTCATTCCCTTTATAGTATTTGCGAGAATAAAGAGTATTTATAATGTCATTGTAATTGCCATTATCAAGTGGATTAACAATACAATTAAGCCAGTAATATTTAAGGTACTTAACATAATCCTCACGGCAATATAAAATCATAATATCTATTACCGTGTCATAAAAATTTTCAAATAATTCCTTGTCATAATTATTATCAATGAAATTATCAAAAATCTCTTCTTGATTGTTTATTGAGCAGATAGATGCAAAGGCCAGTAGCAATGAGCCTTTGAATAAATGATTGCAGGACTTATCTAACAATGTGTTAATTATGCTGTCATAGTTGCCATTAAATGTAAGCACTGCGCAAAGCGGCAGTATATCAGATGCATAATCTGCGTATATCTCATATATTTCCGGTGTCTTATATACATTCAGAATATAATCAAATATTTCCTTATTTCGGTGAAAAGACAGCAAGACAATATCAACAATGCCCTTGTCACTTAATGGAATATTTCTTTTTTGACACGCATAGAGCTCCTCTACGGATATTTCAGATAAAACCAAATCACCGCAGGCTTGAAGCTTTTCAAAATCGATTACGTTATTATAGAATTGAGCAAGAGTGTTGTTCATTTTTACAGAAGAATTATGTTATTATTGCAACAAGCCTCTACCATGTCATCGGGCCATACTGATACCTGTACTTCTCCGATATGAGCTTTGCCAAGAAGTACCAAGCACAAGCGCGACTGTCCAATACCGCCTCCGATTGTCAGTGGGTATGTACCGCCAGCAACTGCCTGATGATACGGAAAGCTCATGCGACTTTCCTGGTTGCTTATCTTAAGCTGACGTTCAAGAGCCTTAGAGTCTACACGAATACCCATAGATGATAATTCTACCGCGCAGTCTAATGTATCATCCCATACAAAAAGGTCTCCATTAAGAGTCCAATCATCATAATCCGGCGCTCTGCCATCATGACGCTGGCCGGAACGTAAAACATCGCCAATCTGCATAATAAACACTGTTTTATGCTGTTTTGTAATGGCATTTTCACGTTCTTTGGCAGTTTTTTCAGGATACATATCTTCAAGTTCTTGAGTTGTGATAAAGAAAACTTCTTTCTCGATAGTGCCGCCAAGCTGCGGATATGCATCGTTTAATATTTGTTTTGTTTCATATATTGCAGTAGCAATCTTGCGTACGATATTCTTAAGAAAATCAACATTTCGATCGTCGCGGGTGATTACTGCTTCCCAGTCCCACTGGTCTACAAATACTGAATGAAGGTTATCCACGTCATCATCACGACGGATGGCATTCATATCTGTATATATTCCCTCTCCCGGATTATAGCCGTATTTGGCCAGAGCCGCTCTCTTCCATTTTGCCAGAGACTGTACGATCTCAACCTCTGTATCTTCTTGTTCTTTGAGAGTAAAATTAACTTTTCTCTCAACGCCATTAAGGTCGTCGTTGATGCCACTGGCTTTAGTAACGATAAGAGGTGCAGTAACACGGTCAAGATTAAGCGCGCGTGCTAACTTAACCTGGAAAGTGTCTTTAATAAGCTTAATAGCTCTTTGTGTATCGCGCTGACTTATAGGCGACATATAATCTTTGGGCAAAGTTAATCTTTTCATCAAAAGTCCTTTCTATTATCGGATGTTACCTACTGTTCTTGGATAGAGAATTACATCACGGATGTTGGTCATACCTGTTACATACATAATGATACGCTCGAAACCAAGGCCAAATCCACTGTGAGGTACGCTGCCAAATCTACGAAGGTCAATATAATCTGCATATTCTTCAATTTTCATATTACGTTCCTTCATAGCAGCCATCAGCTTGTCATAGTCAGCTTCACGTTCGCTACATCCGATAATCTCACCAACGCCGGGAACCAGCAAATCTGTTGCAGCAACTGTCTTACCGTCAGGATTTTGTTTCATATAGAAGGACTTAATTGCCTTAGGATAGTTTGTTATAAAGACAGGCTTGTTGTAAACTTCTTCTGTAATATATCTTTCGTGCTCTGTCTGCAGATCAGCACCCCAATATACAGGATACTGGAACTGTTTACCAGACTCTTCCAGCATTTTCACAGCATCTGTATAATCAAGTATAGCAAAGTCGTTATTGATAAGATTATTGAGCTTATCGATAAGGCCCTTCTCAAAACGCTCATCAAAGAATTTAATTTCTTCAGGACATTTTTCTAATACGTCACGAACGATATATTTTATCATATCTTCTGCAATCTCAATAATGTCCGGAAGCTCGGCAAAAGCAACCTCCGGCTCTACATGCCAGAATTCTGCAACGTGTCTTGGTGTATTACTGTTTTCTGCACGGAAGCTAGGCCCGAATGTATAAATCTTACCCATTGCCATTGCAGCCACCTCGCCTTCCAGCTGTCCGGACACACTAAGTGTGGCACGTCTGCCAAAGAAGTCATCTGCATAATACTCGTCGCTTGTTTTATATTTATCACTATGACCAATTGTAGTTACGGTAAAAGTCTCTCCTGCGCCTTCACAGTCACTGCCTGTAATCAATGGTGTGTTTACATATACATAGTTATGGCTCTGGAAATATGTGTGAATTGAGTTTGCCATTACAGATCTTACTCTGAGCACTGCGTTAAATGTGTTAGTACGTGTACGCAGATGCGGCATTGTTCTTAAGAATTCTAATGTGTGTCTTTTTTTCTGAAGCGGATAATCTGCAGGAGAAGCACCAAGAAGCACAACTTCCTTGGCGTTGATTTCGTTTAGTTCCTGACGACCCTCTACTGCTGTACCAACTACCTTAACTGATGCACCAAGTTTGAGAGCTTCGTCGTCTACATTGAGAACAGCTTTGTCAATTACTACCTGAATGTGCTTAAGTGATGTGCCGTCGTTGAGTTCGAAGAATGCCATGTTCTTTGAATCTCTTGCTGTCCTTACCCAACCGCATACAGTAACTTCTTTACCTGTGTACTCTTTGTTTGTCAATACGTCCTTAACGTCCAGATGTTTCATTAGTTTTCCTCCTAAATATAAATAAATGCATAGCTTGCCTTCCTGTAATAGGACGCTTGCTATGCTCACGTGGTACCACCTATTTTGCTTTAATATAAAGCCACTCTTTACGGATCTTATCAATCCTCTTTACTTAACGCGTAAAACACGGCTTCCCTAGTAGAAAGGCCTTATGTCCTCTCGTTCAGGTCGCGGCTCCGGAGTGTTATTCGTGCAAACTCTATTCTGCCGGGTTCTCACTGTCCCCGCACTCACTGTGAGCGATCTTATGCAGTACTTCTCTCCATCATTGCCTTTGAATGTATTTATTTTTACCATGAGAGTATACATCGGTAAAAAAATGTTGTCAAGGGGTAAAGAAGGGTTAACACACACTTGAAAGTCAAGGAACAACATGATTAAAATACATCTTTTAGTGCCGGATACAATTTACTGAATTTCTCGTATTTCTTATTATATTTTTCTATGATGTCCATTTGAGGATTGATTGTCTCTTGAATTTTCACAATGGCATCGCAAGCCTCCGACACGGATTCATATTCACCACACGCCACCATCGCAAGCATTGCTGCGCCAAGCGAAGGTCCTTCCTGCGTTGCAGGCAAATTAATATCAATACCCAAAACATTACTTAATATCTGCGGCCAGATTTTTATTTTGCTTCCGCCACCACAACAAGTACTTACGTTTACATTAATTCCCAGTTTGCGAGCAACCTCCAAGCAATCTCTAAGTGCAAATGATACACCCTCAAGTACAGCCAGGCACATTTCTCTTCTTGTTGTAGCGGCATTCATGCCGACAAAAGCAGCTCTTGCATTTACATCGTTAATAGGAGAACGCTCACCCATCAGGTAAGGAAGAAAATACACCTGATTATCTCCAAGCATACTGTTCATATCAGTAAATTCGCCGTCATAATCTATACTATTTAAGATGTCAAGCCACCAGGATGCACAAGATGCAGCTGACAACATACAACCCATTAAATGATATCTACCCTCAGTATAAGCAAAGGAATGAAGTGCATTATTATTGTCTACGTCAAAGTTATCTGAAACAATGAAGATAGTACCTGATGTGCCAAGTGATATATTGCACTCCCCATCATTGATACAGCCTGTTCCTATTGCTGCCGCAGCATTGTCCCCTGCTCCTGCAACAACACAAATCTCATTGCCACCAAATAAATAGTCAAACTCTTTTTTTATAACACCTACACGATCCTTGCTATCGCAAAGTTGTGGCAACCATTCTTTTTTCACATAGCAAATCTCGCACAGCTTATCAGACCAACATCTGTTTTGCACATCAAGCAGTAACATACCGGATGCATCAGAGTAATCTGTAACAAAGCTTCCTGTAAGCCGATAAACTATGTAATCCTTAGGAAGCATGATTTTGTGTATTTTTGTAAAGTTCTCCGGTTCATGTTCTTTGAGCCATAATATTTTAGGCGCAGTAAAACCGGCAAAAGCAATATTCGCAACATGACCGGATAAAGTATCCTTACCTATTTGATTATTCAAATAAGCAACTTGATCTTCTGTTCTTCCATCATTCCATAATATTGCAGGTCTTATTACATGATCTTCATTATCTAATATAACAAGTCCGTGCATTTGTCCGGCAACACCAAGTCCAGCAATCTTCGATTTATCTTGTCCGTCAAGGAGCTCTTCTAAACCACTTATAACCGCATCATACCAATCTTCCGGATTTTGTTGACTCCATCCCGGCTTAGGATATTCTACAGGATAATGCCTTGTGACAGTCGCTAACTTTTCACCTTTCTCATCCACCAATATAATTTTCACAGAAGATGTGCCTAAATCTATTCCAATATATAGCATTATTACTACTCCTTATTCTAATTCATTTAACTGTTTACGGTAATTTGTGGGACTACAACCTTTAAATTTCAGAAAATTTCTACTAAAACTCCTCAAACTTTCATAACCACACTCTGAAGCAATATCTAAAATCGAATTTGATGTTTCACTTAACATAAAACAAGCTTCATTTATACGGAGTTGATTTACAAAAGTGTTAAAATTAATACCGGTCTTTCTCCTAAAATATTTTGAAATATACGCATAATCATATGAGAGTCGTGTTGACAGCTCCATAAGCGAACAATCCGATTTGTAGTTCTCCTCAGCATAACTAATGATATCCCTTAAAAGTCTACCGTGCGAAAATAATTTCTTCTCATTATTATCCAGAAAAACACATTTTTCTTTATAAATCCCACAAATTAAATATAGTGCTCCTTTTATTTTATATATATTATCCTGTTTGTCTAGGGTTAAAAGCACATTCAGTAATGTCTCATCCTCAACACTAAAAAAATTACTGGATGCTTTTTTGTTTTCAATATATTTACTAAAGTGTTTTATGTGTTCAGGTGAAAATATAAATAAAATATGTTCACTTTTCTCACTTTGAAGCGAATGAATCTGATGAGGAAAAATGAAAGCGCAGTCATTTTTCTTCATAATCTTTACCTCATCATCTATACGAACCTCCATCTGTCCGTCTAATATATACAAAAATTCGTAACTACGATGCAAATGGAGAGGAAAACTAAAATTTTTCTTTCGTTCAACAACAAAATGTTCCTCAAAAACACTATGCTCTTGTTGATATAAGTTCATACACTCACCCTTGTAAGTTAATATTCAATAAACAAAATACTGTTTGCCGGAATAGAAATTACTCCATCTTTTGAGATAACACTATCAACAAGCTCTATGCTGTTTTCAAAAGCTGTTATACTTTTCATTAAAATACCGGAAACGTGATATTCCGTAATTTCTTTTCCCGAACAATTATCAATAATATTGATTTCTGTTTGTTTGTCAACTCTGTTAATAATGGAAATAACTGTATTATTTTGATGTTTTGTTGCTACGCAATCAACATCCTTATTATCAGATATTGCATTCAATAAGATACCATTTCTATGTTTATGGAAATATTCAAATAAGGTACCTGATGTATCCATCTTTACTGCTTCAGGGCTTACATCAAGCATTCCCTCGTTGATAGGATGGAAGAATCTGGCATCGGATATGCGCCACTTATCAAAATATTTAATCATAAAATTAAGCATTAAAGCGTTAGATAAAGTCATAAGGTTGCTACCCTTCAATCCCCAAGAATAATTCCACTCATCAAGATTTATTTGAATTTTGTTGTATTTATCCTTGAAAATTATATTTTGCATGTACTCAAGTCCATGATCATAGCCATCAATCAACATTTTTCTTACGTTATCAGCATATAACAAGTCCGACTTTTCAGAATCAATCTCTGTACCGTTATATCGGTGATATGACACAAAATCATATTCAGACTTAATATTCTCCACATATTTAATGCTCCACTCTTTGTGTATCTCAGAGTGGGGACACACACCAATAATAGTTTTAATTGTAGGATCTGATGTCTTCATTGCTCTGATATACTCGTCTGTTACGCGAGCTGCCTTCACAGCATCGTGCTCTAAACCATATCCAAAGTAATATATCTCATTTCCTACATACCAAAGCTTAATATTAAATGGTGTAAATCCCAAAGATTCTCTAACTGCACCCCAGTATGTGCTTCCATCTCCATTACAGTACTCAACTAAGTCCCCTGCCTCTTGAGGTTCAGACAAAACAAGTCTCGATGTATATTCAGGTTCAGCACCTACTTTCCTACATAGCAATACAAATTCATTTATTCCGATATCGTTAGTGTCCTGGTGAAAACTATCTCTAAACAAGAAGTTCTTAACAGCTCCATCCATTGGTTTTCTAAAATCAACAGGCTTGAGACCTTCCTTCCACTCAAAATGATCTGCACAGCATCCGCCTGGGAAGCGAAGATATGAAGGTTTTAGCTTTGCCAGCATCTCAATAACATCGGTTCTCATTCCGTAATAGTTATCCTTGTCCATATAAGATACTGCATATACATATGACTCGCTACCTTCTGTAAGAGTAAGTTTGAATGTTCCGTTTTTAATATCTTCATCTGCTTTTATTACCAGATTTATATATGAGAACTCTTCTTTGGATGCTTTTACATCAGTTTGCCATGTCTTACCGGCTGCTTCTATAGAGAATTTTCTGTCTGTGTTGCAAGAATTAATAAGCGCTCTTATTTCATATAAATGATCTTTTTTTACCAAAACTGACTCGGCAGTATATGAAATACTGCTATTAGCATTTAATTTAATATACGAACTCTGACATGGACTACTGTTGATATCTCTTATATAATCCGCTCCATCTAATATCCAACCACCAGGTCCGTTATCATCTCCTGCATAAAACTTTCTATTACACAGCATTTGGGCCATCAAGCCCTGCCAAAATGTTGTTCTTGTAATTTCCATATTAAGCCCGTATATACCTTCGGGGATTCTATATGCTTTTTCTTTTTCCTGAATATTTATATTAACCATCTGTATTACCTTCCTTTACTTTAATAATTCAACTACGACCAAGCTAGCACCAGGGATATCAATGGTGAAAATATTTTCTGTAATATCCTTTTCCAATTGATATATTTTCACAGTGTCTTCATCTACCAAAGCAGTATTTTCCAAATCTAACTCTTTTGCTTCAATAGTATATATCTTAACTTTAGAGTATTTCTCACTGTTTATTTCCGAATTAACAGTAAGTCTTACTGCGGCTTGCTCCCGGTTAACAACAGATATTATACCATTGTCTGTACCTTGGGTAGCAAGTATACTTAGAGCTTTGTTTTCACAACAAGACTCTAAGATAGTTTGATTCTTATGCTTTACAAATAATTGGAAAGCTGTGCCTACTGCAGTTATCTTTGCTTCATTGGGAGTGACAAAAATCATACCTTCTAACGGGTGGAAGAAGCTGGCACTATAAGCAGGATATAACAGACTACCATTTGCCAGAGTATGCCAATATAGACTATCACCCATATACATAAGTGTACTTGGCATCATGCCAAAGCCCCAGTTCCATTCATCAACATATAAAGTGGCATTTTCAGGTATATACGCCTTCATTCGTTCCATAAGGTCTGCAGCATTTTTTACAGTGCCGCTATAGCCTTGCTTAAACGCCCCTAATTCATTAAGAGCCGCAAGGCCATTAAAGTGACCGTCTGTAACTGTAGCGGGACCATAATATTCATGTACTGATATATATTCGTATTGCTCAGTAATATTTTTTACATACTGTTCGCTCCATGATGTAAGGTCGTTACCAACTGTGTTAATACCGATAACTACGTTAATATTCTCATCTACCTTACGCATTTCTCTAATAAATTCACTTGTTTTTTTTGCTGCCAAAACACCATTTGCAGCATATTCACCACCAAAGAAATAAACTTCGTTGCCTATATACCAATTTAGGACCTCATATCCGTTTTCTTTGCAGTATTTTACAAGATCGCTACTACTCTTAGCATCCATAGCAACTAAAGATACTGTAAGCTCTGCTTTTGCTCCGGTTAACTCACATAAAGCCATAAATTCCTTGAGTCCAAAGTCAAAAGTATCCTGATTATATGTTGCTGTAAATAAGAATCCTTCCATTCCATTGGCATTCATTGGTTTTCTTAAATGAGGCTCTTTAAGACTTTCTTTCCAGTCCCACTTATCGACGCAGCAACCACCTGGATATCTCAGTGTCGATGGTTTCAATTCCTTTAGTGCCTCTATAACATCAGGACGCATTCCCATATAATTGTTTGTATTCATCATGGATACTTGGTATATATCTACAGACGCTGTTTTATTTTTTATGGTAAATGTACCATTTTGAATAGTTTCGTCGGCTTTATATATAAACGAGTATTCATTATATGCATCATTTGATGGCTTAACTGTAAATGTAGTAATCTTCTTATCATTCAAGTATATTTCTAGTTCTGTTTGCTTGCTAAGGTCACTATTTGTCCAGACTTTTATCTCGTATGACTGATTCTTAGCCAAATATATCCATTGATCCTGATGACTAATCTCGCCACCTTTTTCAAGTGCAACGTAGTTACTCTGGCACATACTTTTTGTCACATCGGTAATATACTCAAAATTATTACCGTTCCATCCGGCTGGTTTACCATCTTCTTGAGCATAGAACTTTCTGTTATTAATCATTTGCGCAGACAAGCCATAGTGCCAAGCCTTACGTGTTATTTCCATATTCATCCCATAAAGTCCCTCTGATATTGCTTTATCAAGAGATCCTTTTATATCAAGGTTATTTTGGAGTAAATATCCATTAGAATACAAAGTTAATATGCCCTCAAAGTTTGCTCCTGACGGAACCGTAGCACTTAAAGTATTTTCACCCTTAGTCAAGGCCGGTAAAATGGCTTTTGTTATATCATGAGTAGCTCCTTTAGTATCTCTGGTAAGGGTAAAGACTTTCTCCCCATTCACATAGAAAACAACAGCTTGGTTTTTACGTAGTGATTTTATTTTCACATACAACGCAATTTTCGAATAGTCTGAAACTTCAAATTCGCTATTGAACTTAATACCTGTCTTGAGGCTATTACTGTCAAATTTGACTTGAGGATAATCTTCTACGCTATCTAACAAAACAACGCTTCCGTTATATACATATTCAGGAAAAGGTGTCGTTTCAATATCAGATATACAGTTTGTTGGTAAAGGTGACTCTGAAGGTAGCGTATTATTGCCACAACTGCACATAATGCAAATAAGTAGTAATAATGATATTATTCCTGTACTTTTTTTCATACTTTTTTCCCTTTCTTAACTAACACTATCGCAACTCCGATAGTGATCACTGCTGCAACGCATAATACAACTATAAGTATCATTTTACTGCCGTCATCAGGAGAAACAGGATCTATTCCTGTACTTGTAGTATCATAATGATACATAAATCTTCCTGCAGGTGCTACGTCTCCGTTTGAGTAGAAATCCATAACATCACCGTCTATCTGCATATTATCTGACCATTTAAAGTTAAAACTAAAGTCTGACGTATCTATGCCAAGCATGCTCTTAGGAATCTTAAGTTGCATACAATTTCTGTCTATTGTGTATTCTACTTTACCAACTTCTTCCCATTCCCAGCCATCTTTTGTTGCTCTTTCTAAAACAGCATATTTCTCGTCTGGAGATACTCTGTTAACTATAAATTCAAAGCCTTCCCACGCTTTTTCAGAATCTATAGTATCAATCAAAAGGCGCATAAACCCGCTTTCGTATTGAGAAGTCAGATTCTCTTTTGTCTGTACCATAAAATACACATTTTCATTATCATTGGAAATCTTTGATAACACAATATCATTGCGTCCGGTTGTATTTTTATACTCAGTTGTGAGATAACCTACATGATCTCTATCCTGTACATCATTCGTATAATCATAGAATGCAGGGCCCACATCTTCCCACTGGGAGATTCCTTTATATATATCTATTGTAGTTTGATTTAATGTTGCAGGAGACGTTCTGATTCCTTTGTATTTTCTTATATAAGCACACAACTGATAGTAATAGTGATCCTTAAGCGTGCCTTTAGTGGGTTCAATATCTCTACTATACGTTTCTGAAAATTGGTCAGGAAATGCGTTTGTAACGCCGTTCCATTCCTCGTATCTTCCTGCAATCCATTCATTCCAACCAACTACAAATACTATTTCAGGATCAACTTCTAATGCATATTCCCACTGCTCAGCGAAAAAAGCACCTTTTAAAAGAGCATTTTCACTTGTATCGTATCCTTTAGACGTCCACGTGCGTCCCATAACATTAGGACCATTCATAGCTGTAATACCGTTTTCATTCCAATTAATGGCAATACCTACCGTGGTCATCTCATTATTGCCTTCTGCATCTTTATACACTATCTGCGGATATGTATTGAGCCATCCCCACTGTGTAAAAGATGTTTGTGCTCCGCCCCCCGGTCCAACCTTAGACATAGGACCTCTGAAGGTGAAAAATTCTTTTATTTCTTTTTGTATTGGATTACTATCTGATAAGGCATCGGGATGCGCCATAATAAGCGGCTTACCATCCCAATAAAACCATAATTCTCTAAATTTATCTTGTCTATAAATATCTAAATATAATTGTTCTAATTGTGTATTAGTGTCCTCACACGGTGAAAAGTGCAATGTAAAACTTATACACGGAGCCTTTACCCCATCTTCTCTGGCCTCTGCAAAGACTTCAAATATTGTTCTGTATCCATCTTGCCATGTTGCGATTGAGTTTGTATTATCGAAAAATATAACATCTACGCCTGCTGCAGCTAAAAGTTCTGCATGCTTACGTATTACCCATCTATCTTCTGTTGTGTAATATCCAAAAAGCGGTTCATCCCAAAAATACGCCGGACTATCAATCTCATACCAAACTGAGTGACTGTAGTCATTTATACTCTCTGGATACTGTTTAATAATTTGTGTTACATTTCTTGGTCTGGAGTTATCTGAAAAGTCGCAATGCCAGCTCCAATATGCCATTGCAACAACGCGGTCTTTCTGGATGCCTGTCTGTTCTTGAGTAGGAAGCACTCTGTCAAGACCATCTATAGCATACCATGTATCAGACATAACATCACGGCTATTTATCGCATCATTACTTGAATATTTATATTCCTCAGGTGTTGTTACAGTATATGATAAATCATAACTGCTTTTATATTCATTAAAATACTTATTTGCTGTTTTAGTAAAATGTACAGAAGCCTTCAACGTACCTTCAACTTCATAGCCGTCTTCATACAACAACCCTCCACCGACACGATTGCCGTCGACCGTATATATACCAACTTTATTCTCTACATTGTGAAAAACAATAAGATATTCTCCACTACTACATACTGTACCTGATAAAGATAGCACAGCATTTCTTTTAATATCTGTGTATGACTGAGTCATTACAGGTTGACTTTTTACAGTCTTATGATATGACTCGTTATATTTATAAAGACTTACTTGAACACTACCTTTGCTATTACCTATTTTTGTAGCATAGGTACTAACGGAATCAAAGGATTCGGCAGTATTAAAGAGAAAACCTGCACTTTTTCCTTCATTTATTTGCATAACACTACTCTTTCCGGAAGCGTCATACACATTCACTTCTATGCCATCATGCGCATTAATAAAAAGCGTTGACAGTAAGGAAAAGCAAATACACAAAAAAACAAAACAGCATAATATTCTTTTTAAATTCATAGTCGAATCCTCTGATTAAAAATTAAATTATTTCTTTTTTTTGATAATGAAGGCAGCTCCCAAGATAAGCATTATCTGTGCTATACCACTAGCAGAGCCGCAGCCATCCTTCTTATTCTCCGGCACTTCGGTCGGAGACTCAGTAGGTGCTTCAGTAGGTGCTGTAGTAGGAGCTGTTGTAGGCAACTGTGTTGCTTGCGGAACCGGAGTTGCCTGGCTCTCATCCATCTTCTCATAGAGGGTATACATACCAATATTATTAGCAGGCCAAGCAGCCGCAGATTCAACAATAACGATTGTAATTTTAACAAGTCCTGTTATTTCTTTATCAAAATATATCTCGTTATAGTTTGCTGTTTCATAGTCGGACAACTCCCAACCATTGCCACCTAAAGCTTCTCCTTCACCAATCAGTTCATCATCAGCATATATCTCAAAGATTGAAGGAATTCCACTCAAACCATAGTCCATATATGACATACTGTCGACTATCTTCTCACCTAGATCAACGTAGAAAGTGAATGTGTCACCAGCACCTGAATGGATAAAGAAGTTTCCGTCATATTCCGGTTGTTCAGGCGCTGAGTTGGTACCAACAGCGTGATCTGTTACAAATAATTCAGGATCTCTTGTAACTGCCCCTCTTGTGCCAAGAATTTTTGTTGCAGAAAGAAGCAAACTATCCTCTGTCATTGTAAATAAAGGTGTTATATTTGCGTCGTTATTTGGATCATATTTTGTGCTATCAAAGAATTCAAAATAACCGATATTGTTAGCCGGCCAAGCAGGAGCAGATGATATAATTTCTATCTTAATCGTCTGAACACCTGTGATCGACTCACTGAATATAATCTCATCTTGATGACAACCTGCGTATCCACCCCAATTGTCAAGCCATCCATTACCACCTATTGATCTTCCCTCGCCAAGTTCTTTATTATTAGCATACAATTTAAATACCGTAGGCTCTACAGCACCACCATAATGCATAAAAGAAAACTTATCAGCTTTAAAAGATCCAAAGTCAACAGTAAATACAAATGTATCTCCGGCTCCTTCATGGAAAAAAAATTGTCCATCATACTCGTTGTCTGTCTTGTTTGTATCAATTACCTTATTTGCGTTTCTTACATACTTACTCTCATCATAAGTAAACGCACCTTCAATAGCCAAGATATCTCTTGCCTTTACATTCAGATAACCATTCTCCATTGTAAAATCAGCTGTATTTTCAGCAGAAATGCTGATTACTGACAATATAATACATGCGATAATTGTTACTGACAGTAAAGCTATTTTCTTAATATTTGTCATATTATTGATTCTCCTTTTTTCTGTAGGATACAACTATTGTAGCTGCAACCATAGTCATCAAACACAATGTTGTCACTACAAACATATTATTGTCTCCTGTGTTCGGATTATCAGGCGTATCATCAGGTTTTTCAGGTGTCTCACCGGGATTTTCAGGTGTTGTTACCTTTTCATAGAAAGCAAACATTCCATAGTCTGTAGCCGGCCATACAACTGTATCTGATACTACTTCATACTTAATAGTATGTTTTCCTGTAAGAGCTTCATCAAATGTAATCTCACATTTATTTGCATTAACATCTCGACTACTCTCCGGTGCAACACCTTGTGCTGTGAGTACGCCGTCTACATATACGTTAAGTGTCATAGCCGGCCCGCCGTAATTAAAGGACATTTTATCAACTTCCTTCGTTCCGAAGTCTACATTAAATTCAAAAGTATCACCATTTCCTGAATGCCAGAAAATTTGTCCGTCAGGAGATACTTCTACTCCACCGTAAGGACGACGATCGAATTTTGAACTATCACTTGTGTGTACTCCATGTGTAAGAATATCTTTTGCCAATATGTTAAAAGTCGCATCTGTCATTGTAAAATAATGTTTTTCACTTGAAAAGAAAGTAATATTGCCATAATCAGGACCGGGCCATACGTTTCTTTCATGTATAACTTCAATTTTTATTGTCTTAACGCCTGTCAGTTTTTTAATTAAATCAAACTTACATGTTCCTGAGCCGCTACTGATTCCTTCTCCTATAAGTTCCCCGTTTGCATACACATTTAATGTCATTGCTGAGTTAGTAGTATAAGACATTTTATCAACATTATATGCACCAAAATCTACTGTAAATGTGAATGAGTCACCATTGCCTGAATGCCAAAACAATTGACCATCATCAGATGCACATACAGTGTGACCTTCTCGATTAAACTTAGCTGGATCTTCTCCAAAGTCTGACATTAAAATAATATCTTTTGCAGAAGTGTTAAAAGTAGCATTATCCATAATAAAACGACTCTCTGCAATAAATGTTATATTACCATAGTCAGGACCCGGCCATACGTTTCTTTCATGTACAACTTCAACTTTAATTGTCTGTAATCCTGTAAGAGCCTTTTTTAAATCAAATTTACAAGTTCCGGGAGCGCTGCTGATACCTTCACCCACAAGTTCACCGTTTGCATATACATTTAATGTCATTGCTGAATTAGTGGTGTATGACATTTTACTTACTTCGTATGTGCCAAAGTTCACAGTAAATGTAAATGAATCACCGTTTCCTGAATGCCAGAACAACTTTCCATCTCCGGAAGCAGCTACTATGTGGCCTTCACGATTAAACTTAGTCGGATCTTCACCGAATTCTGCCTTTGTGATAATATCTGAAGCTAAGAGTTCATAAACAGGCTTATCCATTGTGAAATCTGCTTCCTCAGCCATCGCACTACCCACTGTAAACAAACTAAATAAAATTGCTACAGTAAGTACCATAACCAATAATTTTGTTACCTTTTTCATATCTTTTCCTCCTCGTTTATTTAAATAATATATCATTAATTGTGTTTTCTAAATATTCTTGTCTGCCACTGCCGATAGACTTCATAACATCTGCGTTCTCCTCAGCGTATTTAGCCAAAGACTCCAAAGTTTCGCTGTCGTTTCTGATACTTAAGCCAAGTGAAGTATTCCATGACGAATATCTATTATTCTTAAATTCATCAATGCGGCCGTCTTCAATTATTTTCACAGCATTTTTAAGGCCCAAAGCAAAGGCATCAATTCCCGCCACATAGCTATCAACTATATCATCTAAAGCACACGAGCCACGTCTTGCCTTGGCATCAAAATTAAGTCCGCCATTTGTAAATCCGCCGGCTCTCAAAACCTCAAGCATACACATTGTTGTATCATATACATTTGTCGGAAATTGATCTGTATCCCACCCAAGCAAACTATCTCCTGTATTAGCATCAATAGAACCAAATAATCCATTTATTCTGGCAACAGTTAATTCATGTTCAAATGTATGTCCTGCCAAAGTAGCATGGTTAGCTTCTATATTTAATTTGAAATCTTTTGTAAGGTCGTATTTTTGTAAGAATCCGGCAACCGTACTACTATCAAAATCATACTGATGTTTAGTTGGCTCCTTTGGCTTAGGTTCAATATAAAAATCTCCCTTAAAGCCTATTTTACGACCATAATCTACAGCCATATGTAACAGTCTGGCCATGTTATCAAGTTCTAATGCCATATCTGTATTAAGTAGCGTCTCATATCCTTCTCTGCCACCCCAGAACACATAGCCATTACCGCCTAACTTCACGGTAACTTCCAGTGCCTTTTTAATTTGTGCCGCAGCATATGCGTATACATCAACATATGGTGATGTGCCGGCACCATGCATATACCTTGGATGGTTGAAACAGTTAGCTGTGCCCCACAAGAGTTTCTTGCCATTTTTTGACATTTGCTCTTGCATATAATCGCTTATAACATCAAGATTATAATTTGTTTCTTTCAGAGTCTTGCCTTCAGGTGCTATATCCGCATCATGAAAACAAAAATAATCAATGGACAGAATATTCATAAGTTCCATCAAAGCATCAACTTTACACTTATAAATATCAATTGGATCCTTGCCTCCAAAGCTCTTATCCAGCACTCCTCTGCCAAACATATCGGCTCCTTCGGAGCATAATGTATGCCAATAGGATACTGCAAACTTCAAATGATCCTTCATTTCCTTACCCATAATTATCTCATTTGGGTTATACCATCTATATTGAGCCTTTTCACAAGTAAAAAATTTCCTGTTCATACTACAATTCCTCCATCTAGTTTGTATGATTATATTATCATAGCGCTTGACATACTTTCTTGTCACATAAGGAAAAGAACAGGACATAATTAGTTTTTTTAATAATTGCGTTATATTATATTAATATGTTTAATTTTATTCGATTTTTATACAAACACTCACAATCTCGCTATTACTGCCAACTCTCATAGGCAGTCCCCATGTGCCAATACCGGAAGAGACAATAACGTGCGGACTATTATCATCTTTCCTATAATACCCATAATCAACCGTGTACATTGCATTAGTTATAAGGCTACCCGGGAAGATTTGACCCTTGTGCGTATGGCCAGACAGAATCAGATCAACCTCATCTGTGTATTGGCTGATATTGGCAGGATTATGGTCCATTACAATAATCGGAAGACTTTCATCAACACCTGCAAGCACTTGCGATAGTTCTTTTCTTTTCTGACCACTATAACCGCCGATTGGAGAACCATCAAGCCTGCCGGCCAAGGTGAAAAGATTGTCTATAACTACATATTCATCACTAAGTGCAGTAATATTACACTCCTTTAGAAAATCTGTCATTTTCTCAAAGGTTGATCCTGCATCATGGTTGCCAAAGCTAGCATATACACCATATTTCGAGGAGATTTCCCTTAAAGTTCTGGCCGCCTTTTCACAGTTACTTATAGAATCAAAATCAGTATTAAAAAAGTCTCCAGCAATACAAACAATATCCGGATCAAGGCTATTAATCTCTTCTACAATTTTATCAAGACGACTCTCTGAGCCCAGAGAGCCAAGGTGCAAATCAGTAATCAATACAAGATTAATTTCTTGCTGTAATTCTGCCGAAACAGAAATATTGTACGATACGTGTTTGATGTTTCTGGCGTGAATCATTCCGTAAGTAACTGTTACAGTTGTCAGAAGTAGTACTACCAAGCCGGAAATCATGCGCACATTTGGCGTAATGGGCCACGAAACTGCTTTACACAGGCTCATAATCAGAACTACAAGGTCGGCTAAGATAACGAAAATAAGCAAATATACAAATACGCCCATCCATATTGAGCCAATTGTATCTAATATTTTCTTGACTGTCTGATTAAAAGGCAGAAACGAATTTGCAAAGCCTAGTATCATTATGACCGTCATTACGGCAAAGAAAATTATATATATAAAAAAACGCGTATTCGGCAAGAAGAAGCTGATGCATTGGTAAATTCGTTTCGCAATATAATAATTTGCGCCGCCGATTATTCCTAGCATCATTACAAACATAAATATTGTGAAAATAAGTGTCATTCCAAACTTCTCCTTATAAAAAAACGCTATGCAATATTTTATACTGCATAGCGTTATTCCGTCAAATTATTTCTTATTTACCGGTCATTTTTTTATAACGGTTATAAGCATCTTCCCAAGCATCAATGTCTGCCGGTACGTACTCCTCAATCGGGAATGAATTACGTACAACTTCGCGAGCTTCTTCTAAGTCCTTAAGTTCACCAAGAGCGATAAGCTGAGTTACCAGATTACCTACTGCAGTAGCCTCAACAGGACCTGCATATACAGGACGATTGATTGCATTTGCTGTAAACTGGCTAAGGATTGTATTTTTACAACCGCCGCCTACGATGTGAAGCGCAGGAATCTTGTATCCAACAATCTTCTCAAGACCTTCAATAGCTTCTCTGTACTTAAGAGCCAAACTCTCCATAACACAACGAGTAATCTCACCTTTTGTTTCAGGAACAGCCTGACCAGTTGCACGACAGTAATTCTGAATCTTCTGAGGCATATTCTGAGGTTCAAAGAATTCAGCACTGTCAACGTCAATTATAGATGCAAATGGTGTTGCAGCCATAGCGCCCTTGTCAAGTTCGTCAAAAGAAACTGTCTCACCAAGCTTCTCCCAGTGACGTTTACATTCCTGATGAATCCACAGACCCATAATATTTTTAAGAAGTCTAACGGTATTGTTAATACCACCTTCATTTGTGTAATTCAGTTGACGTGTAATATCGTTGATAATAGGTTTATCAAGCTCTACACCAAGAAGTGACCATGTACCACTACTGAGGTAAGCGCTCTTCTTATCATAGAAAGGAACTGAAACAACAGCTGATCCTGTATCGTGTTCTGCAACAGCAATAACCGGAATTGATTTTGCGCCAAGCTCGTTACATACACCCTCTGAAAGGTTGCCAACTTTAGTGCCTGCAGGTATAACTTCAGGTAAAATATCTGTATTGATTCCGGGACAAACTTCCTTAATCATATCGTATGCCCAATCACCCTTCACAA
>SVJB01000021.1 GCA_015069185.1 Oscillospiraceae bacterium
GAACTGCTCCCTGCATAAACACCGCACAATGCGGGATAAACGCAGTAACGGCGGATGACTAACCGCCATCCGCCGTTACCGCACCTACATACTGTCAGAAAATGTCCCTATGAACACTAACAGAAGGGTTTTCGAGGTTTCCAACTTATTCCCACTCAATCGTCGCGCAGGGCTTCGGTGACATATCGTAGCAAACTCTGTTAACATTGGGCACTTCTGCCAGGATACGGTTAGTAATCTTATGCAGCACATCCCAATCAAGCTGCGGCACTACAGCAGTCATAGCGTCAACAGTATTTACCGCACGGATAATAACAGGATATTCGTAACATCTTGCGTTATTCTTTACACCAACTGACTTAAAATCCGGTACCACTGTAAAATACTGCCATACCTGCTTATCAAGACCTGCCAGTGCAAACTCCTCACGCAAGATAGCATCTGACTCACGAACAGCCTCAAGTCTGTCAGTTGTAATAGCACCGAGAACACGCACACCAAGTCCTGGTCCCGGGAAAGGCTGTCTATAAACCATCTCATATGGAAGACCAAGCTCTACGCCACAAGCACGAACCTCATCTTTGAATAATTGATACAGAGGCTCAACCAACTCAAACTGCATATCTTCAGGAAGACCGCCAACATTGTGGTGAGACTTAACGACATGAGCTGTCTTAGTACCTGATTCAATAATATCAGGATAGATTGTTCCTTGTGCCAGGAACTCAATGCCCTCAAGCTTTCTTGCTTCTTCTTCAAATACGCGAATAAATTCTGCTCCGATAATTTTTCTCTTTTCCTCAGGGTCTGCAACACCTGCAAGCTTTCCTAAGAATCTGTCTGTAGCATCAACATATACAAGATTTGCATGGAGCTGATTGCGGAATACTTCAACAACATTTTCGGATTCACCCTTACGCATGAGACCATGATTTACGTGTACACATACAAGCTGATCGCCGATTGCTTTAATAAGCATTGCTGCAACAACAGATGAATCAACACCACCGGACAAAGCAAGAAGTACTTTTTTATTGCCAACTTGCTTGCGGATAAGCTCAACCTGATCATTGATAAAGTTGGCCATATTCCAGTTGGGAGTAGCGCAGCATACATCAAAAACAAACTCTTTCATCATAGGACTGAGGTCCTCTTCATTTTCCGGATAAGTTTTACTCTCAACCTTTGCCAATTTGTGATCAATTGACATAATCGGATAACCTGCGTCGTACAACTCCGGTATAACGTCGATAGCCTCTCCATTTATAATATTATTTTCACCGCCGCTAAGGATAATACCCTTAACATTGCCCATTGCCTTTAGTTCTTCCAAAGTAATATCATGGGGCTTAATCTCGCTGTAAACGCCAAGATCTCTTATACATCTTGCTATTACAGTATTGTTATGACTTCCTAAATCCAAAATTACGATAGTATCTTGTTTCATACTGCTTCTCCGTTCTAAAAAATCTATTATAAAATCTTCTTGCGTAATTCATCTGGTGATTCTGGATGTAAATAGCCGGGTGCTATATCAAACACCGTTTTGCAGCCAGAGGCACCTTCTTGTCTCAGCCTGTATGCCGCGCGAGCATATGCAACTAAAACACTTGAAGTAAACTCAGGATTTGAATCCAGCTTCAAACCAAATTCTATAACATGATTGTTACTATTGTCAAAGCCTGTTTTACCGCTTCTTATCACCATACCGCCGTGAGGTATGCCGCTGTGGTCGCGGTCCAATTCCTCTTTGCTAATAAAATGCACTGTTGTATCATAGTCTGCAAAGTAGTTTGGCATATTGACAATTTCTGCCTCAATCTTAGCCAGGTCTGCTCCCTCCGCTGCTACCACGAAACACTCTCTTGTATGCTTCTGTCTTGTAGTAAGCTCAGGATTTTCACAAGCACGAACACTCTCTAGCGCTTCTTCTACAGGGATAGTATACTGTCTTGCATCTATAACGCCTGCAATACGTCTGATAGCATCTGAATGTCCTTGGCTTACGCCCTTACCCCAGAAAGTATAGTCGCGACCTTCCGGCAGCACAGCCTGACTGATAAGTCTGTTCAGCGAGAAAAGACCCGGATCCCAGCCCACGGAAATAATACTAACAGTAGAGCCCTTCACGCTTGCCGCATTTACCTTCTCAAAGTGCTCCGGAATCTTTGCATGTGTATCAAAACTATCAATTACATTAAAATGCTCTGCCAGCATCGGTGTCTGCACCGGCAGGTCTGTAGCGCTACCGCCACAAAGTACAACAACATCAATTTTATCCTTCATTGTGAAAATATCATCAAAGTAGTAAACAGGTGCATCGCTCTTGGCCTTAACTGATTCCGGGCCTCTTCTGGTGAAAATACCAACAAGATCCATGTCAGGGCACTTATCACATGCAGCCTCTACGCCGCGACCAAGATTTCCGTAACCAACAATTGCAATTCTAATCTTATCTGCCATATATTCTCTCCTTTATAATTTAACGCTGCCCTCAAACACAATCTCACAGCCGCCGGTCATAAACACAGTATCTCCTGTATAATTAATATGCAGGTCACCGCCGGTAAGCATAACCTTAATTTGCTGATTCTTTTCACAAAAGCCATTGAGATTTGCAGCAACTACGCTGGCACACGCACCGGTTCCGCAAGCAAGAGTCTCTCCGCTGCCTCGCTCCCATACGCGCATTCTCAAAGTATTCTTATCTATAACATTTATAAACTCAGTATTCACACCATCGGGAAAAATAGGATTCTTCTCAAACTTAGGACCAATTTTTTCCAGATCAAGATTCCTTACATCTTCCTTGCAGAAAACAACTGCATGAGGGCTTCCCATAGAAACGCAAGTAATATTATATGTAGTGCCATCAATATCTACAGGTCTGTCAATAACAGTCTCTCCTGTCAAAGTGGTAGGAATTGACTGAGGGCTGAGACCTGGGGCCTGCATGTCTACTGTGATAGACTCAACCTGACCCTCTACCTCGTGTATTTCCAGCGTTTTAATACCGGCAAGAGTCTCGATTGTAAGCACCGGCTTACGAATATTTTTCTTCTCATACACAAATTTACCAACACATCTGATACCATTGCCGCACATGCGACCTTCACTGCCATCGGCATTAAACATACGCATCTTTGCATCAGCAACGTGACTGGCACACACAAGGATAACACCGTCTCCGCCTATGCCAAAATGTCTGTCTGACAGGCGTACTGACAAAGCGCCCGGATCCTCCGGTTCGCCATTAAAACAATCAATGTATATGTAATCGTTTCCTGCGCCATGCATCTTTGTAAACTCTAGCATCATCCGTAAAGCCTCCTTAACCTAATGTGCTATAGGTGAAATTATATACAAAATCGCGACGCTTGCAAGTACCCGCGCTGCCATTCATTTTGTTTTTTTAATGAAAATTTTTTGAATTTTCACAGCAATAGCTCATATAGCTTCCTTATGTTATCTATGACGTAGTCTGGCTGTATCGGAAGTGTTGCAATATCCTCCGGCTGTACCATGCCGGACAGCACACAAACGCTGAGAACTCCTGCGTTAATCGCAGACATTAAATCTGTGTCGTATCTGTCTCCTACAACAGCAATTTCGTGATTTTTGTATCCGTATTTTTCTTTGACCATGTTGATCACACAAGGGTTGGGCTTTCCTGCAATGAGCTGCGGATGTTTCCCTGTAGCAGCATGAATAAACGCCATGAAAGCTCCTACATCCGGGATAACTTTGCCTCCTTCTACAGGAATCACATCATCAGGATTTGTTACCCAATAAGTAACTCCTTCTGACACGTAATCACACATTGTTCTCAAGTCATCATATACCAGCTCTGTTGTAGAACCAAACACCACAAAATCAGGTCTTTCTTCAGGATTACTGGGCTCTACATACCCTTTTACAATGTGAAATCCCGCTTCGCGCAGATAATTTTTCAAAGCATCAGTACCTACCACATACACCTTGGCACCCGGCTTCTCTTTATTCAGAAAATGTACAGTAGCATGTACTGCTGTGCTGAATTCTTCCTCTTGGGATTCAATGCCCATCTTTGCCAGCTTTTCCATATATTGACTTACTGCTTTTGATGAATTATTTGTAATATAGCCTACTCGCTTTCCTTGTTCTTTGAGTAGCGCAAGAAAGTCTAGCGTACCGTCAAAAATCTCATTTCCCAGGTATATTGTGCCATCCATGTCCATCAGAAAGCACTTAGCATTGCGCAATAATTCTATATCTTTATTGAATCTTTGCATCTTTAATAAATTCTCCTATTTCATCAGCCACGTTGTCTCCGTCTATCACAAGGACAAAGACCTTCTTTGCCATCATGGCTGCTTTACATAACATATTTCTATCTCGCGCACCCGGATATATCTCTCCGCTAACATTGATAAGTTCTGCCACATTGTTTTCATGCAGCACGGGATTTGCATACGGTTCATTTACATACCTTGTATTCATCCACAGTACATAGTCATATTTCTCGTCCACATCGTAAATGTTCTTATAAATATATCCTTTGTCTGTGAAAATCTTTGCTGATTCTTCATCTTTCTCATATAAGCCTGTTATCAGTACCTTGGCATCTTCCGGGAGAGTAAAATCTTGTGCTTTTTTAAGATCGACTATCTTAAGACTGTCATTTAATTGTGCCTTTGGTGTCAGTTTACTAATAATGGCTCTGTAATTAGTTCTGTTTTTGTCTTTTTTGATGTATTTAGACACATTTTCACAGATAGGCTCCGGCAGATTAAAGACTTTGTCCGCACTGTAGCTTATGCCATTTGAGAAATATCTGGAAAATTCTTGTAAGAAAGATGTGTTGGCGGCATCCTTTCCATTATATGCCGTCCAGTCAGAGCCTGCTACGATAAGATGGCTATCACAATTTTGCATAATCGCCTGTAGCAGTCTGATGTTTTGGCTGTTCATATACTGGAAATCATCTATGAAGATGTAGCTATACTCAAGCGGCGCTACTTCGCCGGCAAGACATCTTCTGGCTTCGCGGACTATAGTATACTCATCAAATATTACCTGTTTTCTATATTCTTCTACCGCTGGAAGCACTAAGGACAACAATCTTTCGTTTCTCTTATAGTTCTTATTTGCGGTCTTGCTCTTTGTTCTATTAAGAGATACCACCTCTTCTGCACTGATATCTTCAGACAAAACACTATCAAAAGTATCTATCAGGCTCTGCGACAAAATGGCTACTATATCAGGGCATCTTTGCAGAACTGCAATCCACAGCTCATCGTCGCTTCTGGCAGAGAGGGTTACATTATTTTTGATAAGTTCTCTCTGTAGATTGATTTGCAAAGTGCCATTTGCTAAGTTCTTCTCATAGCAAATGATCTGTGTGTATCCAACCTCTGCATACTGTTCCTGAACACTTTTTATAAACTCAGGATCCTGCGCATTCTCGTCCTCTACAACTTCAATACAAATCTTCTGTTCCGGCAAAACAAACTCTGGATTATATCGCTTCTTAGTGCCGGGCTCCATAATAGCTACTTCAAATTCTTCCTTATATCGGTAATTGATACCTACCATATAAAGGAAGTCTGCAATCTCTACATGAGCATACGAATCCATTTCCTCTCCTTGCAGAGATACCGGCGGATAGAATCTGATGTATTTCTGGTATGCCTCCTCGTTGACAAATTGAGATTTGTCTTTTCCTATTTTATGGTAACTTATATAGTAATCTATTATTTTTCGTCTGCTAGACTTATCCTCTGTTGCGTTTTGTAAATAGTCATTGAGCCATTTATTTCTATCAACAAAGGACTCTGGCATAATGTCCTCGTTCTTGTAGAACTTCACAATCTCTGCAGCCAGTTCTGCAAAAGCCTTGGTATCACTTGCTACAATGAATTTTTTATTTTCACCGTCGGGAATACTGTCATACTTGATACGAAGAGCGGTAGTCTTTCCTGTGGAGGGCGCGCCCGTTAGTAAGGTAATCTTGTCTCTGGACACAATTGTATCCAATTGATACTGTTCTAATGTGGGCATTTCCGCTTGAAATTTTGCTGCCAGCTCTGCTGTTACCTTCTTGTTGCGGCCTTTTCTGTGTTTGTCGATTCTATCATACATCACACCCATAATGGCAAAATACTTGGCGGTTTTCTTGGAGATCTTTCGTTTCTCAATCATTCCGTCCTTAAGATATGACGTGGCTGCATCATACGTACTCGCGTGCTTCTGCCTCCATTCTATGGTGCGATTTACATCAATATATTCTCCGGGCGTGGCAAAGAGTTCTTTGTATTCTGCCTCCGCCTTGGCTACTGCTGCTAATAAATCTTTTATTTTCTGTGAAAATTCTTCCTTGTCTTCTTTTCTTGCGGCAAAGTAATTCTTTATTCTTGAGAAACATTAAATAGCCCCTTTCAGTACGTTCTTGTTGTAATTATTGCACAGGAATGGGATTCGGTCAAGGGAGAGAGTGGAGTGTGATAATTTTATATTACATCCCAGGTAGTTGAGCAAGGAAGTTTTTGAATTTTGACAGAGAAAATTCAAAAACTACTTGCTGCTTTTAGTATAGTGGGGACTCCTTTTCACAATGATCGTTTTCTCTGCCTAACGACTTCATTTCTTTTTCTTGCTACGTCTTTTATAATCAGCATCAATGTCGGCGCTCCAATTTGGTTGTATGCCTCCACAGTCTCTGATACTATAAACTGCATCAGAAACAGTTTCATATAAAACTTGTGTGCCCTGCTTGTCTGCGTTATAATTCACTGCTCTGTCTTTACTTATGCCATAGCGCTCTGCAGTCTCCACTGCGTCAATGTTTGCTCCGATAAACAAGAATTCCCATCCATATTTTTCTTTTTGATGTTCTATCATTTTTTTAACTTGGTTACTGGTGTAAGTGTGACTCGCATTTTCTAAACCGTCAGTTGTTATAACGAACATAGTATGCTCCGGAACATCTTCTTCCCTGGCATACTTATGAATATTTTTAATGTGTTGAATCGCTCCGCCAATGGCATCAACAAGCGCGGTACACCCTCCGACGACGTAGTCATTATCTGTCATTAAGGGAACAGTACTGAGCTTCACTCGGTCGTGAAGAACTTTACTCTCGCTATCAAAAAGCACTGTTGAAACATAACATTCTCCATCCTGTTTCTTCTGCCTCTCAATCATGGAATTAAAACCTCCGATAGTGTCACTCTCTAAACCTGTCATCGACCCGCTTTTGTCCAAAATAAATACTAATTCTGTAATGTTGTTTTTCACAGTAAATTCCTCTCTTTCGTTTGATGTTGATAATATACAGCATAAAAAAAGAGGTGAGGTCGCATGACAAGCGACAAAATATTTACGCTATCTATTTTAAACTTGTGTATTGATAACAGCTTACATTGGCATATAATAAAAATGTGGAAACCGAGACGGTTGCCCACAGTAATGGTTATATTGTGAGTATCAACTCACAAATGACCGTCTGTTGCAGCAGACGGTCATTTTTTTCGCTTATCTTTTATATGTAAAATAAATTCAGCAGCTTTAATAAAGAAAAATATATTTTTTTCACGTATATTTCCAGTAATTGGTAGAAAATATACTCCAATGTAGCCAGATCATTGAGCTCTCTTTGCCAAGTTAGAGCCTCTTTAAAATTTAATATCCTCGCCCTTTAAGCCACTTTACACATGAATCAAACCAGCCGGCAGCATCACCACAATTTGTCGCCAGTCCAATGCCATGTCCACCACCGAAAATTTCGTTACCAAATTCAAATAAATGAAATTCACAATTTACACCTGCTTTATCCATCGCTGCTGCTAACTTTTCACTATTCTTAAAAGACACAACTGCATCAGGCCTGCATGTCCATATAAAACAAGGAGGCATGTTCGCAGTAACATTAAGCTCGGCCGAATACTTTTCAATCATTTCATTGTAACATTCAGGTATAATCTTGCCTATAAAATTCTGCTTTGTTGCTTGGTGTGTATGCGGTTGCTTCATAGTAAGTACTGCATAACATAAAACACCACAATCCAGCTTAGCGGAAACACTGTCGATTTCATCTGCGTATATTTCCGGTTCATTTTGAAGAGCCATGGCAGCAAGATGACCGCCCGCAGAAAAGCCCATGATTGCAATTTTATCTGAATCAACACCAAAATCCTCTGCATAATAACGAACAAAGCGTATAGCACGGAATACATCGCTTAATATCGCTTTATGATCATATGGAGCCACTCTATATTTGAGCACAAAAGCCGATAAACCTTGCGAATTTAATGCCTCCGCTATTTGATATCCTTCCGTATCAATCGCATGTTCCATATAACTTCCTCCCGGACAAATAATAACACACGGTTTTTTATTTTTTTCTGTATTTATTACGTAAGGAGTAAGCTCAGGTACTGTTTGATTGGTAACTGTCGCATCATAATATGGTATTTGTTCAACACTATCCCACAAAGAAATAGGTTCTTTATTAATATATTCAAGCACGTCTTCGTTTCCCTCCGGGCCATTTTTATTATTCTGAGAATCTGTATTATTTCTGTTTTCTGTGCCTTTCATTTCTTCGCATCCGGTATACAAAAAAGCGTGAAAACAGATACATACACAAAAAAAGAGTAATAAATTTTTCATATTTCCTTTCATATGTAAATCACCTTTCAAGCTTAATTATTTATATTATAGCCGCTGACATTTACCAGGTCAATGGAATTGTGGAGTGTGATAATTTTATATGTACAGCCCAGGTAGTTGAGTAAGGAAGTTTTTGAATTTAGATAAGGAAATTTCAAAAACTACTCGCCGCTTTTAGTATATCTCTTTAATTCGTTATACTTACTACAAAATCTTTACGCTATCTATTTTAAACTTGTGTATTGATAACAGCTTACATTGGCATATAATAAAAATGTGGAAACCGAGACGGTTGCCCACAACAAAGAGTTAACTTGTGAGTATCAACTCACAAATGACCATTACTGTTTAATTTTCTCAGCCCACTGGGCTTCCTTAAATCCAACAAGGACATAGTTATCATCAATCAGCAGCGGCCTTTTCACAAGCATCCCATCTGTCGACAGAAGCTTCAGCATCTCGTCCTCGCTCATCCCTGCTAGCTTATTCTTAAGGTCTAGCGACTTATAGAGCAGACCGCTTGTGTTAAAAAACTTTTTGAGCGGCAAATTACTTTTCTGCCACCACTCAGTCAGTTCCCCGGTCGTAGGCTTATCAAGTTTAATGTCCCTGAATTCATATTGAATCTTGTTCTCGTCCAACCACTTTCTCGCCTTCTGGCAAGTAGTACATTTAGGATAGCAAATAAATTTTATCATAACCTTACACCCCCTAATAAACTCTGATCAAAGGCAAGCAACGCCTCATTGATTTCATAAATATTATAATTGCCTTTGCTTATAAAATACTCAATAATGATATCAAATTTACTGCTATGTGACAACGCAAACCCAGCTTTCCGGAGCAAATCCTCTGTTTCTTCAATGGAGAGCTCCAACGATATAGCAAAAGCAACAGCAGTCGGTTTACTTGGCCTGTAATTCACATCACTGCGAATTTTGGAAAACAGCTTACGGTCAACATTGGCCTTTTTATAGCATTCCGCATCCGTCATGCCTTTTTCGTCAATCTTGCGAAGAAGCATCTGTGAAAAGCTTTCGTCCAATTGCTGTAATTTCTCTTTTAGGTCGTCTTCTTGTATGATATCACACTCACACAAATCAAATGTTACTTTCTCGCGCCTTGCGCGAGCCCTCTTCGGCGCCTCCATACGCATACTTGCGCAGTGAAAATCTGCGTGGTCGTCTACATGGTGCGCTTCTACATAGTGGTCATCTATGTATTTGCAGATATCGGTGAAAAGCTCCGAGCTGATTTTATGTGTTGTTTTATTGTTGTGAAAATTCATAAAGTTTGCCTCCCAACGTTCTATCAACCATATCATACACAAATCTTAGCGAATATTAAATACTAATTTACACTTTTTATAGTGAATGCATATGTGATTATATTAAAATCTACATTTGAAAATCGTACGAAATTTATGTATTGACAACAGTCCATATTGGCATATAATAAAAATGTGGAAACCGAGACGGTTGCCCACAGTATGGGTTAACTTGTGAGTATTAACTCACAAATGACCCGTCTGGTTCGGACAGACGGGTCATTTTTTTCGCTTATCTTTTATATGTAAAATAAATTCAGCAACTTTAATAAAGAAACTTAAAATATTACACAATGCAGATAATATAGAAAAAAACATTCTGTAACCGCCTCCCTTCATGCAAGATAATCTCGCCTTGGGCGCTATTACACTGCCCTCCTTTCCACGCCGTAAGGCGAGTCATATCGGGCCACCGTCTTTACCGTCAACCTTTTATAGTAAACAGAAAAGTAGCTTTTCTATACACGGGCTGCATTGGTTGATTTCCACAAACTCGAGTATACAACCGAATTTTTTATTGTCAACATCCTTTTATAACAAAGAAAAATATATATTTTGCACATATATTTCCAGTAATTGGCAAGAAATTAAGCCAATCTTATATGTCTCATAAATATTCTATTTATCTATGAAAATTGTAATAAAATTTGTGTATTGACAACAGCCTACATTGGCATATAATAAAAATGTGGAAACCACGACGGTTGCCCACAACAGTGTTTTAACTTGTGAGTATGAACTCACAAATGACCCATCTGGTGCGACAGACGGGTCATTTTTTTCGCTTATCTTTTATATGTAAAATAAATTCAGCAACTTTTATGAAGAAACTCAAAATATTACACAATGCAGATAATATAGAAAAAAACATTCTGTAACCGCCTCCCTTCATGCGAGAAATTCTCGCCTTGGGCGCTATTACACTGCCCTCCTTTCCACGCCATAAGGCGAGTATAATCGGGCAACCGTCTTTACCGTCAACCTATTATAGTAAACAGAAAAGTAGCTTTTCTATATACGGGCTGCATTGGTTGATTTCCACAAACTCGAGTATATACCTGCATTTTCTAATGTCAATATTATTTTGTAATAAAGCTAAATATATTTTTCTTATATATATTACCAGTAATTGGCAGAAGCGGGCAAGAATACAGTTTGTGCGCTTTGTATAATATCATTTGGTCAATCTACTTCTTTTTTCAATAAAGCTATATACTCATCGTATTTCTGCAATATTGAAGGAGGGGTATCTTCTTTGAATATAGGTGCATAATCTTCTGAAGCGCCCTTGCGCCCAATAATCCACGGTTTTATTTCTTTTTCAAGTTGCCTTACTTTCATCACTAAAGATTATATACATACGTTCTTACTCCTTCAAAAGTTGCTCTATTCTATATTTGACCTACATTTAGTAATGTCGATCAATCTCAAATCGCCTTCGTCAATCTTGCGTAGAAGCATCTGTGCTAATTTTTATTGTTGAGAATGTAGTGGTACATTGATAACAACCAATATATCTTAAACCTTAATATCAAACTCGAGCTTATTGTGGACAATTTGATTGTTAAGCCTCCTATTATTCCCTGCCTGTTTTCCTATGCGCCTGGTATTTTTACCCGCTTCACGCAGCCGCATTTTGATTGATTTGATCAATAACGCGTCTTATTCCCATCCAGACAGATATATCAGTAAACACCTCTACAACACTTCCCCTGTCGGTAAACGGAGTGTCTTGAAGAACAGACATATCTTTCATAACACCATTGCGAACTATATATTCAATTATCTGATTCACAAAATAAATTTGTCTTGTATCAAGATTCGCATCGTTCAGGTATTCTGCAAAAGCTGTCTTTGCTGCCGCCATATCAAGTCCTACAATCTCACGGACAAATTCGCCAAGAGGTTTTTTTCCATATTCTGCTTCATACTCTTCTTTGCTGCCTACTTCACTCCATAATATTCGTTCAAGAGCCTCAACATCTTCTGAACTCAATGGTGTATTGCTTTTCAATTTTGCAATTGCCGTCTCGTTTTGGTGGTGACTAATATAGTATTCTGCTTTTGCTTTATAGTTTTTTAAATCATCATTCTCAAGATCAGAGTCACACCACTCTGTAGAAAGAATCTCATCATCAAAATTAGTAATATACTTGATTTTTCTTTTGGGAATATATTGCATTAGTTCACGGAGATTCTCTCGGATATACTCAAACTCATTAATTCCTGCCGTATTTAGATAATCTGTATGAAGTATTTTATTAATCAATTCCGCTTGCATCATAATTTCCGGAATATTCGCAACACTTGCTATAGCGGTGACTTTTTTATACAAATCCGTTCTCGCACGAGAATATTTTTTTCTTGCAAGATATGCCAATTCGATTCCATACATCAGTGCATCAAATCTAACAGCAGAAGCTTCCTCTTCGTCCGGCGCAATTAACAGTGCAAGTTCATCTGCCATCAAAAGAGTATCTTCATATGTCAATACATTATAATTTTCCGGCTCTGAATACTGCTCCACATAGCGCAAGTGCTGGCGTACAGCAAAGTTTTCTTTATTTAATTCTCGTACTTTACGCACCATATCCTCAACTAAAGTCTTGCGAAAAGCAATCAAATCTGTAGTTTGGTATGCAATATCTTGTAATTTATACGCAATTTGAGCTTTAAGCTTGAAAATAGCACCTTGCAAAGCAATCATATTTGCGGTGGGACGACCGCCATTCATACGGAAAAATTCGAAATTTCCGCAAAAATCAAAGATATAAAATTTATCTTTATCATTTCCATCAATTAGTCCGTCGCATCGTCGTGTACCACGACCAATCATCTGCCAGAACTTTGCTTTACTCATTACTTTTTTGAAAAACACAAGATTGAGCACCTCCGGTACATCAATTCCTGTATCAAGCATATCAACAGAAATGGCAATTTGTGGCAGTTTATTGGCATCAGAAAACTCATCTATGGCGCTCTGGGCGTATGTCATATAGTTATCAATAACCTTGGTATAACCGGGCAAATCAGGAAATTCTTTGCCAAATATCTCGTGAATTTTTTCGGCATGTTCATGATTCTTCGCAAAGATAATCGTCTTACCCAGCTTTTCTCCGTAATCAACGCGAAGACCGTCTTTCATTAAAATATGAATTACCTGTCGAATTGTATCCTCGTTGAATACCCATTCATTAATTGCAGAAGATGCAATACTCTCAGGTAAATCTCCGTTTTCATCTTCAAAAGTACTCTCATACGCTTCTTTATCCGCCTCAGAAAGGTCATCATAAACAATACCTTGATCGATGAATTTCAATTTGCTTTCTACCGATACAAAATCTACAAGGAATCCATCGGCAACTGCTTGAGAAAGTTCATATGCGTATGTCGGAACATTCGTCTCTAGTTCAAATACATCATAAGTATTCTTATCAATTTCATCTTTTGGTGTTGCCGTAAGGCCAAGCAATGGAGCGTCAAAATAATTGAAGATTTCCTTATACTTGTTGTAAATAGAGCGATGTGCTTCATCAACGATAACAAGATCAAAATGTCCAACTGTAAAAAGTTTTTTATCGTTTTCATCTTTAATTGTATCAATGCAGTTCATCATTGTTTGATATGTTGAAAAAACACATCTAGAATCAAAATTCTCTTTGTCTTCGCAAAGATTTGAGACAGATAAATTTGGCAACATATTCACAAATGCTCTCTTTGCCTGCAAAACCAGTGAGTTACGATCTGCTAAAAACAGAATATTTTTTACCCAACCATGATTAAGCAGAACATCGCAGAGGCCAATAACAGTTCTTGTTTTACCAGAGCCTGTTGCCATAACTAAAAGAGCTTTACGACGATTTCTTCCATCGAAAGCCTCACATACTGCTTTGATGGCCCCCTCTTGATAATATCGTCCCGCAATATGCTTGTCCACCATTATGTTTTTCAGGCTTGTCCGCATGGTATGTAAATTGAAAAGCTTCTCTAAATCACGTTTTGAATAAACAGAGGCAACTTTGCGTTCCGGGTAAAATTTATCGTCCCAAATACGAGTGTCAAATCCGTTAGAAAGGAATATAACCGGACGTCTGCCATACTGTTTCTCTAACAAATCCGCATAAAGCTTTGCTTGCTGCCGACCTTTCGCAACATCAACACAAGTACGTTTAGCTTCTAACACTGCTAGAGGCTTTCCATCGTCACCAAACAGAACATAATCAGCATATCCTACTTCGCTTTTATTAGGCATGCCGTGAACTTCTACTTCGTTTAGCCAATCTTGCCCCTCTATCCATCCCGCATCTTGGAGCATAAAATCAATATATATTTTACGTGTTTTATATTCAGAAAGATCCAGCGGTTTGGGGATATATGTCTGCTGCTGTTCTTCTCGGCGTGCAGTAAGCTTGTCCTTAAGAACTTTATTTTCTTCGATTAACTTGTTAATATCAATATCTATATTTGGTACAAATGCCAGTGCCTCATCAATTGTAAGTTCAAGCAGAGACTTATCAAACTGTTGTTCCTTGTATTCCGGTGCGTAATAATATGCCACACAGTCTAGGAAAATAAAAAGATTCTCAATACAAAGCTCCGCCTGTTCCTTTGTTACTTTCTTCTTGCCTCCGTGAGCAACATTATTGCCAAGTTTTCTGATGAAATCCATACGCGTCCAAATATCGTTACCAATAATACTACGAAAGGCTTCATCGTTCATTAATGTAACAAGTGTATCCTGATACGGCATTACGAGTTCTTTATCAACGGAATACATCCACTTGACGGCAAACTCCATAGCTCTGCGACAATTAAGTACACAGGCTTCTATGTCTATATGTAATATTTTCTCTGCTGAAATTGCTACGTCTGAGAACGAGGCAAAGTCAGGAGTGGATTTTAGAAAGTCAAAGTTGGTCATCAGTATCATCCTTTTCAAAAATAAAATCTTCTTTTGTCAATATTCCTACCTTGTTTTTAAATATTTCAACAACTTCTTCTGTTGAAAAATTTTTTCTTAAAAAGTTTTCAAAGATATGTAATAAAACATCTGTTGTTATTATCAAACTATCATAACGCTGTGCTAATTGAATTTGTTTTTCATGCACCTGGTCACGTTCATTCAACGGTTTATTTCTTAATGGATTTATAATCAAAATACCTTTTACATTTTCTTTTTTTCCCTGTTCTTCCAGCTCATCAATATATGATTGACAGTGAACTTCTAACTGGGAAACATTTTCTGATTTTACATTTGAATTGATTCCTTTAATTTCACCAATAAAAGTTACTTGTTCCTTATTTATTCTAAAGTCCTCTTTTTTCTCATCAACAAAGCAAGACATATCGTAGTTTAGAATTTTTTCTAAAATATTATATACAATACTTACAAGCACCTCCCCTGTTTCAAAAAGAATACTTTTGTAATATAAATTTTCTTTTATTTTCTCTTCCGCGTCTTTGATCATTTGCTCTTGTTTTTTTATTACAGCTTCGGCAGAATTTATAACTTCTTCTTGCTTTTCATCATCAAAAAAATATATTTCTTTTACCCATGAAGGCACTGCTGTATTTCTCTTAACTAATCCTGTCGTTTCTAAAAAATCATTTATGTTAGCAAGTGCTAGATTGAGAGTTGTAAAAATCATGCTAGGATTATAGAAAAAAGTTGTTGTATGCTCGCCTCCATTACATTTTGTAATTATACTATTTTTATCTATAACACTATTAAAATAAAAGGCTGCAGTATACTCTGTATTTTTACATATAGTTGTTGAGTTTTCATATATTAAATTATAATAGTTCGTTTGAGGAAATAAGTTATTTAAACACTCCTTTAATTGCGGTATCATATCTTTGATCTGTTTGCTTTGCTCGTATTTTTCTGTATACCCACTATAGTCATAATGAAATGTGTAATTTTGAGGAAAACATATAATAACCTTTGATTTCTTAATATTGTTTATTAAAACGCATAGACTGTGAAAATCATTTATAGCATCTATCAAAGTATCGTTATTTTTATGATTATGCCACAAGTTTGGCGTTTGCAAGGAGATAATATTTATATCAAATTCATCAAAGCAGCTAGGTTTATTTAAAGAAGAACATATGTAATTATGTTCTCTGCCATATTTTACCTCTTTATTATAACTTATTACTTGTATATTCATAAAATCTCCTCTCTATTGGTATAATTTCATCATTTTCGACACAATACTTCCAAACATAAATGTCATTTGTGATTTGATTTAAAATTTCTTAGCCTATTATGTTCTCGTCTGTCGCACTTATCTTAACAACTATTTTTTGCCATATATCTCATTATCTTATCCAAAGTATTTCTGCATCATGGATTCTTTAAGCAGTTCCAATTTGTTAAGGCTTTGTTGGATTACCAATTTTGATTTGTCGGTCTGTTCGACGAAGGTTGCAAATTGGTTTTGCAATTCCATTTCAACCACAGGAATCATAACTTTTTTCAAATCATCCGTTGTAATACCAAGAATTGTTGCACCTTTTTTGATGGAATCAAAATGGCTTTGATAACCGTCAAGGACATGCTTAACAAACAATAGATTATATTTGTTGGTATCAATTCCTATAAGTGCAACAATGTCCTGATTTGCGCACATGGGCTCGTCGATGATAGAGGACTTTCCGACACCAACACGAATACCAAACATAATAGTGTTTGCGGGTATTAAGTGGGTTGCACTATTTTTAATAGCATCTTCTGTAATGTATGCCTTGGCACTACTTCCGTTGATGTGGTTGTTGCCTAAATACGGAGTTGAAATCCACGGAATATCGCCTTGATAATACTCTGGAATTTTTGTTGTAGGTGTACCACCACTTAAAGTAGAGCAGATAGTTCCCAGTGGAACACCACTATATTTAGGACTATTTGCAACATCACCAAACAGTTCGATAAATCGGGATTTAACAAGCTGATCCAGCTTTGCAATTTGCTCCTTCCGCAGGGCAATCAGCCGCGAAACCACATCCATTTTTTCAACAATTACTTTTTGTTCGATCAAAGATGGTAGATTAATTTCAATATCAGAGAACTGTGTTTTGTTCAGTATTGGAACGACTGGTGCGTTGGCCATATCCTGCATTTCTAGTTGCTTATTCTGGATTGCATATGCCAAGTATTCTGTCAGACATTTGCTCATATCAGGAATGATGGTATTAATTTGCTGATTAAACGCACATTCCATATTGTTGATTGCGACTTTGCCAATAATACCTATGCAGGTTACTAAAACGCTTTTAGGTGGCGCAATCCTTGCATTTGCACGAGCATACTTAGAAATATAAAACTCAGAATCATTTAGATAAGAAACAATCCCATCTGCAATATCGCTCGGTTTTATGAAACAGATATCGTTGGAAGCGTAGTTTTGCGAATCAGATGTTTTAGGTGTATTACCTGTTACTACTTTTCCAACATCTCCTAATCTTGTCATCAACTCACCCCTTTACCAAAGCGACCAACGCCACGATTAGCGCTACAAAACTAATAACACCGGAAAACATAGATATGATGTAATTCCGATCCGTTTCGGCTTCAACTTCTTTTGCGGACTTCCACAACAGGATAGAATACAGTGCTACCATTACCATAATTCCTAAAATAAATAAGAGTGTAATAACACTGCTGAAACACTCGGTAAAACCATTCCATCGAAAAGATTCCCTTATTTTATATACTCCTATGGGGAGCGATGCAACTAAAATCCAACCTAAAATAGACATGCCATAAAACACAATAATTAGAGGAGTGGCAAATGTTCCAACAGTATAGCGCTTTTGCTTCCGTGTTGTTTCCACAGCTTTTTCTTGTGCCTTCACGATGGATGTTGCCAGTTCGTCGTAATCAATTTCCAGGTTAAAGTTTTGGATATGGGTAATTGGCTGGTTTTTATCTTTCTTCTTGGCCATTATAGCAACCCTCTCTTCTTTTTGGCAGCAAAATCAGTGATGCCCATACGGTATTCCTTGATGATTTCAATCCACTCATCGTCTAAAAAGCCAATGTTCATATAGTCAAAGATCATTCTAACATCTCCTCCAATTCGGCTAGTCCCGCTGTGATCTGCATTTCCAGCTCGTGCAATTCTGCCAAAATCTGCTCAGCAGGCGCATACTCCACTGCCTTATATTCAGTCTTCTTATACTTATTTATTGACAAATCATATTCATTGCCAATAATTTCCTCTTTAGGTACAAAAAAAGATTTTTCTGTGCGCTCTCTAATCTGCTCGTTATCAAGATTATGAAATCGCGCAATGATATCAGGAATATCATTTTCCTTAATTGCCGTCCGTTTATCATCAAGGCTGAATCCATCTGCTTGCATATCATAAAACCAAACTTTATCAGTACCGCCATGTCCTGTCTTAGTGAAGATAAGAATTCCCGTAGATACTCCTGCGTAAGGTTTGAATACACCTGAAGGCATTGAAATAACTGCTTCAAGCCTATTGTCGTCCACAATCGTCTTTCTAATTGATTTATGTGCCACAGACGAGCCAAACAGTACTCCATCAGGAACGATGACTGCACATCTACCTCCAACGCGAAGCATACGGAGCATGAGAGCAAGGAATAAAAGCTCTGTTTTCTTTGTTTTGCATACCTTAAGAAGGTCTGCCGAAACAATATCATAATCAAGACTTCCCTTAAAAGGAGGATTTGCAAGAATTAGGGAATACTTGTCTGTGTCCGGATTTTGATCAGATAAACTATCTCTGTATTCTATGTAAGGGTTGTCCACGCCATGTGTCATCATATTCATGGCTCCAATGCGAAGCATAGTTCTATCCATATCATATCCATGGAACATCCCATTCATATAGTGAGCCTTTTTCTGTTTGTTGAAGAAAATTTCTTCTTTACGCTTTTCCTTGAGATAATCTCCTGCGGTAACAAGGAAGCCAGAAGTACCGCAAGCCGGATCGCATATGATCTCATCTGCGCTAGGGTCCATCAATTCAACCATCATACGAATAATATGACGAGGCGTGCGGAATTGTCCATTCAGTCCCGACTGCGATATCTTGGAAAGCAAATATTCGTATACATCTCCACGGATATCACTATCTTTAATTTGAACCATTTGTGCATAAATATCATCAAGAATTGTTACTACTTTATCAAGAAGCAAAGGTGTTGGAATCTTAAAGATCGCATCATCCATATACTTGGAGTATGCACTATCTTTATTTGCATGCAAGCTTTTTATAAATGGAAATACCCATTCTTGAATGATTGAATACATTTTAGCTGCTGGAAAATCATGGAAGACGGACCATTTTAATTGATTACCATCTATCTCTCGCTCACCAATTTCAACTTTTTCAGCAAATATACTTTCATAGGATAGCCCTAGCATTACTGCTTCTTTTGCATGAATATTATCATTATCATCAAGGTCGTGAATAAACATCAAATATGTTATTTGCTCTATTACATCAAGAGGGTTGACAAGTCCTCCGGCAGCAAAAACATCCCATAATCCATCAATTTTATTTTTTAATTCGCCTGTAATCATTATTAGCTCTCCTTGTTGTGATTCCATGTATATGCTGTGTATCTTCCACCACTGATTTTAAGTATTTCTCCACTTTTCACCAAATCATTTAATGTTCTTTGTATAGTAACTTGACTGATATCCGGACACCTTCTCATAAGTTCTGTTTTCGAGATTTTACCCATTGTTTCCTTAATTATTACACGAACTCGATCAGGTTTTGATAAATTACTTGTGGTAAGAGATTTGACTCTAGAAGAAAACTCACGATATGCCGAGACAACAACACCAAGAACATATTGAACAAATGGAATATAGTCATTTTTTTCTTCATGCCAATACACGGAGCTATTGTGTAATGCTTCGTAGTATGTTTCTTTGCTTTGCTCAATCATTTTCTCAATACTGATGTATTTTCCTACAATATATCCTGCACGATATAAAAGTAAGAGCGTTAACAATCGACTCATTCTTCCGTTACCATCATTAAATGGATGTATGCAAAGAAAATCCAGAATAAACATTGGAATAATCAGAAGTGGATCCGCTTCTGTTTGCATCAACATATCATTAAACGCAATGCAAAGTTCTTCCATCGCCTCTGAGGTTTCCCAAGAATGAACCGGTTGAAATCTAATGCTTTGATTGCCGTTTGCATCTACTTCTTCAATTAAATTATCTGAACTCTTGTAGACGCCTCCAATAGATTTTCCGCTAAATTTATATAAATCTCTATGCAATTGCAATATAATCGCTGGCTTTATGGGAATATAATCGTGACTTTCATGTATTGTTGCAAGCACATCTCTGTATCCGGCAATTTCTTGCTCATTTCGTGTTTTGGGCATAGTTTTATTAGACACCAGGCTTTTCAAACGCTCGTCCGTTGTATATATGCCTTCAATTTTATTTGAAGCCTCCGTACTCTGTATTTTTGCGATCTCTACAAGTTGTGTAAGTGTATCTGCTTTTGCCTCTATGAATAAGTCTTGTTTTCCTTTGTACTCATGAATTTGTGTCAACAGAGATACTATTTCTGGAGTAAGACTGTCTTTCCATTTATTTTTATAACAATAGTTTCGCATAATTACCTCTTTGCATGGTATTTCTTATGCTCTTTATAACACTCACTTTGTCATTTGTCAACTTTAATTTAATCATTTTTGCAAAAATGATTAAATTAAAGCTATTTTTGATTAAATTAAATTTATGTTATATCGTTATCTCTTCTCGACCGCCGACCGTACCCTGTCCATAAACTCTTCTTTAGACATATCATAAGTACTTTTCACCGCTTTCCCCATCTGCTCCCTGAACGCCTCATAGTTCTCCACTTCCCTCTCCGTATGGTACACCGCATACTCAATCGTTTCAAAGCAACACATAAAATCCTGCATTACATCATAAAACACCTTAGCAACGATCGCCGGTGGATTTCTGAATGCACCACAGCCAAAGGCACCCAGCACCAACACCTGGTTTCCTTCTCTGGCTGCAATCTCAAATATCCGCTTAATGCGCGCCGTCAGTAGCTTCTCCAAATCTGTTGGCGTGATCTTAGCAGCCTTGTCCCCCGCATAGGGATTCATTTCATTACTTGGCCACTCTCTCAAATTAGGCGCCGCGCAGGTTAAGATATTTACTTGCCACCACTTGTCTCGCGGTATTAAAACAGGAAAATTTGTATCACTTTTAAACACCCATACATCAGGTGTATAGATACAATCATTATTATATAGCGAATTTCCTTCTGCCCTGTGTGGCCTGTAGAATTTCTCCCACATTTTGCCAGTATTTAGGCTTGGGTATAATGTTGTGCAGCGACAAATACACTCTTCCTGCGCAGAAGATCCGCGAGTAACGCCACCTCCCGGATTCGTAGCTGAGGCAAAGTTCAGCACGCAGACTTTCTTTCCCAGACGAGCGTAGCTCTCAGCTGCCTCTAAGGATCGTTTACCGCTAACTATCACCTTCGCCCTTTCTGCCTCACCGCGAAGCACAAATATTGAAGGCTCAGGAACCATAACATCCCTCTCCCCAATGAACTTTTGCATCTCTATACCTTTCCTTACAGCCTCTACAAGCAGGGGCTCTGTCTTATATAATTTCTCCGTATCACGAAATATCTCTGCATTCTTTTCTCTTCTGTCAACCATTTCTCTACCTCACGCCACACAAAACCTTTTCTACCATGACCGCACCTTACGCCAACATATATATTATCCTCTTTCTTTTCATTCTTTTCAACAGTTTTTGAAAAGAATGAAAAGCACTGAAAAGAACCGATAAGCGCTCCCCCTCACCCCATATGCTTCTTTATCTTCTCAATTGCCGAATGCTCCAGCCTGCTTATATACGACCTGGACAGGTTCATCAGCTTCCCCACCTGCTTCTGAGTCATCTCATCTCCCGTCACCAAGCCAAAACGCAGCTCGATAATCTGCTTTTCACGACTGGTCAGCACCGTATCAATCACTTGTCTCAAGCGCATAGCTTCATATTTATTATCAATGGCGTCAATCATTTCACCATCATCGCTCTTAAGCAAATCCATCAGCGCAATCTCGTTGCCTTCGCTATCCGTGCCCACAGATTCATTCATAGACACCTCTCCGGCATGTTTCTTACTGGATCTCAGATACATAAGAATCTCATTCTCAATGCACCTCACCGCATATGTACCCAAATGAATCCCCTTATCGCCATCAAAAGTCGATACAGCCTTAATAAGACCTATCGTACCAATAGAAATCAGATCCTCCGCATTATTTCCGGCCCCTGCATACTTCTTCACCACGTGAGCAACAAGTCTGAGATTACGCTCAATAAGCACATCGCGGGCCGCCATATCCCCAGCCGCCATTTTCTCAACGTAAAGAGCCTCTTCCTCCTTATCCAGTGGTTTTGGGAACATATTATATGAAGTAAACATAGTTATCTCCGTGAAAAGTTGGTTACACTTAAATAATATGAAAGCGCCCTTTGTCCGCGTGTTTGTCTATATCTAAAAGATAAATAAAGAAACTATAAAATAAGTTGTTAAAAAGTTGATTTTGTGTTATTCTTCAGTGAGTTAAAAATAAACTACTACTTTTTGAAAGGTCGTGTTTTTAATGTTAGATAACAAATGGAAAAAGCTGCAAAACGGCAGTGATATCAGAGGTGTTGCGCTGGAAGGCATTGAAGGCCAGGATGTTAACCTCACACCAGAGATTGCAGGCATTTTAGCTTGTAGTTTTGGTGCATGGCTCAGCGCTAAGAAAAACAAACCCACAACAGAGCTTTCCGTGGCCGTAGGTAATGACTCTCGTTTGTCAGGCCCAGCACTCAGAAGCGCAGTTATAGAAGGACTTATGTCCCTTGGCTGCAAAGTTGTAAACTGCGGTTTGGCTTCTACACCTGCTATGTTTATGTCAACAGTAATTGCAGGACATGAATATGACGGATCCATCATGCTTACTGCCAGCCATCTTCCTTTTAATAGAAACGGTCTTAAATTTTTCACCAACGAGGGCGGCCTCGAAAAAGGTGATATCACAGCTATCTTAGAGATTGCACAAGACGGCGCCTACACAAAAGCCCAGGGCGGCACACAGACAGAAGTTGCCTTCATCGACGTATATGCAGCTGATCTGGTAGCTAAGATTCGTGAAAAAACCGGTAGCGACAAGCCTCTTGAAGGCTTCAAGATTGTAGTTGACGCAGGTAACGGTGCCGGCGGCTTCTTCGTAGACAAAGTTTTAAAGCCCTTAGGCGCAAACACAGAAGGCAGCCAGTTCCTGGATCCGGACGGCAGCTTCCCAAACCATATTCCTAATCCCGAAGATGCTACCGCTATGAAAGCTATCACCAAAGCTGTTCTTGATAACAACGCAGATTTCGGTATTATCTTTGACACAGACGTTGACAGAGCAGGCGCAGTTGACAAGTACGGCAAGGAAATCAACAGAAACAGAATTATCGCTCTCATCTCTGCAATCGCAATCGAGGAGCACGCAGGTGCAACAATCGTAACAGACTCCATAACATCCAGCGGTCTTAAAGCTTTCATCGAAGAAAAGCTTGGCGGCGTTCATCACAGATTCAAGAGAGGTTACAAGAATGTTATCAACGAAGCAATTCGTCTTAACAACGAAGGCATCTACACACCTGTAGCCATCGAAACATCAGGCCATGGCGCGCTCAAAGAGAATTACTTCCTTGACGATGGAGCATATTTAATTGCAAAGATACTTATTAAAATGGCAGCGCTCAAAGCGCAAGGCATGAGCATAGATGAGCTCATTCGCGATCTTGCCGAGCCTGCAGAAGCAAAAGAATATCGTCTCGGCATCGGCTGCGAAGACTTCAAAGCATATGGCAACGATATAATCAGTAAATTAGCAGATTTTGTAGCAGCACAGAACGGTTGGGAAGCAGAAGCAGTTAACTACGAAGGCCTTCGCGTTAAATGCGACAAAGACAATGGAAACGGCTGGTTCCTTCTCAGATTATCACTTCACGATCCTTTGGTACCACTTAATATTGAATCAGATGAAGTTGGCGGCGTACAGATTATCGTAGACACACTGCTACCATTCTTCAAACAATTCTCAGACCTGGACTTAAAGCCTTTCGGTGCCTGAATCAACATCAGATCAGGGAAGCCACCTTCCCTGTAAAGATCAATAACTAAATCAACAACAAAAAGCGCGGTAGCATAGTCATTTTCTGACAGCATACCGCGTTTTTTAGCATATTCCAATTCATCCATATCAAGAATCTCCGGCTCGCCGCCCGGACAGATTCTTACGTCTACAAGTAAATCTGTGAAAACATATTTCATCTCTTCAGGAAAATACTGGGTCTCAATAATATCCACATACCAGTACTTAAACATTCCCGCACCATCGTATATCGCACTTATCTTATAGCCTTTGTCCACTTGCGTGTACGAAACGCCCCATCCGATATCTTTGCGCGGCTTTATCGGTAGCCATCTTGTGACTATCGTCTCACCGTCACAATGTAGCAATTCGTCTGAAGATATATCTACTTCCTCTGCGGGAATCAATCTTTTTCTGATAAAGGTATATTTCATATTCAGCTCCAAAAGTTTTACTGATATAAATATACCATCTCACAAAAAACTTGTAAAGATATTATTTTTTCTCTTCTACTTCTTTTTTATGAACGTAGTTAAGGATTCTCTGCGCCGGATTAACCAGTCCGCCCAATGACTCATCGTAGTTGAGCGCATCAATTAACTTCGCAATGTACTTAGACATATCAACTTCAACAAACCAAGGAGCCGCCTTAAGTTCAGGACGTCTGTATGTCAGGTTAGTTGCCAGGAGCTTGTCTATCAAGCCCTGCTCATAACACTTCTGGAACTCTCCGATACCATCTGTAAAGAGAGCATATGTAACAGCCGCAAATATACGACCAGCCTTGCGTCTCTTAAGTTCTTTGATAATATCAATCATAGAATCTCCGGATGAAAGCATATCATCAAGAATCAAAATATCCTTGCCCTCTACATCATCACCAATAAATTCATGAGCAACAATTGGGTTACGACCGTTAATGATACGGCTATAGTCTCTTCTCTTAATAAATACACCCAGATCAATACCAAACAAAGATGAATAATACAGGTTTCTGTGAATACCACCCTCGTCAGGGCTTACCATCATAAGGTGCTCTTTGTCAACCTTAAAATTATCCACATGTGTATACAACGCTTTGATAAACTGATAATAAGCATGTACATCTTCAAAGCCAATCTCGGGGATAGCATTTGATACTCTTGAGTCATGTGCATCAAAAGTAATAATGTTTGCAACACCAACTTCTGACAGTTCACGCAAAGCCTCAGCACAGTCAAGAGACTCACGAACAACTCTCTTATGCTGTCTGCCACCATACAGGAAAGGCATAATAACATTGATTCTCTTTGCTTTACCTGCAATTGCTGAAATAATTCTCTTAAGGTCAGCGAAGTGATCGTCAGGAGACATATGGTTAGTATTACCCATAAAGTTATATGTAAGGCTGTAATTACCCACATCACATAAAATATAGATATCTTTACCTCTTACAGATTCATCAATAATTGCTTTAGCTTCTCCGTTACTAAAGCGAGGACAACGAGATTTTATAAAAAAGGATGACAAATCTTCACTGCTATTTGCCTCTCCGTGTCTTTCCTCTAATAGCCAATCATCAACTTTCTTTGCAATATCCTTGCAGCCATCCATCGCAATAATGCCAAGAGGACCAACAGGAAATGAAAGAGAAGAAAAAGGAGCTCTCTCAGGATTCATTTAATAATTACCTCCACTAAATATTAGTCAACTGTATTGTATCATTTAAGCATATCAAAAACAAGACTGTTTGACGATTTTTGCCTTCTTGTTGTGTTAAATATATTTACGAACCAATGCCTATAACATCATCAACCGGCAGAGTAAAAGCAATACCTTGAGCAGGGGTCCCCACACCCACCTCATCGTAAAGGCCAAGTAAAATATCCTTTTTGCATTCTTCATTTACAAGAATCATAACTATTTCCTTGTCTGGCTCAATAGTAATTCCATATATTTTCTCTGCCTCTTTTGACGCAGTACCTCTTGCATGAAGTACAGTACCACCTGTAGCACCAAATTTCTTAGCCGCATCCATGGCAGACTCTGCAAATCCATTATTTACTATAGAAAAAATTACTGAAAATTTACTCATAATTATGTCTCTCCTCTTCATGCCCGATAGTTGCTTAAGAACTGATACAACGCAACACCAACAACGCCTTCCATCGGAATAGTATATGCTATTCCTTTACCATTTCTGATTTTTTTGAACTTCTCGCTTAATGTATTTTTTATTTCCTTTACTTTATCCTCTCGCACGCAGGACAAAATAACTACTTTCTCTGTTTCCGCAAGGCCCAACATAGATAACATCTGTGAGTTAGCCGTTCCTTCTCCATATAAAACCATTTGCATGTTAATCTCAAATTGTTCAAGAAGGTCAATATAGTATGTTTCTTTGCTTCGGTTTACAACTGTAACAAGCAATTTTAATTTTTTTATATCTGACTCATATGCCATTACTGCCTTCCCTCCTATTTAAATTCAATAATCTGTCTATCGTCTTTAGTCAGCAGTCGTCTCATGGCAATCTTTTCACGTGCTTTCTTCTTAACAATAGAGCTAAAGCCCAAACACTGAATAGTAATTAGCGGCGTCATAGCAACAAGCGCAATAATACCAAAAGCGTTTGTTAGCACCTGACTACCATCTGGCACAACAGCCATGCTGGCTCCGATTGCAAAAGGCAGAATAAACGTTGAAGTCAAAGGTCCACTTGCCACTCCGCCCGAGTCAAACGCAATAGCTGTATACATTTTCGGAACAAAAAGAGACAATGCCAGCGAAACAAAATAACCAGGAATTAAATAATACAGAATAGAAAAATCATATATTATTCTGATCATTGCAAGACAAACAGATACTCCTATACCAATTGACAAGGCTGTAAGCATTGATCTTTTAGATACACCACCACTTGTAACTTCTTCAACCTGTTTCTTAAGAACATGCACCGCAGGTTCTGCAAGCACAACAACCATACCTAAAACAAAACCAACAACAATCAACAGTTTTGAATTGCTCGTAGCAAGATCCTTGCCCATTTTATATCCAATCGGCATAAATCCAACATTAACAGCAGTCAGAAATATTACCAGCCCCACAAAGGTGAAAATAATGCCAAACAATATTGGTTTTATTCTTTTCATAGGTATTTTCAGGAAGACAAAATTTATCACAAAGAAAAATACTACAATGAGGCTTAGAGCAATTAAAACTTCCTTGGCAACTGTGCCAAATGTAGTGGCAAAAGCCTTAACCACATTATCTGCAATAGCATATTGTGGTACATCATATGTAAGTGAACCTTCCGATCCAAGGCTAAGCATCATAACTGCAATGATTGGGCCCACTGAACACAGAGCAATTAAACCGAAACTGTTTTCTGTAGCATTCTTGCCACCAATTGTAAGCGCAACACCAACGCCCAGTGCCATAATAAAAGGAACCGTAATAGGCCCTGTTGTAACGCCACCCGAGTCAAATGCAAGAGGAAGCATATTTGCCTTTCCATTTATAAGCAGAAGAGCCGCCAGTGAAAACATCAAAAAATAAAACAACATTAATATTGATGAAAGCTGCACTTTAAAAACAATTTTAAGCATTGCTATTACCAAGAATATACCTACGCCTACACCTACCGCGAGCGTGAGACTTATCGGTTTTATTATATTTGACACCTGAGATGCAAGCACCGTAAGATCCGGCTCTGCTATAGTAATAAAAACACCCATTGCAAAGCTAACCAGAAGGAGCAATTTCATCTTATGCGACTTAGTAAGACCCTCTCCCACATGCTTACCCATTGGCGTCATAGCAAGATCTGCACCGAGATTAAACAATCCAATACCAATAAGCAAAAGCACCGCACATACACAAAACACTCCAATTTCTTTCGCGGAAAAATCAACCAACGGAGTCAAATTAAGTAAAATAACAATCAATGTGACAGGTAAAACAGAAATCAACGCTTCTACAATTTTACTCTGTAATTGCTTTAACATTGTACCAAATCTCTCCCATAAGCATTTTCATAAATTATATCACAAAAACCACACTATGAGAATGACATTACACCGCATTCAAAAATATTTAATAAAAAAACGAACCCTTATCAAAGTGATAAAGATTCGTTTCTGTTAAGCGGAGATGGAGAGATTTGAACTCTCGCGCCGGTATCCCGACCTACACCCTTAGCAGGGGCGCCTCTTCGGCCAACTTGAGTACATCTCCTTATTGGCTGAACAGGGTTTATTATATCACAATAATAAAAATCGTCAATAATAATTATTCCCCCGTTTTGCTTTTTATTCTTTCTTGGTTGAAAAGAAAAATTACATTTGATATACTATCACAAATGTCACAGGAAAGGAGCTAATAGCGATGATGTGTAATAAATATAAATTTCGCTTATCTCTGCTTCTTTTTTCTGTTTTTATTATATTTTTGTTCCTGTTTATCAATGGTTGCGGGACTACACCTATTGTTGATAATTCAATACCCTCACCATCATCTACAACTATTATAACTCCCACTTTATTTACTCCGAATATCTCACCTTCAGCCACACCAACATCAATACCAGATGTTCCGACAACAGACTCATCTGAAGCAGTAACACCCAAACCGGCTACTCCGCAGCCTACTTCAAAATCTGCACGAGTTGTTATGGTGGGTGATATGCTTATGCATGATGGTGTTATTAACAGTGGCAAGAGCGATAATGGATATAATTTTGATCATCTTTTCTCAAATGTTTTCACAGAAATAAATACAGCTGATCTGGCCATAGTAAATCAGGAAGTAATAATTGCAGGAACACAATTTGGTATATCCGGGTATCCTTATTTCAATTCTCCTCTTGAGCTATGCGATTCGATCGTCAAAGCCGGTTTTGATATAGTTCTCAATGCTTCAAATCATACCCTTGACAAAGGGAAGGATGCTATGCTGTTTTCTTTATCTCATTGGAGAAACAATTTTCCACAAGTTGGAATCCTCGGAATGCATGATTCGAAGCAAGATCGCGAAAAAATTCATTTAGTTGAAATAAACGATATTACTTTTGCGATTTTAAATTATACATACGGAGTTAATGGGTCCGGCAAAGCTGCCCTTGCTGAAAACCCTTACCTGGTTGATGTATTAGAAGAATCTCGTGTACGCTCAGATATTATCAGAGCAGAAGCTATGGCGGACATTACAATAGTAACGGTGCATTGGGGAACAGAATATTCCCATGTTCCCTCTGAAACTCAACGCGAATGGGCCGACCTATTTCTTGATAATGGTGTCGATCTCGTACTGGGAACACACCCTCATGTTATTCAGCCCATAGAATGGCTAACACGCGAGGATGGACATAAAATGCTTGTTTATTGGTCTTTAGGCAATTTTGTTAATTGTACCTCTGGCCGTGGTACCGGTAAAGGTGCCAGAATGCTTGGTGCCATGTCCGATGTTACTTTTATTAAAGATAAGAATGGAGCAACATACATTGACAAGGCTGTTGCGCATAGTCTAATTACTCATATTGATTATGCTCAATACGGAATTACTACATATTTTTTTAAAGAATACAATGAATCTATGTTTCTAAAAAACCAAGCAATAACATTTGATTCTACCTTTTCATACCAATTTTGTATTGATACTTTTAATACCATTCTTGGTGATTATCTTGTAAAATGATTTATGCTTGTCCTATTGTGACCCCTGCGTAATAGTAAGTAAGGATCTTAATATAGTCAGCTCCGGATTTGGCCATAACATCAGCACCACATTGACTCATACCAACACCATGTCCATATCCAAAAACAGAAATTAGAATTTTTCCATCATCATCTACTGAAAAATATGCATTCGTAGAACGTAATCCTAATTTTGTTCTTAATTCTCTTCCTGTAATTTCTACATCATTAATTTTTAATGTAATTATTCTTCCGGAGGCACTTCGTACAACATCAGAAATTTTTCTGAAACTCGCTCCTTTTATATTTAAAAGGCTAGCGAATTCTTTTTCTGTAAATTGATATGCTTTGTAATATTCATTATACTCCGCTTCTCCTGGGCTTGGCACACTGATCAAGTATGGCTTGCTACTTCCCCATACATTTTCTGCGTCTTCCGTATATCCCCCACTACAGGCAAAATAATGAGAACTTATATACTCTCCTTCATATTTTATAACAATTCCTTCTGTTTCTTTGACGGCCTCTTTGTATTTATCAGAATATTCCTCGTCTAGCCAAGCCTGACAACAAGTAGAATCAGTGCATAAAACAGCGTCTCCTTCGTGTGCTTTTTCATTTTCCATTCTATAAAATGCTAATGTTCTTATTGCCACAGCCTGTGCTTTTAATGCTTCCATTTCTCTGGAGTCCGACATTTCTGCGGCTAATACGCCCAGCACATATTCTTCTATATATATTTCTTTTATTTCATTTTCCTTGTGAAAATAAATATTGATTTTTTTATTTTTGCTTACTGTATCAAATATACTTTCTTTAAAATCTGTCTGATCATTATTATCTTCGTTCTTTTTAAAAAACGAAGAAGTATTATAATTTTTAATAACATCAACCAAGCTATTCATCATGTCAGCTTTCTTTGTTTGCATTACAATCTGTTCTTCGTTAGCATAGGTATTTATATTACTACATATAAACAAGATAACTATTAATACTATAATCATAGGAATTCTTGCTTTTTTCATAATTTAATAAACTCACCTTTCGTATTAAACTGGTCAATAAAAACATTGCCAGTTTTATGGATACTTATTCAGTTTACCCCATTTTTATGTTATTTTTATGGATAACTTTTTTTCTTTTACTTATCAACATTTTCTCCACAAGATATCCACAGGTTTTACACAAGTTATCCACATACTTATGCACAAGTTATCCACAATTTTATCCACAAGTCCCCAGTTGTTATCCACATGTTGCTTGTGGATAACTCTAATTTACCTTGTTAATTTTTCCACATTTTATTGCTATTGTTGTGGATAACTCTGTGGATATCTTTTTTATTAATAAAGAAAAAACTCAATGCTTTAGGCATCGAGTTCTTATAAAAAAATCCGGCAACTACATATCTTCACAAGACGTCTCCATCTAACTATTGTCTGCATCTAGGAGCTTAACTGCTGTGTTCGGAATGGGAACAGGTGTGACCTCCTCATCATCGTCACCGGATA
>SVJB01000004.1 GCA_015069185.1 Oscillospiraceae bacterium
GTGAAGCAATCTATATGCACAGCCCCGAATATCCGGTGAGTAAGATGTGCAAAGCATTAGGGGTATATGAGAATCAATATTACAGATGGATTCGAGCTAATGAGCGTCGAAAACGCAGACGCCAGGCAGAACAAGAGTTGGTAGATAAGGTAATTAAGGTTTTTAAGGATAATAAGGAAGTATATGGATGTAAGAAGATATACATGGCAATAAATAAAGAAATTCACGTAAGTGAGTGGAAAATACGCAAAATAATGAGAGAAAACGGCTTGTATTCAGTTTGTATAAAGAAATATAAGGCAAGTAGAGGGAAATCAAAGACAGATAACCAATATAGTGAGAATCTGCTTAACAGGCAGTTTGATGTCAGCACAATTGGAGTCGTATGGGCAGGAGATATTACGTATATCCCAACAAATATGGGATGGGTATATTTGGCAGCTGTTATGGATTTATATAACAGGGAGATAATAGGCTATCAAGTAAGTACAGAGATTAACACAGAACTAACAGTAAGGGCACTTGATAATGCGAAAGCAAGAAGTGTAAAACAGGAAGGAATAATATTTCACAGTGATAGAGGAAGCCAATATACGAGTAAAAGATATCAAAAAAACTTGGAAGATTCAGGCATCAGATCCAGCATGAGCGCGCCGGGATGTCCTTATGATAACTCATGCATGGAGAGCTTCTTTGCGGGGCTAAAAAAAGAATGTACCAGGCGAAGAAAATATGCTACAATAGAAGAAGTTAAGAGAGACCTGTTTGAATATATAGAACTATTTTATAACAGAAAACGTCTGCATAGCACGTTAGGATATATGAGTCCGGTGGAGTATAGAATAGCAAATAAAGGAAAAAGTGCTTGATTTTGAGAGAGGTGTTTAGTATGATGATAACATAAAAAAGACTAACGTTTTGACGACTGGTCCAAACGGATATACCATATTATACACATATAATAGTGGCGGCAATATTGTATTAAAGAGAATTTATTCATTTACCACAGCAAGTAGTATTACAGGATTATCGCCAATCGATACAATATTATATGGATATGACAGTAACTGGAAAGACATGTTGACTTCTGTTGATGGTATGCAAAACACAAGAGACAATATGGGAAATCCGACTAACTATTACGGAATGTCTATGGCTTGGGGATATGGTAATAAGTTAATACGGATTGTTTTGGGTAATACAGCTTTGTTATTTAATTATAATCAAAATGGATTAAGAACAGGTAAATATATTGGAAGTTATTCCAACAGAATAGAATATTTTTGGATTGACAATGTATTGCAGTCGGAAAATTATGTTGGCAGATATGAAATTGTGTATTGCTACGATGCAAGCGGTAGCTTAATCGGATTTACATATGAAACTGCGAACCAAAAGACTTTTTATCATTATGTAAAGAATCTGCAAGGAGATGTTATTGCCCTACTTGATGAAAACTATAACGTAGTGGTAAAATATACATATGACACATGGGGACAAGTTCTTAGTGTGACTGATAGCAGCGGTACATTGATAACTAATACAAACCATATAGGACACATAAATCCAATACGTTATAGAGGATATTATTATGATAATGAAAGTGGCTTTTACTACTTGCAGAGCAGATATTATGATCCTTACGTTGGTAGATTTATAAGTGCTGATACTTATATATCTACAGGACAAGGAATATTGGGTTATAATATGTTTGCTTATTGTGGTAATAATCCTGTGAGCAGATATGAAGTTGCTGGTAAAAAGTATATAGATATAAATGATTACGTGGATGCAACATTCGAGTTTAATCCTGAAGAAGGAACAAAAGAAAGATATATTTGGTTTTCCATAGAAAGGGGTACTGGGTATTCAAAATCATTTGGAAATGATGAGAAACTAATAAACTTAAATGCATCAATAAATGATTTTAAAGGGGACTATTCTATCGATGCTTCTGTTGGAATAAAAATTAATTTCAGCGAGACCTTTGCGATAAGTTTTGAAATTGGATCAGACGCATCAATTGGTATACATGGGGATGGCTGGAATTTGGATTTTGGAACAAATGAAGGCGGACGTGGATATATTCAATGGTCAACAGAAAAAGAAGGTGGATATTTTTACACTAAATTTTCCTTTAATATACCTGAAATTGTTGGAACTGTGTTAGCCTTAATATATGTTCCAGATTTGGTTGTATCTGTGGCAGGAGCAGCAGTAGCTTTTTTACAGTTGGTGAGGATTTAAAGATTATTAATATCTATTAATTTATAAAAAGAAAGAGGACTTGTTATGTTTACAATAGGAAATACTACATATATATTGTGGCCAGGTATTATTTTATTAATAATCTTGGCGATAATATCGATTATTATACAACAAAAAAATTTCCAGAAAAAGAAAAAGGCGTTTTATGAAGATAAGATAGATCACCAACTAATTTCGTATTTTGAGAAAGAAAAAATAAAATGTAATATAAAATGTAATATCTATAGATTATCGCGTTCGCAAGAACTCAGCAAATATAATGAAATATGCTTTATGTTATGTTGTGCGTACTTAGATAGAAATGAGATAACAGAGTTTTATAAAAACATCAATACAATTAGATTAACAGAACAAAACCAAGAAGAGCTGCAAGAATATATGAATACTTTGTTCTTGGTGCTTTTCTCTGGATCAAGAAGTTTGTCTGTTGTTAATGCATATAACGAATACAAAGAAACAGAAAAAGAATCCCATATAATTTTAAAAAAAATGACAAAGATGTTTAAGTTTTCCGAATTTGAAAAAAAGTATATGATTCTTAAAACTGAATTAAATATAATTATTCAAGAACAATATTTACATTCTTTCATTGAGCAAATAAAGAAAAATTACGACGAACTAAATACAAGCAAATAGAACTAAAAACAGTATATGTGAAGATTGTAATAAAGATTGCACTACTATGTTATTGTACGGATATCCCTTTTGAGAAAAGGATTGTACTGGACTGGTATAGAAAAGTGCAAACCAATATTGTCTTGAAAATAACATTATACTGATATATAATCATAAAAATAGTTTATCGCACTGAAGCGTGTTAGAAACGGAGCTAAATTATGAAGAGATTTATATCAGTCATTTGTTTATTTGCATTAATTTTCACCATTATAATGCCGACTGCAGGTCAGGCAACCGATTCTCTTGTAACCGATAAAGATGAATACATAGAGGGTGAGGAGATCATAGTTACTGCAGAAGGAGAAGGTAAAGATTGGGTTGGCATTTATCATATAGATGATTATGTAGGCACGACACCGTCTATTTACTGGTATTATGTGGCACAAGACGGTAATAGATCCGGTGATGATAAGAATATTTTTGATGCAGAATATACCAACGGACGTACAGATTTGGAGCTTCTACCGGCAGACGATTATGTGATTTACCTGTTTGCCAATGATGGATATGATATTATATCTGTTACATACATTACGATCATCACTGAAGAGGAAGCAAATAGCAATAGTGCTACAAATAATCCTCAGCCTACTAATGCTCCGGCTCAAAGTGGTATATCGGCACCTGCATCTGTCACATATACACGTGAAAATGTTTTTCCCGGTTCTGCTGATGGTACTCTGACGATTACAGCGGCTAGCGGTTCTCTTCCGTACTCATATAAAGCATACTGGGCAAATGCAAGTGGCCCACTTAGCGGTTATACAGCTTTCGCTCCTATAGAATGTTATGATGAAGTAACTGAATATCAGATGGTTAGTAATACGCTTATCCCTAAGGAAGCTGACAGAATACTGGTATATGCTGTCAAAGGTAGTAAAATATCTGACCCTGTAAGTGTTATGTTACCGGAAGGCTGTAATGATTATGATTTTGGTACACCGCTGTATGAAATGCAGGTAATGAGTGATATTCATATTAATGTATCTCAGAATCATATTCATAATCAGCATTTCGCAAAAGCTCTGGAGGATATTAAGTCTCTGTCTCCCAATAGTGTGGGTATCTTTATTAACGGTGACATTGCAGATCATTCTTTAGAAGATGAATACAAAAGTTTTCAGGAAATAATCAATAATGCAGGCAGCGGCACTCCTCCTGTTTATTGTTCTGTCGGTAATCATGATTTGTCATATGCATCATCATATGAGGAGGCCGTCAGACTTTTCACCCAATATACAGAGCCTGCAACGGATTCAATTTATTTTGATCAATGGATAAATGGTGTACATTTTATTTATCTTGGTAGTGAGGCTGCCGGACTAAATGCACAGTTATCTAATACTCAGCTCAGATGGTTTGAGGAGAAGCTAGCAGAGAACAGAGATGAGAGTCGTCCTATATATGTTTTCCTGCATCAGGGCCTGATTGATACTGTGGCAGGTACTTTTGAATATCAGAAATGGCATGGGATTAATCAGTCCAAGGAATTTGCAGATATACTCAAAGACTACGGAGAGGTCATTCTTTTCTCCGGTCATAGCCATTGGGAGATGGATTCACTTCATTCTATGAAGACTAGAGATAGCAAGCTACCTACTATATTCAATACTTCTTCAGTTGCTTACTTGTGGAATGATAATTCAATGTCATCCAATATCGGAATAGAAGGTTCACAAGGATACTATATAAAAGCATATGAGGATAAGATTTTGGTGCTGGGACGTGATTTTGTAAACGGACAATGGATATCTTCTGCTCAGTTTGTAGTTATGCTTGACAACGGCAACACAGATAATATAACATCAGGTGGCATGGTCATTATCATTATTGCAATTGCTGCAGCTGTTGTTATTATAGCATGTGTTGTGACTATTTGGTTACTTAAAAAACGTAAAAACAATATGTGAAAAGAGTCGTGTATTCATGAACAGAGATTATACTTATATCATAACAGGTGTTACCGGATATGTGGGTAATGTGTTTGCTAAGAAACTTCTTGATGAGGGCTGCAGCGTTGTAGGCTTGGCAAGGAGCAAGGAAAAAGTACAGAGAGTTTTCACCGGTAAGTGTCCTGATATTATTTATGGTGACATAAGAAATAAAGACGATATAAGAAAGCTGTTTGCGGGAGATAAACCAAAAATTGTTATACATACGGTTGCATATGTGAGTATAGGTGAGGGTGATATGGAGGAGCTCTATGATGTTACTGTTACAGGCACGGAAAATATACTGGATGTGGCAAGAGAACATAATACAGTGAAGTTCTTACATATATCTTCCTCTGAAGCAATCCCACATGGAGTTAAGCTTAATAAAGAGCTGAGTAATTATATTCCTGATCCTGCAAATACAAGAAAGGGCTATAATCGGGCAAAGTCTATGGCTGATGTGGCTGTGCTCAAAGCTGTAGAGAAGTACAATCTTGATGCGAGTCTGATTTTACTTGCCGGAGTACTGGGACCGGGGGATTATTCCAATACACATATGACTCAGGTTATAATTGATTATATTAATGGTAAGTTACCGGCTTCTGTCAATGGAGGATATAATGATTTTGATATTCGTGATGTAGCAGATGTCTTGTGTCAGATAATAGACAGATCAAAGAAAGGCGAGAGTTATATATTTGCAAATAAGCCGGATAAAATAAATGAAGTTATCAAATATGTGGCAGATATGACCGGTAGAAAAATGTTACCTACATTACCAATGTGGGTGGCATATGTGGGGTTACCTTTCTTATATATCCGGTCAAAGATTACAGGCAAACGTCCGTTATATACATTATCATCTCTGGCATCATTGAGAGCAGATACTGATTTTCCGCTAGATAAGGTAACACATGAATTTGGATATCAGCCCCGTTCTCTTAAGGAAACTGTAACTGACCATGTCAGATTTCTTGTTGATAACGGGATGGTACAGTTATGAAGATATTGCTGATATACTATACCGGTACATTTAATACGAAATATCTTACTGATAAAATCAAAACCAGGTTTGAGGTTATGGACTCAATTGTTGATATGATCGAAATTAACAATAAGACTCCTGTATGCTCATGTCAAGGATATGATTTGATAGGATTTTCGTACCCAATATATGGGTTCAACTCACCGCTCCCTTTTAATAAATATGTAAAGAAATTATCGTTTTCTCCCGGACAGAGGTATTTTATATACAAAAACAGTGGCGAGGTTATGGCTATGAATAATGCCTCGAGCCGTATTCTTATTCGTTATATGAGAAAATATAAAGCTAAGCTTGTGGGTGAATACCATTTTGTGATGCCGTATAACATTCATTTTCCCTTTGAAAATGACTTTATTAGACAAATTTTCACCATGAACGAAAAATTAATGGATATAATGTTTTATAATTTCAGGAACGGTATTATAAAAGAAATCAAAAGTAATTTTATATATAATATTGCTGCGTTTTTTGTGGGAATACAAAAAATCGGAGGCAATGTTAATTCGTTTTTATATAAAGTTGATAAGAATAAATGCATTAATTGTATGAAATGTGTACGGCAATGTCCGCACGACAATATTTATGTTACAGATGGTACGATAAGGTTTCATCATCATTGTGATATGTGTATGAGATGTTCCTTTTTCTGTCCTACCGATGCTATTCATATAGGATTCTTGCAGCGTTGGAAGGTAAATGGTCCATATAACTACAAGAGAATAGAGGCAGATAACTCGCCGGTTGTTGAATATATTAATGAAAACAGCAAAGGCTTCTATAAATGTTTTATTAAATATTTTAATCAGATTGACAAGGAACATGCTGCTATTACTTCTGAGTAATGCGGCGACTGAGTACGTCAGTTGCCGGCATCTTGGGACTGTTTAAGCATGTTGCGTTTCGTACAATTCGGCTGCCGTAGCGGGTACGCAGTGCATCTACGGTCTCGTCAATAGACTCTTGTCTGTCTATGTCATCGGGATTGGTAAACAAATCTAACTGATACGAGTCTTCCGGTGATACTAAATTGATAGCACGTACTGTAAGGGAGCGTATAGGGTGCTCCCATGTGTAACGGATCTTAAACAGATTGTATGCTTCTTTGGCGATGTAATAGGGACTGTGTGTCGGATGAGAGAGCTTGCATTGCCATTGCTTTGTTTGCAGCGTGTTATCACGTATTGAGATGGCTACACCGGTTGCTTTCTTGCCGCTTGTCAGCAATCTGTGACCTATGTTTTGTGCTAATTCCAGCATTATAGGCCACACCTCTTCAGCGTTGATAAGATCTTGCAAAGTGGTGATGCCATGCCCGGCCGATTTATCAAGCTCATAAAGGTTTCGGGGAACTACCTTAGAGTTATCCAGTCCGTTGGCAAAGCGCCACATGTCATCACCGCATTTTCCGAAAATTTTCACTAGCATATTACGGGGATACGTGGCAAGCTGGCCTATGGTATTGATTCCCATAGATTGGAGTTTTCTGGCAGATGCTCTGCCGACTCCCAACATATCGCCTGCCGGTAGGTGCCAGATAATATCTCTGAAACGGTCGTATGGGATTACAGTAACTGCGTCAGGCTTCTTCATATCGCTGCCAAGCTTGGCAAATACTTTATTAAATGACACTCCGACAGAGGCTGTTATGTGAAGCTCTGACTTTATACTTTCCTTAATCTTCCATGCAATTTCATCTCCTGTACCAAACAGAAGTCTGCTTCCTGTTACGTCCAACCAACATTCGTCAAGTCCCAACGGTTCTATAATATCTGTGAAACGGCTATATATGTCCCGTGCGAGTGTTGAGAAGCGTAAGTATTCATCGTAATGGGGGGGTATCAATACTAGCGACGGACATTTACGCTGAGCCTGCCAGACAGCTTCTCCCGTAATAACGCCATATGCCTTTGCTTCGTAGTTCTTGGCAAGCACTATTCCGTGCCGCTCTTCAGTTTGGCCGCAAACTGCTACAGGGAGCCCTCGTAGCTCCGGCCTGTGCAAACACTCAACTGATGCATAGAAATTATTCATGTCACAATGCAGTATTGTTCTCTCCATTACATATAACACCTGTGAAAATTACAATTGACGAATAAAAGTTCGTGTGGTAATGTTATAAAGCGAACAAAAATTCGTGACTTGATTATATCTTGACGAACAAGTGTTTGTCAAGATGAAAAGTTTTCCTTTTGATGAGATTGTTGGGAGGTACAGCAAATGTGTGGACAATATGTAACACAGGAAGATGACAGTGCGGAAATGAGGGCGATGTATCAGGCAGTGAGAAAGGCATATCCTGATATTGATATCAGATCAGGTGATATTTATCCACGTTATACAGTACCGCTCATATCAAGAGGACAATGGACTGATACGTTGCTCTTGGGCACTGCAGTGTGGGGCTTTGAGTCGAAATATAGTTCTGAGCCAATTATAAATGCCAGAATAGAGACTGTAAGGAATAAACCTACCTTCAGAGACTGTTTTATTGGTGGGCGATGCCTTGTGCCGGCAAATGGATTTTATGAATGGTCTCCTGATAAGAAAAAGCATCTGTTTCCGTCTACCGGAGGAGCTCTTTTGTTTATGGCAGGTGTGTGTATGAAAACAGCTGGCGGAGTGCGTTTTGTCATATTAACTCAGGCGGCTGATAATACAGTGATAGAAGTACATTCTCGTATGCCGGTTTTAGTTTCTATCAGTAATATGAGACGTTGGATTTGGGATAATGAATATGCGCAAGATTTTGTAAAAAAGATTTTACCATAACATACAGAATGTATTGAAAGGTTTTTTTTTTTTTGGTATACTCACAGCGATATTTTGATAGGGAGGTTATTATGTGTATGAGCGAAATTAATTTAAAGAAAATACCATATGGTATTAGAAAAAGCGAAATACTAAATAATACGGAAGAAGATAAGAGAGTGCGCCGTTTTATGGCCCCTACACGTGTTTTATGGAAGACAGATAGTGACAAGGCATCTGTTGTCGGCGAGGATGCTTTGCTGAGATCTTGTGTTAAGCAAATTCACTTTAATCCTGATAAGGTTTGTACCTTGAGTTCTAATGGTGAGTCTGCCGGTATATTACTTGATTTTGGTGTTGAGTTCCATGGTTATGTGAAGCTTTACATCAGTTCTGTAAATCCGGAAAGAGTTAATTTGCGAATTCGTTTTGGTGAATCTGCCTCTGAGGCTATGTCTGATATTGGCGGTGAGAAGAATGCTACAAATGATCATATTAACAGAGATCAGGTTATTAATGTTGGTTTCCTTAGCATGCCGGAAATTGGACCTAGCGGTTTCAGATTTGTGAGAATTGACGTACTTGATCCAAACGCAGCCGTTAGCATTTATGGCGTGCAGGGTATTTTCACATATAGAGAGCTAGAATATAAGGGGTCATTTGAGAGTAATGATGAGCTCCTGAATACAATTTGGAATACAGCAGCATATACTGTTCATCTTAATATGCAGGAATATGTTTGGGATGGTATTAAGAGGGATAGACTTGTTTGGATTGGTGATATACACCCTGAAACATCTACAATCCAGGCTGTTTTCGGTTATGATGAGTCTGTTGAGAAAAGTCTTGAATTAGCAAGGAATGAGTGTCCTTTGCCGATATATATGGGTGGTATTTCAGCGTATTCATTATGGTGGATTATTGTTCAACACGATTGGTACTTACAAAATGGTAACAGAGCGTTTCTTGAAGCTCAAAGAAAATATCTAAAGGACTTACTGGTATTATTCTCAGGCTTTATAAGTGATGATGGTGTTGAGATGCTACCGGAAAATAGATTTGTTGATTGGCCTACACAGGCAGATCCGGATGCAACACATGCAGGATTACAAGGAATCCTTAGCCTGGCAATGCAGAAAGGCAGCGTTCTTTGTCGTGAGCTTGGTGAAGATGATACTGCGGCTCTTTGTGATGAGGCAGTAAAGAAATTATCAAAACATATTCCTGAGACAACTAACAAACAAGCAGCCGCAATTCTTGCACTTGCCGGCATGCAGGATGCCAGGAAGATGTCAGAAGAGGTACTTAAGGTTGGTGGGGCAAAGGGATTCTCTACTTTCTTTGGCTTCTATATGCTTTGCGCTATGGGTAAAGCAGGAGATGTTACTGACAGTCTTAATATTATCAGAGAATATTGGGGCGCTATGTTATCAAGAGGTGCTACAACATTCTGGGAGGACTTTAATTTGGACTGGCTTGAAGGTTCTAGCCGTATTGATGAGTTAGTTCCGGAAGGCGTTAAGGATCTTCATGGTGATTATGGCGCATATTGCTATCAGAAATTGCGTCATAGCCTCTGCCACGGTTGGTCATCAGGTCCTGCTGCCTTCATGGCACAGTATGTACTTGGTATCAAGCCCGTAGCTCCCGGATGCTCAAAGGTTACCATTAATCCTAATCTCGGTGATCTTGAATGGGTGCGTGGTACGTATCCAACACCAAAGGGTATTATCAAAGTTGAATATACCAAGAAGGCTGACGGTACTATTGAGTCAAAGATTGAGTTGCCTGAGGGAGTAACCAGAGTATAATAAGAATATAATATATGATAACAGTAAACGCCGATGTTAATCGGCGTTTACTACTTTCATAGAAAATTATTTAGAACTATTAAACATGTTTTTGTATTCAATGGGACTGACTTTCATACGCTTTCTAAAAAAAGTGCTAAAGTATTTATAGTTCTGAAAACCCGCTTTTTCCGCCACTTCGCTTATAGAATAATATCCGGATTGAAGCAAATAACATGCTTTTTTTATTTTTTTATCAAGGATATCGTTGTGAGGTGAGATTCCGTATATTTCTTTATACAATTTTCTGAAGTACTCAGTACTTATATTACACATTTTTGCAAGCTCGTTTATACTAAGGTTGGGATCATTAAAATTTGTGTTTATATAATCCGTGGCTGGTTTTATCAGAAGTTGATTATATGAATATGCGAAATTATTATTGTTGCGACAAAGCTCAAAAAGTAACATATGAAATATAGCTGTAACTTTGTGTTTGTATCCGGGAAGTTTTTCGTCCCATATATTATACATTTGCATAAAATAGTCCTGGATTAATAATGTTTTATTGTTATAAAAAATTTCCATTGGCGGTCCATAGATTGTATCTGTTTTCATATGTATTGCAATTAGTTCTTCATTCTTTGATATTCTGTGAAATTCTATTCCTGCCGGAATAAAAAGGACACTATTTTTATCTGCAAGAATTTTCTCACCATTATATGAGAAATTGGAATGTCCGGAGATTCTGAAAGAAAGTGCTGACCAGAAACGTGGAGCACAATAGGCCTCGTCGCTTTTCCTGTCTGTCTTTAAAACATCTAATATTTCAAAGTTATAACAATCAAGTAATCCCATTAATAATACCTCATAATTTTATTTAACTGACTTTGTTTTGAAAAGCAAACCCATTATACCACATAAATAGTTTTATTTCATAATATATTTAGTAAAATAACAATATAATTTATTTTTAGGAGGGAAAGTAATGAAAAGATTTTCTATATTTACACTTACGATTATTATGACAGTTGCTTGCCTTGCTACTGTAATATTTGCGTATGAAATGAATTTTGATATGTATTCCGCGGGTGATTCGTTTGCTGATGATGAAGATTGGACAACATCAGTTGCTAAATCCGGAGGCGCATATGTTACAATTAAGAACGTAGATGATACTAATAATTGTGTTGAGTCATACCACACCAATTCATCATATTATAATGAAGAAATGGTAGAACCATATACATTTTCTCTGGATATCAGAGATACTGACGGTAAGGGTTGGGCAGGATGTTTTATCAGAACTTCTATTGAGTCAAATACAAAAGTACTTCGTCTGAATGAAAGTGATAGGAAACTTCCTTGGACAGAAAATGACCACTCTGCAATGGAAGCAGGTTCCGCTGTTGTTAACAGTAAAGTATCTGCAAGTTTAGTAGGTGCAGCAGGCATCGGTCTTCGTACTGTTCCAGGTAAGAATCATATTACCCTTTTCGTTAAAACATACGATTTGTCACGCCGTAGATCTATTAATAATATTGTATACAATATTCCTGTTGAGAAAGATCTTAAAGCGGAATTTATTTCTGTTACATTCGAAGATGATAATGCAGGTTTAGTAAAAGTTAAGTTTGATGATGCTTTAGTAGCTCAGGTAGAATATTCAAATCTGGGTTCTTATGAGGAAGAGCTTTACTTAGAAGGCGAATATTATAAGACTGCAGTAATCAAAGATGCTGGCGGTAATGTTATTGCTCAGTCAGATTCTTCCATCATTTACAAAGATAGTGTACTTGTTCTCTTTACAAGAGGTGCAAAAATGCAGTTTGATAACATTTCAATCGGTGCCTATGAAATTCCATCTGCTCCGACAGAGAAGCCTGCAGATCCCACAGAGAAGCCTGCTGATCCTACAGAGAAACCTGCTGATCCCACAGAGAAACCTGCTGATCCTACAGAGAAGCCTGCTGATCCCACAGAGAAACCTGCTGATCCTACAGAGAAGCCTGCTGATCCGGATCACAGTGAAACAGGTGATTTTGGCATAGTTGCTCTTGTTTTTGTCGCTATTTCAGCTGTTGCTATAATTTCATGTGTTCTTGTTAAAAAGAAGGCAAGAGTATAATTTTCCGATTAGGCAATATAAAAAATTAAAACGAGGAGAAAATATTCTCCTCGTTTTTTGATAAAAATTATTTAAATAAGTTGTAGACTTTTATTCAATCTCTAACTGCTTTGCTGTCGGTACTACTTCGTCTTTTTTAGGTAGATCAAGCTTAAGAACGCCATTATCGTATTTCGCTTTAATTCTGTCAGTGTCAACTCCAGTCATGTCAAACTGTCTTGAAAAGGAGCCATAAGATCGCTCTATTCTGACTAATTTATCATTTTTATCTTTTTCTTCTGATTTTGAATGACGAATAGCCTGTATTGTCAGTATTCCATCTTTAAGTTCCAGATGGATATCTTTCTTGTCAAGACCTGGAAGATCCGCTTCAAGCAAATAATGATCACCTTCATCTGTAATATCAGTTCTGAAAGCATATAGATCAGAAGATCCTATATAATTCATAAACGGTCGACCAAAGAAAGTTCTCTCAAGCTCCTCCATTTCACGAAAAGGGTTATAACTATTAATGTGACTGCTGTTGTTCCTGCGTGTGAGTTCAAACATAACAATTCCTCCAAATGAATTATTTGTTATATATTATGTGAAAAATTGATAATATTATCCTTTTGAAGTTGTTGTACATAGAATATAATAGAAAGGGATGATAATTTAATGAATAAGACGACTAGAGGTCTGGTTGAGTATGCGCTGGCGCAGCTAGGTAAACCATATTGGTATGGGACGTATGGCCAGATAGGAACAGAGGAATTATACGAGGCAAAGAAAAAACAATATCCTAATTATTATAAAGCAACAGATTTTTCACAACAGTTTGGACAGCGTGTTCATGATTGCAGTGGTCTGATAGATGGGTATCTGATGAGTGATACTCCGGTTAGTATACCTGTTTATAAAAAAGAATATGATTATAGTGCAAATGGGCTACAGAAGGCATGTATAGAAAAAGGAGATATCAGTACAATACCGGATGATCCCGGCGTTTGTGTTTTTTATAACGGCCACGTCGGAGTGTATATAGGTGATGGATTCGTTATTGAGGCAAGAGGACATAAATATGGTGTAGAAATGCATAAAATATCAGTTCGACCGTGGAAAACATGGGGATATCATCCACTCATCACAAAGCAAGCATCCACGCAGGATGACGCCCAAACCGTTAAAATGATAAAAATCGATATGCCGGTTCTGAAAAAGGGTATGAAAAATATTGGCTCAATCATAACACTTCAAAGACTTCTTATATCATTAGGCTATAAAGGAAAAAACAACCAAATTTTAGAACTGGACGGTAGTTTTGGTGGAAATACAGATTATGCTTTGCGTAATTTTCAACAGAACAAAGGTCTGGTGGTAGATGGATCAGTAGGAAAAGCCACATGGTCTGCTCTGCTGAGCGAATAAATAATGCTGACAATGAGCGACTTGTAAAATAAAGCAAATCGTGATATGCTCCGTAAGGTAATTATCCGAAAGGAGACAAGTTTTGTGAAAATTCTTATAGTACGCCACGGGGATCCCGATTATTCTATAGATGGATTAACAGAAAAAGGAAAGAAAGAAGCAGAGTTTCTTTCTGAAAAATTGTGCAAAGAAAATATTACAGCACTCTACTGCTCTACAATGGGACGTGCTCGTCTTACTGCTCAGCCAACATTAGAGAAAACAAATACGACGGCAGAATATTGTGAATGGTTGCAAGAGTTCTTAAAGCCCAGAATCAAGCTCCCTTATCGTGACAGAGCGGATTATTGCTGGGATATTTTACCGGAATGTCTGGAAAAATATCCTGAGATATATTCAAATACAGAGTGGGTTAATGTGGATTTTATAAAAGAATCTGATGTACCTGATGAGTATAAGCGCGTATGTGATGAGTTTGATAAAGTCCTGGCAAAACATGGATATGTAAGGAGTGGTCTTAATTATCATGCGATCACGCCTAATCATGACACACTTGTATTCGTATGTCATTTTGGATTGGCAACTGTGCTCATATCACATTTGATTAATTGTTCTCCTTACTCAATCTGGCAGAATACTTGCTTGCTGCCAACATCAGTATCTACCTTATACACAGAAGAAAGACGCAGAGGTATAGCTGCTTTCCGATGTACAGGCTTTGGTGATGTGTCGCATCTATATGCACATGGAGAAGAACCGGCATTCGCGGGACGTTTTTGCGAATGTTTCACAGATGGCACCAGACATGACTGATATATAAATTTATGGTTAGTCTAAAAATTTGTAATTTGACACTTTACCAGAATAATCAATATAATTGCTGATGAATGAAATTAACGTTAGGAGCGGTTGGATGTGAAGATAAAGAGAATTATTATGATTCTTGTGATAGTTTTGATGTTTTCACAGGTGGCATGTGGTACTGAATCTAATAATCCGGACACTACAAGCAGGCCGGATATAAAGCAATATGATGAATACATACTTGTTTACCCGGATAACGCCCAAAAGTATGTTAAGATGGCAGTAGACGAGATGGAGCTGTTCTTCCTGACACAATTCCAAAATGTAAAGAAAAATACGGTATCAAGATACCAACCACAAGAAAATGCTTTGGTTATATTCGTTGGTGTTTCATCTGTTGACGGCGGATATAGTGTAAATTATAAGGATAATACGGTTAACATTCAAGGCGCCGATGCTGATCTGGTTTATCTGGCAACATCACGTTTGATAAATGAGTATTTTGCAGGTAGTGCCAGCAATATTACCGTAGAAAACATACAAAAATTAAACATATCACAAGTTGGTATAGATAGAAGCGCTTATATACAAGACATAAGCTTATTTGAACCTGTGTGGCAATATCAATGGACTCCACCTGAATGGATGCTTGATTTTACAGAAAAGACAAGTTCGTATACAGTGTCCGGCCGCATGATGTGTGTGGCTCATAGAGGCGGCATACAGTTTTATCCTGAAAACTCTATAGAAGCAATTATAAGCTCTATTAAAATGGGTTGTGATATTATTGAGATTGACGTAGAGATGACAAGTGACGGCAGGCTTGTGTTACTTCACGGCGATCTGGATGTGTGCACTGACTGGGCTCTAAAGAAAGGTAAGAACGGTCTACCCAAAAGTAATAAGGTCATTGCATGGACATATGAAGAGCTGCAGCAACTGAATTTGCGTTTCAATTACGGTCAATATACGTCAGCAGAAGGAGTTGTCACGTCTTATAAGATTCCTGCGTTAGATGAAGTAATGACTGTATGTAAAGACCGTATATTCGTTAACATTGATAAGCTTGATTGTGTCAGATATTGGGACGAGGTTTACGCCGTGCTCAAAGCAACAGGTACTACTCAAAACTATCTGTTTGGCAAGAGCTTTAAGGATAAAGAGGTAAGCCTTACTTCATACTATCAGCAGATGAGGGCAGATGGACTTCCTGTTTCAATGAACTATTATGCACGCTGGCACGTTGGCAACTTAGAAGAGGATCTTACTCTTGTTCCGGGAACAAAATTAGAACAATTTTTCACAAAATACAATAATAAAGGTAACAATTTCCTTACTGACCATCCGTTTGAATGTGTGCAGTGGATTAGTAAACAATATACAGAGGGGTAAAAATGGATACAAATAATAACATACTGCTTATTGTAGCAGACGAATTTCGTTATGACTGTCAGGGCTTTGCAGGTAGGGCACCGGTTATAACACCTAATATAGATGAGCTGGCAGAGAAAGGTACATTTTTTGAGAATGCTTATACATCTATTCCTACATGCTGTCCGGCGCGACAAAGTTTCTATGCTTGTAAGAGAAGCGAAAGCTTTGGTGCTTATTGGAATTATGATATCACGATGCCAATCGGAGGATTGCCGGTAGATGAATACTCTTTTATGAGAGATTTTCAGGCTGCAGGCTACAACACTATACATGTGGGACGGTCAGAACTAAGCCCTACACATGATTCGACAGAATACGGGTATAGTCGTCACAGAAATACCTCTACAGAGTATGCGAAGCTGTGTGCATCTAAGGATATTGCTCCACCTAAAGGAATAAATATATGGGAAGGTTGGACGGAAAACGGCGAACTAACAGACACGCCTGCAGGACATACAGCTGCATGCGTTATAGAAGAACTCAGGGGGGCAAGCTTGCAGGAAGCGCCGTTTTTTATGACTGTATGCTTTACCAGTCCTCATCCACCGTATCACCCTCATCAGAAGTTTTATGAAATGTATGATAAGTCTGTAAAATGGGGAGGGTTTGATGATACTCTGGCGGATAAGCCGTATATCCAGCGTCAGCAGGTACGAAATTGGAATAATGAAAGCCGTACTTGGGATGATTGGGAGCCCATTGTCAGGAAGTATTATGCTCAGATTACAGAGCTTGACTATCATATTGGTAAGATTATAGATACACTCAAAGACCAGGGAAAATATGAAAACACTACGATTATTTTCACCGCGGATCACGGTGATATGTGTGGCAATCATAAGATGTTTGATAAACATTATGTACTTTATGAGGATGTTATTCATGTACCGCTGATTATCAAACCAGCGCAAGGCTTGTGTGAACACCGGGTAGGTCGCACACGTGAATATACCATGCATAATCTGGATCTGGGTCCTACACTTATGGAGCTCCATGGTATCAGGCCTAGTGGCAGGGGACTTCATGGTATTAGCTTTACAGGTGTGTTGTCTGGCGGCAGATCTGCAAGAAATGAAGCAGTTTCTACATTGAATGGTGCTCAGTTTGGACTCTTCACACAAAGATGTATCAAAACAGATCGGTGGAAATATATCTGGAATCCTACAGATACAGATGAGCTGTATGATTTGACGGTAGATCCGTGGGAGGTAGATAACCGCATAAATGATCCTGAGTGTAGAGATTCTGTGGCTTTCCTACGCAAACAGTTATTGGAAATATTATGTCGTGAGGGCGATCCTTTCTGTGTTATTGGCAGAGGTTGGGCAGCAAGGAAACATTTGGAAGAAAATCGCAAGATTTAGGAGGCAAGAGATGTTAGATATTCGATTAAAAACATTACTAAGTGTTGTCCAAACGAAGAATTTCACACATTCAGCTCAAGATTTGACTTTGACACAGCCGGCTGTAAGTCATCATATCAAACAGCTGGAAAATGAATACGGAATCCAGATTTTCGAGAAGAATGGTAAGACTTTGCAGCTTACTCAGGCAGGTGCTCTCCTTGCTGAATATGCGGAGAAGTCACGTGTTATGGAAAATTCTTTCTTATCAGCTATGAGAGCAGTGAGACAAGAGCCGTATCATTTCTCAATCGGCGTTACTTTTACGCTGGCAGAGTATATCCTATCAAACATAATGACAACTTATTGCAAACGACACCCGGGACTGACGCTGGATATTTCTTGCGACTCCAGAAAAACGCTTATAAAAAAGTTAATGGACTACGAGCTTGACTGGGTGCTCATCAATTACCCGGCACCGGATGGATTTCCTACATATCCTCTGTGCATAGATAAGAGTCGTGTGGTTGTATCTGCTGAGCATCCATTGGCAAAGGCAACTTCTGTAACACTTGAGCAGCTTAAGAAAGAAAAGATGATTCTGTGCTACAAGGAAAACTTCGCAATGAGAATACTGGATGAAGAGTTTCAGAAGCAATCATTTACAACAGAGGATTTGAATGTAGTTGTCGAGACTAACAGCATGAAAATGATTAAACAGCTTGTTGAGGGCAATATGGGTATTACTATATTGCAAGAGGTAGCGTGTATGCAGGAAATCAAGGAGGGTAGGCTGGTTGCTCTTCCTCTTGAAGGATTGAACATGGATAGACCTATACATTTTATCTGCAGACCAGGCTTTGCGTATCCGGGAATATTTGGAGAACTAAAGAGTATATACGAAGAAATATAAATTATTGTAATATCAAAACAAAAAAAACAGAATTGGACAATAAATCCCTCTAAATATAAAATATTTTATATTAGGAGGGATTTATTTGATTCGTAATTGGAATAAGCTTTGTATTTATAATTTTAATCCCAAAGAGTATAGTGAGTTATGTGCTGAGTTGATATCTAAGCTGCCTGTTGATGTGATTTTGTCATCGGAGAGCAGCGAGATTTCTCCGACACAGAAAGGCTATATTATTTCATATAAAGATAACACAATTTATGTAGACGCCTATAACGGTGAGATGTTATATCTTGCACTTTCATATATTAACAAATGTGTATTAAGTGATGATATTTTTACACCTGAACAATTATGTGAGAAGGTGGTATTTCCATCCAGAGAAGAGTATGTGCAATGTGCGGATTGCTTTATTCCTGTATGGAAACATATCTGGACTCCGCCTGAGTGGCTTCTTAACTATGAAGAAAAGAAAGCTTCTTTTCCTAAGGCTAACCGTCCTATGTGCTGGGCCCATCGTGGAGGCGGCGACTATTATCCTGAAAATTCTATAGAAGCCATTATAAGTTCCATTTGTATGGGTGCAGACATTATGGAACTGGATTTCCGTTATACAAAGGACAAGAAAATTGTACTGATGCATTATGATACTCTACATCAGAGCACTGATTGGGAATTCAAGAAGGGTAAAAACGGTTTGCCGGAGTCAGATTATCTTGCTGACTGGACATACGAGCAGCTGTCTCAATTAAGACTTAAAGCTGGACGCAAATTCAGACAGACGGCGATTACCGAATATATTGTACCTACATTAGAGGAAGTACTCAAAGTCTGTGACGGCAGAGCTTTCTTTATCATGGATAAAATGAATCCTGCAGAGGAATGGCCACAGGTTTATGACTGTATCTGCAAGACAGGATGCTACGAAGCATTTACCTTTGCATATAAGATGCCGGAGGATATGGTTATAACTCTTCAGAAGGAAATGCTGGAAAAGTTTGGCAAGACCGGACCTTATTTTTATTTACGCAAGCACGCAGGATCTCTTGAGAGAGAATTAATTAGTCCAACACACAGACTTGCAGTATTCGACGAATTTTCACAGGGAAAAGATACTGCAATTATGACTAACTATGTACAGGAATTAGTTACATATATTGATGAACGTTATAAGGAGGAGGTATAAAATGAAAGGTTATAAATTAAGCAAATACATAGGATTATGTATCGCACTTGTGCTGATGATGTCTTTGGTAGTATTACCGGAGAGTGTACTTGGCGCCGAGACTAGCTACGAGGTAGATTTAGGTAGTCTGAATGGCGAGTCAGGCAGTGTTACAGTGCGCGATGGTTATCCGGAGGCCCTGTATCCTGAGGGAGCGTATGTCCTTCAGTTTGCCGGAGGATGCGGATATATATATCTTGGACATATGGATCTTAGCCAATATAGTGAAGTGGTTTTGAACGTTGGCTCCAGTGCCAGCGCTGTGTTTAGCAATGAAAGCGGCAAAGCGTACCTGGCGCTTACGTCAAATGGTCCTGTTGCCGAGGGAAATAAGAACACAGGAATCACACCTATTGACACTGTTAATATTTTAAGCAAGAAGAATTTGAGTTCTCCTCCCGGTCGTTGGGCGTCAGGTGAACAGATCGTAAGGATTCCCATCAATTCTACATACGTAGGAGACGTATATCTGGCGTATGGTCCTATTATTCGTGATAACAATGGTTCTCCTGTACTTGATAGCATTGTTGTTTCTAAAATGGTGTTCAATATGGCAAATCAAGTAGAGAAACCGCCTGTAGAGAAGTGGCAGGATATATCAGGATTAGAGCTTGTTAGTTCAGTTGATTTTGAAGATGAAGAACCAGAGTCTGATGGTACACAATTAAGCGAATTCAATAAGTACTGGAAAGTAGATAGAGGACAGTATTTTTATATCTGTGAAAAGGATGATGGTACTAAAATAGGTAAGGTTGATGACACTAATTATTTCCAAGCTCAATCTTTTGATGTAATGGAGAGCCAGGCATATGTATTTTCTTTTGATGCACAAATTGGTTCTGCACAATTTTGCTTTTTCGTTAGGGGCACTGAGCCAGTGGTACGTGCTAACCCTGCTTGGAAAGAGGCTGTAATCGGATGGTATGAAAAAGACTGGTACAAAGAAAATGGTGGAGCTGCATCCGGTGCTGTATCTACAACCGGTGCCAGCGGTATTGCTCTGACTAAAGGTAACAGCGATAGTACGCTTGCATTAGTTGTGAAAACATACGAAGCAGACGGCATTAATATTGCATCACGTGTAATTAATGTTCCGGTAAATGCTGATATTGCAAATGGCGTTAATTCATATAAGATTTATGATAACGGAGAAGGCTGTATTAAATACTATTTGAACGATGACTTGTTTGCTATTGTTGAATATAATGAACTCACATTATATGACGATGAATACGACGATACAGAGTATTCATTCTATAAACAGGTTGTTGTTAAGGATGCATACGGAGAGATTCTTGGCACTGTTGAGAATACTCGTTTGTCTCAAGAAGGTGTAATTGCTTTTTCTCTGCGTAAGAGTAGCGGAACAACAAATTTGATTGATAATCTGAATATATCAATGGCTCCGTATGTAATTGTAACTCCTGAAGCCACGCCGGAAAATACTTTGGAAGCTTCGCCTGTTACAACTCCGGAAGTAACGCCAAATGCAACTCCGGAATCCACAAAAGAAGCTACTGAGGCGCCTGATAATGCAAAAGATACAGAATCCAACATACTTGTGCCTATCTGTATTATTGCAGCTGCAGTAGTAGTTATTATTATCATCGTAATAATTTTAATTCGTAAAAGAAAAGTTGAAAATAAATAATGGAGGTAATTAAAATGAAAATCAGTAAATGTATTTTCACAAAGATCATTTGCTTAGTACTTGCTTTAAGCTTGTCAGGGGTAATGTACGCATTTGCCAATGAACAAGATAGCAGCACGAATATTCTTGACGGAATGAACGTTGTTACAGAATATAACTTTGATAATGACGCGGCAGACAGTGCAGCTAGTGACACTGATTTTGCCAAGAATTGGGCTGTTACATTAGCAGGTGGCGGTACTGCTGCTATTAGTGCAGGTGCAGACAGCAACTATTTGCTTCTTAATAAATACTCGTCTATTGAACTTAAAAATATGTTCTTTGGACCATCTGAAGCATATGCTGTTTCATACCGCGCAAAGGCTGCCGAGAAGGCTCATAGCTATCTGTTTGTCAGAGGTGCTCAGATACTCAAGAGAAATGGTACTACTATGAATTGGTACGAGTCAGATGGTTCCGGTGCAGGATCCGGTGTAGGCGGTAGCGGTATTTCGATTCGTGCATATAACGATTATCAGATTCAGATTTCTGTAAAGAGTTACGATGCAGAAAAGAAGAATCATGTGAACACACAGGCGGTGCTGTTATCTGTATATCCTGAGGGAGAGGGTACTCTTACCAAGGAGTTACATACATACACATGCTATGACAATGGTGCAGGCAAGATAGATTATTATATTGATGGCGTGCTGAAAGCATCTGTAACTTATAGTGATATTACAAAATATACAGACGATAATTTTGAGACAGCATCTGCAAGTACTGATAACCCTATACATGCTGAATATTACAGCAATGTTGCAGTATTAGATGCTAGCGGTGAAAATGTGTTGTCTGTTACAAACGCTCTAGTTGCAGTACATGGACGCGTTGCTTTCGGTAATCGTAATGTAACTAATGTTTGTTATGATGATATAAAAGTGTATGCAGACGATCTTAAGATTAATGCGGCTAATGTAGTTAAGCACGGTAACGGTAATTTGGGTATTCTCACTGCAGGCGAGAGTACTAAACGTTGCTTCCCAACAATAGATTCATTTATTTATTTTAGAAATAGTGGCGGTATGTCTGCTAGCCTTGGTACTGTAGACTTAAGTAAATATGATAGCGTAACTATTACATGGTGGGATGCTGCTTGCGGCAAGGCAAGAACATTAGCTCCGGGCAGTGTTAACTTTGCCATCACTACTACAGGCGCGTTGGATACGACTGATGCAAAACAAGTTGAGCAAGATGGTGTTAACAAAATAGTTTATTGGTCTCTTGGTGAAAATAAACAGGTTGGCGCAAAAGATGACTTCCGCACAGCTGAGACTATAACATTGACATTTGATTCAGATTATAGTGGTCCTGTTTATTTGGCCTATATGGGAGCAACAAATGCTGTTGCAGTATCTCAGATTACATTTAATGCAAAAGCACCGGTTGAGGAACCAACTCAGGCTCCAACTCAGGCTCCAACTCAAGCACCAACTCAGGCTCCAACTCAAGCACCGACTCAGGCACCAACTCAGGCACCGACCCAGGCTCCAACTCAGGCACCGACCCAGGCTCCTAGTGTAAATCCTGATACAGGTGATCACAGTTCTTTCTTTGCCATTGCTATAATACTTGCAATGGTAGCTGCAGGTACAATAACTGTAGTTCGTTATAAAAAAGAAAACTGTTAATAAATAACAGATAATACGTTATAAACACCCTTGCTTTATCTGATGTGGTAAGAGGTAGCCATATTAGATTTGCAGGGGTGTTTTATTGTATTTGCGTATCAAAATGTAGCACAATTCCTGTGCTAGCTATAATTATCTTCTCACAATATGGTCTAAAAATAACTTCATAGGGCAATTGCCTAGTTCCGGGTACCAACTACTACGCATTCGTCTGCAGCCGCCTTTGCAAATTCTCATGTATGTGCAATTCAGACACTGAACAGGAAGCGGGGGATTGTCTTTGGCAAATCGCATCATGCCCTCGGAATGCAAAGTGTCCTCAAGTGTATCAGTTAGTATAGAGCCAGTGCAGTATTGAGGTAATACGTAAAAATCACAAGGATACAGACTACCATCTGCCTCTACAATAAGCTGGGGGCTACATTTGCCGGGAAATATACAGGTATCCACAGGTATTCCGGCAAGGCCTCTATAAATTGCAGTAAATTCCCGCACTTCGAATGGAGGTATATTATTTACAAAATCTCTTCTCCACATATCGTGGAACTTTATCCAAAAGGGTGCAAGTAAATCTCTTATTGGATTTGTTTTTTCCTGAATTGGCGGCAAACAGGGGATTAATTGCACGTATTTAATACCACTACTTTTATAAAAATCATATAATTGCTCTGGATGGGATAATACTGCTTCTGACAGGACTGTCAGGAAATTTACTTCAATTCCGGCAGATACCAGCTTCTTATAAGCTTGCATCACACAGTCAAAAGTACCTTCGCCCTCCGGTGTCACTCGGTTTGCATCATGCAGGTTCTTACCACCGTCAATCGATAGCCCTATCAGGCAATTATTTTCTTTGAAAAGCTGTATAAATTCATCTCCGACCGCCGGCGTACATAAAGCTACTCCGTTTGTTTGGAATAAATATGTAGCATGAAGTTTGGCATGGCGCACTTTGGTAAAGAATTGTTTGTAAAAATCTACTCCTGCCAGTAGCGGCTCTCCGCCTTGAAATGCAAATATAACATGTCCATTTGTATCCAGACTGTCTGCAACCTTATAGATAAGCTCAGATACAATCTCCGGCTTCATTATTTTAAGCGGCGCATCGCCAAATTGTATCAAGTCTCTGTAGAAACAGTAACGACATGATAATTGACATAATCCGGATGCTGGCTTAATAAGAACAGTTAGTTGTTTTGCTTTCAAAGAAATCACCTTCGACATATAAAGCAGATTAAATCCGCGGATATGAGGAGTATATCATCATCAGTTATATTCAGTCAACGAAGACATGCTTTTTCGCATTTTATTTTATTGTTCAGTATATTAACATGTTTTGATGAGATGAATGACGAAATTATCATATTTTGCACTTAATATGGTAATAAAGTGCAAAAACATAGCATATTATTCGTTAGAAAACAGTAGTTTAAATGAATTTATGTTCAACATGCTGAACAATAAAAAAAACAACTAAAAAAATACACTTTTTTTCATCGCATATGCCTAGGAAAACCTTGTTAGGGTTATGATATCCCTGTGCTTTTAGCTGCTTATCAAGCCAGCGAAGCCTATTCTTTAAAGATTTTCTTCCAAAATACGGCCGTCCGTAATAATTTCTGTATGGATATGCACAGCTTCCGGGCTGATGGCTTCTACGGTGATTCAAGCTCTATGGCAAGCTCTGCTGCACCCATGTTCTGTGCATACATAAGAGCCGGTATTCAAATATTCTTCTAAGGCATACAAAAACATACCCTGTCCTAGGAGATAACTTTCTGCTTCAGTCGAATATCTGCAGAGCCAAAACCTCCGTTTATATTGTCAAATATCTTTTTGTACAGCAACACTGCCTTATCACTAGTTTTTGAATTTTCACCGGAAAAATTCAAAAACTCAAAGCCGCCACTCTTTGATTGTGTGTTGATGTTTAGCTGCTGTATAGTTGATTTGCTTGGTCAATTAAGCGGTCGGTGTTATCTGTCCCACTTTCATGTATGAGTTCAAGCAGCGCAGGGAAGCTAATCATTCCTCGACCGGGCTCCGGGGCGAAATACGTGCCGGCAAAGAACGGCTTACCATCTGCTGTCATAAAAACACCTCTTTGGAAGTATATTGTGCAAAATTGGTGAAAATATTATGGTTGCTTTTGGAGTCACGCACAGCTGTGAAAAAAAGTGTTTTTTAGCTGTTTTTTGGAGGCCAATATATAGGCGACCGCACTCATAATATACACGTTTAATAGAGTTATTTTCCTTTGTTCGGGAAAAATCTACGAAAAACATCTCGGAAGCATAGGTTTACATTTTTTATGGGTAAAACTATAATTATTTCAAGAGGTGAGCTTATGGATGCAAAAGATATTGGTCTTTCGATTGCTAGATTGAGAAAAAAGTGCGGTTTGACTCAGGTAGAGCTGGCTGCCAAACTTAACATAAGTGACAAAGCTGTCAGTAGGTGGGAGAGCGGTAACGGGTTTCCGGAAATTACCCAATTTCCTGCATTGGCTGCTATTTTCGGTGTTACAGTGGATTATCTTATGACCGGAAGGCACAGCGGTATAACAATTGCCGGGAATATTCTGGCAGATATTGTCAAGGGCATTGACTGTTATCCCCAGATAGGTATGCTTTCTAATATAGGTAATATTAAAATGGCTGTAGGAGGCTGCGCGCCTAACACAGCAATTGATATTGCAAAGATAGATCGTAGTATCCCGATTTCTGTTATAGGTAAAATAGGCGATGATGAGTATGGCCGTTTTGTATTGTCTCAGCTCAGCCGCAATGGAATTGATTGCGGTAAGGTTGTAGTATCTTCAAAGAGTCCTACAAGTTTCAGCGATGTAATCAGCATACCCTCCGGCGAGAGGACATTTTTTCACGCAAGGGGAGCAAATGCAGAGTTTTGTCCTGATGATGTAGATATCGCAGGACTCAACTGTAGTATTCTTCATATAGGTTATATATTACTTTTAGATTCGTTTGACCAGGAAGACCCAAAATATGGAACTGTAATGGCACGGTTTCTTAATGAGATTCAAAAAAGAGGCATCAAGACATCTGTTGATGTAGTGAGCGACAGTTCAGCAAATTATAAGACGAAGATTCTTCCTGCACTAAAATATTGCAATTATGTATTCATGAATGAGCTGGAAAGCAGTATGTTAACTGACTTGCCTCCGTATAAAGAAGATGGAAAACTAAACATAGAAAGTATTCACAGCACAATGAAATATATCGCTGAGCAAGGAGTGAAGGATAAAGTTATTGTACACTGTAAACAAGCAGGCTTCTGTCTTGATGTGGCTACCGGAAATTTCCGTGTGGTGCCGTCTCTTGATATACCGCAGGAAGAGATAAAAGGCAGTGTAGGTGCCGGCGATGCTTTTTGTGCAGGCAGCTTGTACGCGTTTTATAACAACTATGATGATACAAGAATGTTGGAGTTTGCTTCAGGTGTAGCTGCAAGCAGTTTGTTTGCAGAAAATTCAACCGATGGAATTTTAAGTAAAGCAGAGGTTGAGAAACTTATAAAGAAATACAGGAGAAAAGCTATATGAAAGCAGTTATGTACGGTGGAGGAAACATAGGCAGAGGATTTATCGGCGCCTTGCTTAGTCAGTCAGGCTATCGTGTAACCTTTATAGATGTATCAGAAGCTGTGGTAAACACGTTACAAACAGAAAAACGATATCCTGTGCGGTATGTTTCTACAGAAGGGAACAAAGATGTATGGATTGAAAATGTTACAGCAGTAAACGGGAACGACACGGAGGCAGCTTCTGAATCTATTGCTGACTGCGACATTATGGCTACAGCAGTTGGTGCCCGAATTTTAAAATTTATTGTCCCAAATATTGTGTTAGGTCTTCGTAAGCGATGGCTTCGAAATGCAAAGCCGCTTAATATTATTATCTGTGAAAATCTAATGGATGCAAATAAGGTTTTAGAGGACATGATCAAAGCGCAGCTTGATGAGGGAGAGAAAGAACTGTTTGACAAAACGATAGGTCTTGTGGAAGCATCGATTGGACGAATGGTACCGGTGCAAACAGAAGAAATGAAGGCAGGAGAACCTATGCGTGTCTGTGTAGAACAATATGGTTTCCTTCCTGTAGACAGAGCTGCATTTAAGGGGGAAGTGCCACAAATTACAAATATTGTTCCAGTGTCACCATTTGATTTTTACATTAAGCGAAAATTATTTATACATAACATGGGCCACGCTATCTGTGCATATTTAGGAGGCTTCAATGGCAGAAAATATATTTGGCAGGCTGTTAGTGATGCAGATGTACTGTGTATTGTACAGAATGCCATGATTGACAGCGCAGTTGCTTTGGCCAAAAAATACGGCGCCTCACTTGAAGATATGCTTATGCATGTTACTGATTTGCTGGGTCGTTTCCGCAACCGGGAACTCAAAGACACTTGTATGCGAGTTGGAGGAGATCCAATGCGTAAGTTGGGACGTTGCGACAGATTGATTGGAGCTGCCCTGTTAGCCATAGAGCAGGGTATTACCCCTGTGTATACTGCATTGGGTGCTGCAGGTGCTGTTTACAGATATATAGGTGAAGTTGGAGAGACTCAGACAAGAGAAACTGCTATGAGAATTTTGGGTGAGGTCTCAGACCTAAGTCCAGACCATCAACTTACAGATTTAATTCTAAATATGTATGATTATTTTCTTGATGGAGCCACGCCGGCAGAGATGCGTTTTGCGGCACAATTATTAAAATCAAACAGTATAAAAGATGTAATATAATATTTGATGTTAATAATTACAATTGCATAATGTATAGAATTATGGCATAATAATGTACAGAAAGGAGTTGGCTTGTATGCCGCAAATAAGACCTATTACGGATTTACGCAACACAACTGAAATTTCAGATATATGCCACGCCCAAAAAGAGCCGGTATTCATTACCAAAAACGGATACGGAGATCTTGTTGTTATGAGTATAGAGGCTTATGAAGAGTTAATTGAAACCATGAAAGTCGACTCGGCAATTAAAGAGGCAGAAAAGGAATACAATGAAGACGGTATGTTGTATGATGCCAGAGATGTTTTACCAAAAATGAGGAGTAAATATTTTGGATAAATATACTGTCAAAATTTATGCTAAGGCATATCGGGATTTAGATAAGATTTATGATTATATAGCATGTAATTTGCTAGAGCCCTCTATAGCACATAAAATAATTGATTCTCTAGAGGAAGCAATATATAGCTTAGAAGAATTACCTGAAAGAGGGATAATTAGGCGCCTCGGAATATTTGCCGATAGTGATTATCGTCAGTTGTTTGTAAAAAATTATGTTATAATATATCGCGTATTGAATGAGAAGAAGGAAGTACATATCGTAACCATACAATATGCTATGCGTCAATTTTAATGTGGCATTCAAAGATGGCTTTGTCTGCAGCCGGAGCCATCTTTGAATGTGTAAAGTTAAAGAGAACACAGGAATCTCAGTTCTCAGTCTCATACCATCATATCCTTAATGTTTCTCCGGATTCAATAACGTATAGCTTTCCATCAATATCAAACCAAATTTTGTAAAGAGTAGGGTTATAAATAATTTTGCTATTTGCGCTATATATGAGGCTGTTGTATGCATTAACATAATTGTAAATCTCAATATTTGTAGCATACCATATATCACTGTGCTGCCCGAGGGTGCTGCATATATCGTACAATAAGGACCAATTATCCAATCCGTCAAACTCATAGCTATGTCCCCAAATATAAAACAGTTTAGGTGTACGTGTAGCCGGGTGCATAGGCGAGCTCATATCAATTTTAAGGAATTTATCAATATATTCATGAATATTCGGATTGTTGTGATGGCAAGTCGGCATCCATGCGTGCCAATCATTAGGTAGGGCAAAGCCATCATTATCGCCACCAAGTGTTCTGGCATATACAATATCCAGTTCAGTTAAATATTTCTTAACTTTCTCATAAGAGCTGTTATTTGCAAAATGTCTTATGCCTGAGTCTGGATACGCCATTCCTCTTATAATAATCCCATATCTTTCCTCTAATTCAAGTCTGCAATCAAGCACATCTCGAATACCAACAATAGGTCTTAAAGTGCCCTCTGCTTTATGCAGGGCACCGTGAACTGCAATCTCATGGCCTTTAGAAAGAAAATTTTCTTCTATCATTTCTTTAGTCAGACGCTGCTTTCTCAGCTCGTCACTATTTAAGTTAAATGTACATTTCATGCCATATTTACTTACAGTTTGTGCAAGTCGAATATCCTGTGGACAGCCGTCGTCATAGCTCATTGTTACTGCCTTTTCTCTCCCATCGGGGAATCGTAAAAATTGATATCTCATAATATAAAACTCCTTTTCGCATATCTTGTAAGCGGTTTCGTTATCATTATAAAAATATATTCTATGATGTCAATAATCATATTTTTGAAATACTACAGAGCATAGATTAAACCGGGATAATTGGTCCTAATTGGTTATTTTTATCTACGATAAATATATTGACAAATAAAAAATATATCACTATACTTTGAACCATGTAAGCGCTTACATGATGATGGCGCAAAATTTTATGAAAGAGGTAATAAAAATGAAAAAAGCTTTACTTATCGGTATTATTGTATGTTTATTACTTACAATGGTAGCATTTCCTGTAAATGCTGCAGAAGACTGTGTGTATCTCAGTGATCTGACCCCTACATCTACAGTTATAAGAAATGCTAACTGGCCTTGGACTATGGATTTATGTTCAAATTATAAGGTTCCTATTTCTATAGGAGGCACAGAATATGAAAAGGGTCTTTCTGCACATGCCAGTGATGATGGCAAACCTACAACGGAAATTGTGTTTGATATTAGTTCCTTTAATTACAATACTTTTTCAGCTGTTTTTGGAAAAGATTTCGGTAGCAAAGGTACTACTAACCAAACAAAGGTTGCATATGCAGTTTTAGTTGATGATGTTATAAAGGCAGAGGGAACTGTTGGCGGCCTTGAAACAGCTGATATTAAAGTTGATATAACAGGCGCTAAAAAGATTGCTTTGCAGATTTTAACAGGTGGTGATGGTCCAGGTGACGACTGTGGATCATATGCAAATGCCAAGTTAACAAATTCGTCTAGCTATCTTAGCGATTTGACTCCTGTGTCTACAGTTATAAGAAATGCTAATTGGCCTTGGACAATGGATCTTTGTTCATATTATAAGACTCCTATTTCTGTAGGAGGCACTGAATATGCTAAGGGTCTTTCAGCTCATGCCAGTGATGATGGTAAGCCTGTAACAGAAATTGTGTTTGACATTAGTTCCTTAAATTGCAATACTTTTTCAGCAGTTTTCGGAAAAGATTTTGGTAGCAAAGGTACTACTAACCAAACAAAGGTTGCATATGCAGTTTTAGTTGATGATGTTATAAAGGCAGAGGGAACTGTTGGCGGCCTTGAAACAGCTGATATTAAAGTTGATATAACAGGGGCTAAAAAGCTTGCTCTGCAGATTTTAACAGGTGGTGACGGTTCCGGTGACGACTGTGCATCATATGCAGATGCAAAACTTTATAATGAGAAAGTTGAGACACCAGAGCCCCCAGTGGATCCTGATGTTCCTGAAACACCAGAGAACCCAGTGGATCCTGATGTTCCTGAGACACCAGAGAATCCTACTGTTCCTGAAACAGGCGACAATTTTACAGGAATGATTACACTTACAGTATTAGTTTTAGCTTCTGTAACTTGTATGGCTATCTTTACAAAAAAGCGCAGCAGTCATAATTAATCTCCAAATTTAAAAATGCTAATAGGTATTACCAAGTGTAATACCTATTAGTCTCAAAATATCGGGGGGTATCAGTAATGAATAAAATCTATGATAAAATGCAACATATATTAATTTTAATATTGATTGGAGTTGTTTTCTTGTTAACTTCGTGCACATCGAATAATAATCCCCAAAATGAGGGAGTTATGTCCGGAGTTCCATCAGTGATGCAGTATGACGATTACTACTCATGTGCAAATGCAAAAGAAGTGTTATCTGCGGATGAAAATATTATTGAAGTTACATCGGACAATACTCTCCACGTGGTTGGCATAGGCAGTACTGTAGTAACTATAGACGGTGAGGAATATAACGTTACTACACAAAAAGCAAAGCTTGCTGTAATCCTGTGCATCGGTCAATCTAACATGACTGTGATCTCTACCGGTAATGAAGAACTTGCTGTCAAGCCCCCTTTGGGTACAGCCTACTGGAATACTATGGAAGATAGTACCAGTTTGAGTAGTACAGGTGTAAAGGGATTATTTGGAGCCTTTGCAGATACTTTCTATAAGACATCAGGCGAGAAATGCCTAATGATACAGGCTGCTATGGGAGGTACTTCCATAGGTCAATGGCAAACAGATACCGACTATCTTGGCAAAGCAATCAATACATATAATAACTGTGTGAGCCAGTTAAAGTATTATACAGATTATTATGAAATCACACGTACGGGATATATCTGGCTTCAAGGTGAGACAGATTGCAAAAACGGTATGTCCGCTAACCAATATTTCAAGTCATTTTTCAGAATGCATGACAAACTCAATAATAATTGCACAAAAATAATTACAGACAGTGAAAAGGCTTTTTCTTTCACGGGAATTCTCGGTGTACGTTCATGGTCAGGCAGACCTAAATATGAAAGACCGCTCAACATTGTTTTCACAGGTCCAAGAAGTGCACAGTATGCCATGGGAAATTCAAATTCAATAAAAGTTGGTAATAAAGATTATGATACTTCTGATATTTATTTAATAACAAACATAACAGAGAATTGGTATAGTGATGAGAGCGTAGCCGCATGGTTTACTAAAGATAATCTATACTATGAGCAAGATGCAGGTGTGGTGAAGATGGTAGCAGATCGTGAGACTGACTTAGATGCACTGATGCCACCTGATATATCCAGCGCGTCAAACACTACGTATCCGGATCAGCATTATCTACAAAAAGGATATAATGAAATGGGCGCTGATGCCGGTAAAAATCTTGCCAATATTTTGAAAATAAAACAGGGAACACAGACAGAAAATATTGAATATGACGTTGTATTAAGAGATTTTAACGGTATAGTTTCGTACAAAAACGGAGATGAAGCGGTAATAACACGCACTACAGCAACATTAGTTCCATGTGTTACCAATTTAAGTGCAACAAACTATTCATTGACATATGAATTTACCAGTAGAGATTGCCCTGATGCTTATGTAGATGAATTTGGACAGATTATAGGGCTACAAAATGATACATCAGGTGAATATAAAGTATTTTTGAATAACAGTGAAGAAGCTGTTCTTACGGTGAAGGTAACAGTGTCGGATCCTAATATTATAACTCCTGATTTTTCATGGGTTGAGGGCTCTAATGTATATCTCAGTGATTTAATAGGAAGCAAGGAATGTTTGTCTTGGAAGGTCAACATGGCAGACTCGACTATGGCAAATCCACCACGTAGACCCGGCAAAAATGCAAATTATAACTCATCTAAATTATCTGTTGCAGATATAACATACAAGAAGGGAATAGGACTTCACCCGCAGGCTACTGCAGATAGTGAGATTGAATTTGATATAAGTAAATACGGGTGTGACAGATTTTATGCAATTGTTGGTTCTCCCGGACTTACAGATTTTGGCAACGGAGTTATATGTAGTGTATACGTTGATTACGGCGATGGCAAATATGTACTATTAGAAAAGAGTGGAGTATTAGCTGGAGAAATTGTTCACGTATTTGATTTGGATATCAATGGAGCAGAAAAAATAAAACTGGTTGTTAACAGCAATGGTGTTATTAATTCTGACTCAACTACATGGGCATATTCAGTTATATATAAAGAAAATAAATAAAAAAAAGGAGAGAAAAAATGAAGAAATTTAAGTTTATTGCTATGTTATTGGTATGTATCATGTGTGTCTTTTCATTAATTGGCTGTACAGATGATACTCAAGATCCTAAGGCATCTACTCAGCCAACATCGCAGCCTACTGCTGTAGCTACAGCAACACCTGTACCGACAGCAACACCTGTGCCGACTGCTACACCGGAGCCTACACCAAAGGAAGTTATCGATTACGAGAACGCACTGTATTTGGGGGATCTTTATGGAACCGATAAGACTCTTTACTGGATAGTTACATGGGCTGACAGCGAAACAGAAAAACCGTCTCGTGTTCCTGGAATCAATGTAAACTATAGTAAGACAGAGGGACCAATGACTATAGGCGAGGAAGAATATGAAAAAGGAATAAGCTTACATCCAAGAGAAGATGTAGATTCAGAAATAATTTTTGATATTAGTAGCTATGACTATAAATATTTTGCTGCAGACATTGGACCGGAGGAAAAGGGCACTAAAGGGATTGTATGTATGATTTATCTTGATTATGGTGAAGGATTTGAAGAAGTATATGTTACAGATCCTTTATTATATCTCGATATAGAATATGTTGTTATTGAACTTAAGGGTGCACAAAAAATAAAATTAGCTGTAAATAATTATGATGGTACACACGTTGCTGACAGTACTGGTTTTGGTAATTGCTTGTTATATAACACAATTATTGAATAAAAATAATCACTTAATTATAACAAGGGTTATAAATAGCCCATGCTGTAACCCTTGTTATATCAAACTTGCCAGAGCAAGATACAGGAAGGAAACTTTGTGAAAATGGAATATAAAAAAATAAATAATATAAATAAAAATTATTTAAAGTTATTTTTAGAAAACAACTTTCTAAAATCTAAACCGTTTTCTTTTTGTTATAACGGAACAAATGTAGTTTCTGAGTTTGGCGACTTAATAAAAAAAGAAGGCGAGCAAAACGAGAACTATGAATTGTATGAAAGCAAAATGGCTCAGATAGATGAATGCCTTGATGCTGTATTAAAAGTAAAAATATATGAGGAATATAGCGCTGTTGAATGGTGGCTTGAACTTGAAAATATAGGTAATTATGATTCTAATATTATTTCAGAAATTAATTACTGTGACATTGGTATAAACCCTAATATAAAGCCTGAAGCTCCTAATTGGGAATGGCCGATGCTTGCTTATTCAAGAGGCTCTCAGGCTAGAAAAGACGACTTTATGATGACTAAAATGCAGTTTTGGCCAGATCCCGGACAAACTTGTGAGTTTGAGTGTATATATGGACGCAGTTCGTCCGAATACATGCCGTACTTTAATATACAAACAAGTAGTAGTGCCGGAGTTATTTTAGCAATCGGTTGGAGCGGAACATGGAAAGCTCAAATCAGAATCAAACCTCATTGTCCGGAAAGAACTGTACTCAGCAAAATATCTTTTCCTGATGCATATTTCCGTTTACATCCAAAAGAGAAAATAATACTGCCAACAATGCTTGCAATGCCTTGGGAGTATTCATGTTATAAAACCAGTTATGAATTTATTGAAAAAGATTGTATTGGTGCTGAAAAAGCCTTTGATAGAAGTCATAATGATTTCCGCCGTTTGATCTATGACAATATGCTTCCTAAAATTAATAATAAACCAATAGAAGGTAAGATTTGTCTACGTGCTTGGGGCGGATTTAAAAAAGAACAACACGAAAGAAAAATAGAAAATATAAAAAAGCATAATCTTAAGGGAGAAAGTTATGCAATTGATGCCGGATGGTATGGAGAAGATTGGCATCAGGATGCCGGAGATTGGGAGCCATTGCCTGAATTATTTCCTAATGGACTTAAGGGACTTGCTGACTTAGCAAAAGAAGCAAATCTTGAATTTTCCGCATGGTTTGAATTAGAACGCGCCGGTACAACTGCTAAAAATGTAGCTGAACATCGAGAATATTATTTAGGACATACTTTTAAGCGTGGGGGATATATACCTATGGAGAATTATGTCAATATGTGGTATGGATTGCTTGTAAATTTCGGTTATGAGCCAGCTAGACAGTGGATCAAAAACAAAGTTATTGATACGATTAAGTCGTGTGATATGAAAATATTCCGTATTGACTATAATGTTTGGCCTGCGGACTTCTGGCACTACAGTGATACTTGTGACAGAAAAGGACTGACTGAAATAAAGTATATGAATGGTCTGTATAAAACCTTTGATGAACTACTTGAACTTTTTCCTGATTTAATTATTGATAATTGTGCAGGAGGCGGCAGACGTCTTGATTATGCTATGGGAAAACGTTCTATCCCTATAATGTGTAGAAGTGACTATTTTACTGCAAAAGATTATAAGCCGGAAGGTATACAAGCACACACGTATGCCTTATCAAGTTGGCTTCCGGTGCATAGTGATTCTGCAGGTTCCTGTATGGCTCATTCTGCTTTATGTATGGATACGTATAAATTCAGAAGTTCAATTTGCTCCGGAATAGGAGTTCCTGTACCGGAGTGGGAGCTATCAGAGGAGGAAGCGGCATGGTATCGTAAAATGTTAAATGACGCTTTTCGTATTCGCCCTTATATGTGCAAGGATTTCTATCCGCTTACAGGATACAACTTTTCACTTAAAGATTGGCTTGCATATCGTTTTCACGACTATGATACAGGAAATGGTGTGATCTTTGCTTTTAGAAGAGAAGAAAGTTGTGCGGAAAGATATGTGTTTGAATTGACAGAAGGAATTGATCCAAGTAGATATTACACAATTGAAGATATCGACGAAGGCATTATGCAAAGCGTATTAGGAAGTCAGCTTATAGAAGGCATACCTTTTCACATTACAGAAAAGCGTAAATGTAGAATTGTGTTTTATAACTTAGAAAAAGAGGACTAAAAATGAGTAAATTGCGATTTGGAATAATAGGCGCAGGTGGTATTGCGGACCGCAGGACTATCCCCGGTATGATGCTTGCTTCAAATGTTGAGGTTACTGCAGTAATGGAAATTAATCCCCTTCATGCAGAAGCGTTAAGAGAAAAGTATAATGCAAAATATGCCTACACAGATGCTGCCCAGCTACTGGCCAACCCTGAAATAGATGCAGTATATATTGCTTCTCCTGTAGTATGCCATGCCCCGCAGGCAATGATGGCAGCTGCATACGGAAAACACATTCTTCTGGAGAAGCCTGTTGCTATGAATATTGCAGAGGGTGAGAAGCTACTTGCTTACTGTGAGAAACAGGGTGTAAAGGTTGCAGCCGGTTTTATGATGCGTTTTGGCAGCCATGTTATGAATATGAAGCGTAGTGTTCAAGAGGGAAAACTTGGTCAAGTTGTCAGCGGGTACTCACAGTTTACACTATGGTGTCCTAAAGAAGAAGGTAATTGGAGACAAGTTAAGGCAAAATCCGGCGGTGGATGTTTGATGGATATGGGTGTTCACTGCATTGACCTGATGGAATATATAATCGGAAGTCGGGTATGTGAGGTTGGTGCTTTTAATGACACAGTTTGTTTTGATTATGATGTAGAAGATAGTTCTACCGTAATACTTAAAATGAAAAATGGTGCGCAATGTGTTATACAAACCAATTTTAATATTCCTGATGAAGTATCCAAATGGAGATTAGAATTGTTTGGTACAAGAGGAAGACTACTGGGCGATACAATTATAGGACAGAATGATGGCGGTAAATTAAATGCAGCATTCTTGGATAATGTTGTTGGGTATAGTGCTACACAAAATCACGCGGATATGGAAGGTGAGTTTTTACCCGGTGATTTTGGAAATATGTATACAAGAGAAGTAGAGAGTTTTGCTGATTCTGTGTTAAACAATTTACCTCTTGAAGTGCCGGCCTCTGATGCACTTCATGTACAGAAAATAATCGATGCAGCATACAGAAGCACGACAGAGCATCGTTTTATTGCAATTGAAGAATATTGATATTAAGGAGAATAAAATGAAACAAATGACAGATGTATATTTCAATGTAAAGGATTTTGGAGCCGTAGGTGATGGCGTACAAGATGATACACAAGCATTGCAAAAATGTTTTGATACTGCTCAGCAGCACGGAGGCACAGCATTCTTACCTTGTGGTAGATATTTGGTAACAGAAACATTATTGTTTGGAAAAAATGAAAATGGTGATCGTCCTTTCTCAATAGTAGGTGAAGGCAGAGGTAATTCCAGATCTATAATCGTTAAATTTACAGATGGTGATATTGCACAAACTGCTACTTGCGGCAAACTTGAAATATCTCAATTAGGCTTTGCTCATAAAGGAAGTAGCGGAAGATGTCTTTATTTAGACCGGGAGATGGGCTATGGCGTATATGATTGTTCTTTTTCAAATGTTGCGGGTAATAAATCTGATATCCTTTGTTTTAATGGTTCGTATACAGATATAGTTAATTCATCTTTTGGTAATTCAGAACCGGACGCATATGCTATCAGATGTACTACAGTTGGTAAGAAACTCAATATCAACAGTAATATTTTTGAATGTCGCATTCATGGAAAAGGTAAGGGCCTAATAGTGGATTCAGCACCCAATAATCGTCCGGAGGGACTGAAAGTTAGTCGTAACATGTTTTTAAACACAGGTAAAGAGCAAATTACTGTACGCACAATTCTCCATATTGATATATCAAATAACATGTTAGATCAATGCTCTGATACAACCCTTCTTATTGATCCTGAGGGAATGGGCGTATGTGGAGCATACATTCTTGGCAATTATATTTCACCGGCACAAAACAGAAAAAACGGAGTGGCTATTAAAGTTGTTGAAAATGATGTTTTTGTATTAACAATTAATGTTTCAAACAACATGATTGCATATACCGGTTACGGACTTATTGCAGGAAAAAATACCAGACAAATTCTGGTTGCAAATAATGCATTTAATGATGTTGCAAAGGATGGTATTTGTCTTACAGATTCCAGAGGATCTATTGTTAACGCTAATACTTTTTGGATGGTAGAGGGCGAAGCTTGTGTGAATTCATATAGCCTTGGAGCACTTGATACACCTGTGATAGAGAATAATACAAATTGCAGAATATAGGAGAGGGATTTTGATAGATTATGAAAAACAAAAAATGCAGGAACATGCTTTTTCTGCTTACGTTGGTAATTGCCTTTTGCACTGTTTTTGTCAGCTGTAGAGAAGAACCCCAATATATGGATTATATCCCTACATATGGTGATAAGAGTAAAGAACTGTCTGGAGCATATGATCTTTTGTCAGACGAGGAAAAAGCACGTATTAAAAAACTCCATATATCAAATGAAACAGATGTATATAATATATGCGATTTTGGTGCTGTGTCCGGAGAAGACTGCACACAGGCTATTAAGACGGGCATAGAAACAGTACAGAAAAACGGAGGCGGAATTTTATATTTCCCTGCAGGAAAATATAATGTATCTGAAGTTATTACATTTTCTGCTACTGAAAGTGCTCCTTTGATATTAATGGGTGAGCCAAGTGGTTCTTTTCTTTCTGAGATTATACTTACATCAACAATTGAATCTGATGCAATTGTTATTGCTTCCTCCAATGTAAGCCTTGCACATCTTATTTTCAAAAGCAATATGAAAACATCAGCAGCAGTTAGTATTAGCGGAGAAAAAACAACGCTGTTTAACTGTAAGTTCGAATGTACGGCGAATTCTAAAACTAGTGATGCACTCTTAAAGGTTTGTGGTAGTGATGCACTACTTACATCGTTATCTTTTATGTTGAGCGGAGATAATAGATATACGATTAATTTTACAAAGCTTCCAGAGATTGTTTCGAAAAATAATAAATTGATTGATACTTACATAGGCGGTAAAGTCAATGGAATTCTTATAGATTCCCAAGATTCTACAGGTTGTCCGGAAGATATTTTGCTTAGTCGTGTGACTCTCCTTAACTATTCCAACGGGCAAGTAGATATTAAATCTGTGAAAAATTGTACTATTTCCAATAGTATGCTTGATCAGGGATTTCTATTCTGTGTGAGACTTGACCCGCAGGGGATTGGTATCGACAATGTAACAATTTCAGAAAATTATATTGCTGCAGCATACAACTATGGAGATGAATCGTATGAAAAGTGCGGGATTTGTATACCTGAAAGCGATACAAGTGCTCCTGTAAATCATGTAACAATTTCAGAAAATTTGATTGTATTCAGTCAATATGGCATTTTAGTGCGAAATCCTAATGCAAAAGGGTTATTTATTTATGGAAATTCAATAAGCTGTGATTACAGTCTTTATATGAGAACGTCAACGGATAATGCAATCGTTTCCAATAGATTTGGAGAAGAGTTTTATATAGGGGCCTTTTCAGGTGAAAATATAATTCAATCCAACATTATAAACAAGCTTTCTTTAGATTGCTCTTTTGATGATTTTAAAATGGAAAATATTGTTACAGTTAAGGAGGTAGAGCAATGAATAAAGTAGTTAAGATTATTGTTTTATCTCTCTCCATAATAGGAATCATTGCAACCTGTATAGTATGTTTTGCTGCTAATCAGATGCCGGTAAACACCATTCTTGAAAGTAGCAGTAAACGTGTGAATGTAAAAGAAATGGGTGCTGTTGGAGATGGAATTCATGATGATACGCAGGTAATACAAGAAGCTCTTGATAAGGCACGGAAGTCTAATTTGACTGTATATTTCCCTCAAGGAACATATTTAATAACAAAGACATTGAATATTAAATTCAGCGCTGTAAGTCAAGTTCTGCTTTTGGGTGAAGGTAGCGACAAAACAAAGCTTATTAGCAGCGATTCTCTTTTAAACGAGATGATTAATTCTTCATTATCTAATGGTTTTAGTATGCAGGATATTAGTTTTGACCATCAGGGAATAGGTAGTTGCATCGAGGCATGGCATTTAAATGCATATAGATGTTCTTTCACTCAATCAGATGAAAATGATGAAGATCTTGTTATTTTCACAGGATCTAACTGTCGCATCACAGAATGTAGCTTCAATGTCAAAAGCAAAATGGCATACGCGGTTTGTCATTCTAAACGTCCCGATCGCTATGAGACTTCGGGTATCGCAATTAATAGTTATATTATTGACAGTTCATTTATGGGTGTTGGTAATGGCATTATGATTAATAGCGTAGAAAATGATAACCGTGTAGAAGGACTCAAAATCAATGGAAATATCTTTACAAATAGTGGAGAAGTGCAAATCATGGTTGAGACGATATTTCATTGTGATATTTCTAATAACATTATGAAAGCAAGTGGAGGTAGTGCAATTGTACTCAATCCACAAGGATTACTAGTTGATGGATTGTATATTTGCTCTAATGATATACAAGCTGCTGTAGCAGGTGTTTATGAAGAAGTAAACAGCAAGCCCAGTACAAGAGTGCACATTAGTAATAATAAATTTCACGACAGTAAATATGGAGTATTCATACAATCCAGTGTAGGAACCATGATTATAGACAACAACAAGATGAACAATATTGAAACAGCAGGAATCTTTGTTGAACAAACAGATGAATTGATTGTAACCGACAACCAAATATCTGTTGCTAATAATGGTGATACAATAAAGATTATGTCGGTTGATTCAAAAACGGTTATTTCTGGCAATCTGATAAATAAAGAAATGAACAATCAGTTTACCGGTGGCACAATATTTGAAAAAGAAAATACAGTAAAAAAATGAAAAAGGAGAATAAAAATGAGTAGATTTAAATTTTCAGTTGGTCCATGGAATGTACATGAAGGAGCAGATGCGTATGGCCCTGCTACAAGAGAAACTATTTCGTTTGAAGAAAAAATAAAGAAATTTAAGGATATCGGTTTTGATGCGATACAGTTTCACGATGATGACGCCGTTCCGAATATGAACAATATGACAGAAGAGGAAATAGTTGCAGAGGCAAAGAAAGTTAAAGCTTTACTTGATAAATATGACCTCAAAGCAGAGTTTGTTGCGCCCAGACTTTGGATGGATCCTCACACAACAGATGGTGGATTCACATCTAACAGCCAGGAAGATAGAGAGTTTGCAATGTGGAGAGCTCTTCGTTCAATTGATATCGCAAATGCTCTTGGTTGTGATAAGATTGTTCTGTGGCTTGCCAGAGAAGGCACAATATGCTACGAGAGTAAATCTCCGGTAGAGTCTACAAAGAAATTGATTAATGCAATTAACACTATGCTTGCTTATGATAAAAATATAAAAGTAATGATTGAAACCAAGCCGAACGAACCTATAGACAGAAGTGTTTGTCCTACATTGGGACATGCAATGGCAATATCTGCAGCAACTATTGATCCCAATCGTGTTGGAGGACTTCTTGAATCAGCACATGCTATGCTTGCAGGATTGGACCCGGCAAGTGAAATAGGTTTTGCTTTAGCAATGGGAAAACTGTGGGGAGTACACCTCAATGACCAGAACGGAATGAAATTTGATCAGGATAAAAGTTTTGGTGTTGAAAATCTTCGTACAGCCTTCAACCAAATTAAGGTTCTTATGGAAAATGGATTTGGTAACAATGGAGAATACATTGGACTTGATGTTAAGGTTATGAGAACTGAAAAACAAGAAGGAAGCTATAAGCATTTAGAAAACAGTTTGAAGATTGCTAAAATGTTAGAAGCAAAGGTTGAAAAGTTTGATTACGAATATCAGAAAAAATGTGTTGACGAGAGAGATTATGAAGCTCTTGAAATGTATGTAATGGAATTATTAATGCAAGGTTAAGTTGAGGTGTTGAAAATGAATAAATACGAGACTCTAAAGAAAAAATTTATAAATTGTGAGCTCGTAATAGGCACCACAATGGCTATGATAAACAATACTCTTGTTTTGGAACGTATGAATCGCGCGGATCTGGATTTTATACTATTTGACGCGGAGCATGGTGTTTTTGATGCACAGAATGTTATTCCTAGTCTTCAGATATGTCGTCTGATGGGCTTGCCGAGCTTTGTAAGAGTACAGGATAGTGAATATTATCTTGCTGCGAAACTTATTGATATGGGAGCAGATGGTATTATGATTCCTCGTACAGAAACATTAGAACAACTTAGAACAGCTATAGATGCACTTCTCTTCCCGCCGGTAGGTAGGAAAGGAATGGGAGGCCATGGACAGTTTAGACCCGGCGAGGAGTTTAAAAATTTTGCTGATACGAGATTTTTATTACCTCAAATTGAGTCACCGAAAGGAATTGAAAATCTCCCGGCAATGTTAGAAGAATATGGTCAGTACATAGATGCCGTTATCATAGGTCCGTATGATATGTCTGCTATGGTGGGAACACCAAGAAATATTGTAAGTGATATAATGCTCGAATCAATAAAAAAAGTGTTTGATATTGCGAAAAAATACGGTAAATCTGTTGGCATTTTTTGTGATGATGAAAATAAAGCACAATTATTTCGCAGTATGGGTGCAAATGTGCTTTGGGTGGCCACGGATAATAATTTCTTCATGCGTGGATATAACGACATGATGAATCGTGTAATGGAAATAAAGTAAATGTGAGGTTAAAAATGAAGATTGTAGTTTTAGATCATCCCAGAGAGAATCCCGGCGAAATAGATTGGAGTAAATTATCTCAGCTTGGTGATGTTACAATATATCCAAGAACGCCTCCTGAAAAGTTAATAGAAGCAATTGGTGATGCTCAAGTTATTTTTATTAATAAAAGTCCTATTACAAGACAAGTTATAGAGGCTTGTCCATCTATAAAATTTATATCCGTTATCGCTACCGGATATAACACAGTAGATGTTGAAGCTGCAAAAGAACATGGAATTCTCGTATCTAATGTGCCCTCCTACGGAACGGGAGCTATAGCGCAGCATGCTATAGCTCTCTTGCTGGAAATAACAAACCATGTAGCATATAATGATACACAGGTACGTTTAGGAAGAAAAGGTGAGCATAAAGGGGACTGGTGTTTCTGGGATTATCCAAATATTGAATTGGAAAATAAGACTATGGGCATTATAGGCCTGGGACGAATTGGGCAGTTTACTGCACGGACAGCACTTTCTTTTGGCATGAAAGTGATCGCTTATGATAAATTTGAAAATAATGATATGAAAAAAATCGGTGTGGAGTATGTAGATTTAGATACGCTACTGTCAGATTCTCACGTAATTACATTACATTGTCCACTTTTTGATGAGACAAAAGAAATAATTAATCGTGAAACAATCTCAAAGATGAGAGATGGAGTTATTCTGATTAATAATAGTCGTGGAGGACTAGTTAATGAAGAAGCTTTGGCAGAGGCGCTCTGCAGTGGAAAAGTGTACGCTGCAGGACTTGATGCTTTGTCTACTGAACCGCCTAAGCCTGATAACCCGCTACTTTTAGCTCCCAATTTATTTATAACTCCTCATATTAGTTGGGCGGCTTTAGAATGCAGGCAGAGGTTGGTTCAGTATGCAATTGATAATCTTGAAGCATATCTTGCAGGATCTCCTAAAAATTTAGTTGTTTGAGTTTTTGTAAACAGAAAGGACATTATTATGATTAAACCGTGGGAAGAATATATAAAACCGCATCAAGTATATGGAAATGTGTATTTTGTAGGAGCAAAGAGCGGTTCTACTCATATGATCGTGGCAGAAAATGGTAGTTTGATATTGATTGATTCAGGCTATCCGCAGACTTTATATTTACTGCTTGAGAATATAAGAAGCTTAGGCTTTGATCCTCATAATATCAAGCATATCATTCATTCTCACGGTCATTATGATCATTTAGGTGCCACCCGTGCATTGATTGAACTGTATCAGCCTAAAACATATTTGGGTGCCGGAGATCTTGATTATGCAACAGGTGCTCGTGATCTTACTTGGGCCACAGAACTTGGGTATAAGTACCTTGAGACATTTACTCCTGACGTTTTACTGTATGACGGTGATGTTATAACAATAGAGGGTATTGAATTTACATTTATGAGCTGCCCGGGACACTCCGAAGGTGCCACCAGTTGTTTCTTTTATGCAGACGGTGATCAAGGACTTAAAAGATGTGCTATGTTTGGCGGTGCAGGACTTAATTCACTCACTATACCATTTTTAGACAAATACGGTTTGCCTCATTCTCTCAGAGATGATTTTATGAAATCTCTTAACAGAGCAGATCAGGAATATGTGGATATTCATCTTGGTAACCACATTTCATCAAATAAAATGTATGAAAAATTGGCTAGGAGAGAAAAGGAAGGCGGTAATCCCTTCATTGATGAGAACTGTTGGCATGATTCTTTGAGGCAAACCAAAGCTGCATTTGAGGCTATGCTCAGACAGGACGCAGGAAAGTGAGACAATTATGAGTAATAAAGACAAGGTGGCAGTTTTCTTATGTATTGGTCAGTCCAATATAACTGTAATTTCTACCGGTAATCAGGCGCTTGCTGTGAAACCCCAAGAAGGAACTGCTTTTTGGGATTCGTTAGAGGACAGTACCAGTTTATCTGTTACAGGCGTCAAAGGCTTATTTGGCAGCTTCGCCGACACCTTTTATAAAGAAACCGGTGAAAAGTGTTTGTTGATTCAGGCTGCTCTTGGCGGTACATCTATTAACAACTGGCAAACATCATCAGACTGTCTTGGTGCAGCGATCAATAAGTACAATGCCGCTTTGGAAGAACTTAAAAAACATGAAGATAAATATGAAATTACCCGTACAGGATATTTATGGCTTCAGGGGGAGACTGATTGCAGGCTTGGCATTAGTCCGTTGGAATATTCTCGAAAATATCTCTATATGCATGAGACTCTTAACCGGGAATGTAAGAAGCTTCATGAAAATGACGAGAAAGCTTTTTCTTTTGTTGGCATATTGGCAGTACGCTCATGGTCCGGCAGACCTAATTATATGCGTCCTTTGAATATTGTTTTTGCGGGTCCGAGGGCAGCTCAGTATGCCATGGGCAATCTGGAAGCATTAACCATAGATGGAATTCGTCATGACACAGCTGAGATACGCATGATAACAAATATAACAGAAAACTGGTACAGTGATGAAAGTGTTACCAATTGGTTTTCATCTGATAAAATTTATTATGAACAGGATAGAGGTATTGTAAAGATAGTTGGCCGCAGTGAAGCAGATACTGATGCTCTTATGCCGCCTGATATTTCCAGTGCGTCAATCGTGCCGTATCCTGATCAGCATTATTTACAAAAGGGCTACAACGAAATGGGCGCTGATGCGGCAAAGAATCTTGCGAATATCTTAACTGCTGATACAAAACCAGAAGACATTCACATTGTACTGAGAGCGTTTAACGGAATTGACTTCTATAGAGATGGTGAAGAAGCTGTAATCACTGAAGATACATCAACATTAATTCCTTGTGTTACAGATTTGGCAAATAACAACTACGCGTTTACGTATGAGTTTATAAGTGATACTTGTCCCGGCGCCTGTGTTGATCAATTTGGACACATAAGCGGCCTTGATAACGGCTCTACGGGTGTATACCGCGTGTTTTTAAACGGAGGAACAGAGCCTGTATTATCTGTGAAAATTATAATGTCATAAACTTGTTTTTATTGACCTTTTGCCTGTTTTTTGCTATAGTTTAGTGGAAAATAACGAAAGAGAGCCTTGCAATTATGCCATACAAAAGAAAAACAATATATGATCTGGCTTCGGAACTGAATGTGTCAATTGCAGCAATAAGTAGAGCTTTTGATCCTAATTCTAAGCTTAGTAAAGAAAAACGTGAGTTGATTCTTGCTACTGCAAAGAAGTATGGATATCAGCCAAATAAAATGGCATCCAGACTCTCAATGAATGATATTAAAATAGGTGTATTAAACTTCAGTTATCTTAAAATATTTTATTCTGAAATTATAGATGGTGTTAATGATGCATATAATGATTTAAAAGACTATAAAATTGATTATGTTTTACATAATTTGCAAAGAGGCGAGAATACAAAAGAGGAAGCACTACATGTTTTAGATACTTTTCTCGTACAAAAATATGATGGTGTGATAATCATCGGTATATACGAAGATTGGGTTATAGACAAGGTTAATGAATTAATAGATAATGGCATCAAAGTAGTTACAGTACAGCATGACCTGATCAAAAGTCATCGTACATTTTCATATCTTAGTAATTATGATGTTATTGGTGAGATGGCAGCACAGTTATGTAGTATGCTTCTTCACGGTGTCGCAAATCGTAAGACGGTAATGTTTACAGGTAATAAAGTATCTCCGATACATCAACAGCTCATAGAAGCATTTTGCAAAGGAGCGAAGAAGTATAATTTTGAGATTGTAGAGATATATGATACAAGAGATGATCCGGCAGTTGCTACAGAAGCAGTGGCCAAGGCATTTAGGGATCATCCTGATATTGCTGCTATATATGCCAGCTCTGCTAACTCTCTTCCTTTGTGTAAATATTTGGAAACAATAGATAATGGCAAACAAATTGCCTTCGTTGCATCTGACGTTTTCCCTGAACTTCATCCGTATATAGAAAGCGGTTATATTGATGCAACTATTTATCAGGAACCCTATAAAATGGGGTACGGCGCATTTGATAAGTTGTTTCACATGTTAGCAGGTGGTGAGATGCTTGCCGGTAGCTTTATGTCTACTCCTCGTGTCGTAATGGCAGCTAACTTAAAAGATTACAAATAAGATTTTTTTCTGTCCAAATAGCAGAATACAGCTTAAGAAACGCGGATTGAGACTTATGGTAGTGAGGTGGCAGTATGACACAGCAGCAGATTCAAAACATTTTAGAAAAGCAAAGAACATATTACAAAAGCGGAACAACAATTCCTGTTCGATTCAGACTACAGCAGCTTAAGAAACTGTATTCTACAGTACGAAAGTATGAGCCGGAAATAAATGAAGCTCTTAAATCTGATCTTGGTAAGAGTGGCTACGAAAGCTTCATGTGCGAGTCGGGGCTGGCGCTTACGGAAATAAGTTACCTTATTAAACATGTGAAAAAATTATCAAAAGCTAAGAGAGTATCCACTCCTATAGCCCAATTTCATTCCCATAGCTTTGTACAACCTGTGCCCTATGGGAATGTGCTGATAATGAGTCCATGGAATTATCCTTTCTTACTGACAATAGAACCGCTGGCCGATGCAATTGCAGCAGGTAATACTGCAATCGTTAAGCCCAGCGCTTACTCACCAAACACAAGTGCAATACTGGAAAAAATCATATCAGAATGTTTTGACGAGGAGTATGTTGCCATTGTAACAGGTGGCAGAAAAGAAAATGACGCTCTCTTAGATCAGAAATTTGACTTTGTTTTTTTCACAGGTAGCAAAGCTGTCGGCATAGAAGTGCTATCTCGTATGGCAAAGAACCTGACTCCTGTCGTTTTAGAATTGGGTGGTAAGAGTCCCTGTATTGTAGATAGAAAATGCAATGTAGAACTTGCAGCGAAGAGAATTGTATTTGGCAAATATCTCAATTGTGGTCAAACATGCGTTGCACCTGATTATATATTGTGCCATGAAAGTATAAAAAATCAATTTATAACTGAGGTAATAAAACAAATAAAGCTTCAATATGGTGAAAATCCGCTGGGAAATCCTGATTACGGTAAGATAGTCAATGAAAAACATTTCGCAAGAATAACAGGATTAATCGATAGTAATAAAGTTGTGTTTGGAGGACAGACCGATAAGGCTAAGCATAAAATTGCACCAACCGTTATGGACAATGTAACATACGAAGATAAAATAATGCAGGAAGAGATTTTCGGGCCTGTTATGCCTATTATTACATTTGAAGATTTTGATTCTGTGATTGATAGACTCAAATCACAGCCCAAACCTCTTGCTCTTTATATTTTTTCTAAGGATAAAGCAAATATTAATAGGGTGACAAAGGAATTATCTTATGGAGGCGGTTGTATCAATGATGTGATTATCCATCTGGCAACAACGTCTATGGGCTTTGGCGGCGTTGGCGATAGCGGCATGGGATGTTACCACGGAAAGTATGGATTCGATGCCTTTTCACATAAAAAATCTATTGTTGATAAGAAAACATGGATTGATTTACCTATGAGATACCAACCGTATAAGAGTAAGATATATGAAAAACTCTTGCATATTTTTTTGAAATAATATATATATATTACTTGGCAAATTGGACTGGTGGACTGGTATGGGAAAATGGATCTGAACTTAATGTTTTTTGTAAATAGTGTAGGTTTTGGTGTAGGACTTGCTATGGATGCTTTTTCAGTGTCACTGGCAAACGGACTGCATGAGCCTTGCATGAAAAAGGGGAGAATGACTGCTATTGCAGGTGTGTTTACATTCTTTCAGTTTGCAATGCCGTTGATTGGATGGATATGCGTTAATTCTATTGCCAGACTTTTCACCAGCTTTGAGAGATTTATTCCATGGATAGCACTGGGTTTATTACTCTTCATAGGTGGCAAGATGCTGATTGATGGCATCAGGAATAAAGACGGAGATTGTGATGCACCTGTAATTGGCTTCCTGGCATTGATGATACAGGGTGTTGCCACCTCTATAGATGCGCTATCAATTGGATTTCAGATAACATCATACAAGCTTATGGAAACAATATTTTGTTGTGCGATAATCGGTGCGGTCACATTCTTTATCTGTATGTTAGGCCTATTCCTTGGTAAGAAATTCGGTACAAAATTGTCAGGTAAAGCCTCTATATTGGGTGGCGTTATACTGATATTGATCGGCTTAGAAATCTTTATAACCGGTATTATTTGACAAGTCGATATAATTAGAATAAAATTTCAAAGATAATATATTACGAAACAGAGATTGATTATATGAGCAAAAGCGATTATGAAATATTAGGATTACCTGAAAATAGTGATAAAGAGCAAGTAAAACAAAAGTATGACATGCTTATCAAAAGCTATAAATACAAAACAGATGAGTATGGTACTACTAACGAAGATTTATCCTACTACAATGAAATAAGTGAAGCTTATGATAGAATTATGGGTGTTACTCGTGATTATTCTGACCCTAATCCCACATCGATCATACCTTATAAAATCAGAAAGGTATGGTATAAGATCGATGCAAAGATTGATAGCTATAAGATGCTTATTTTAGGTAGTGTGCTTGTGACTATTATGGTTGCTATTATTGTATACCAAGTTGTGGTAACAAATGATTACGACCTTAAAGTCAAATTTGTTGGAGCTTTTGATACGTTAAATACTGTTCAGGTATGCGATAATATTGAAGATTCACTAGGTACAGACAAAGAACTGGAAGCATCATTTTTTACCGTTATTGAGGATGTGACAGTTATGGATACACAGGCAAAGAACAGCGCTGTGCAGTTTCGCAGTCAGGTGATGTCAGGTGCTATTGATGTTATTTTTATAGATGTTGAGAATATGGATGTATACATAGATGACTTTATGTTCCTGAATCTGAACGATTATATAGATGAACTCAAAGCCGATCCGAATACCGCTCCACTAGTGGAGAATCTTGAGTATTACACTTATGAGAATAAAGGCGATGATGATAGACTTGCCGGTGGAGTATATGGTATATATATTACTGATAAGACATTATTCAAGAGTGAAGAGTCAGGACTTATATGGGGCTATGAAGAGGAACGACAGACTATGATTGCGGCGATCTGTCGTACCAGTGAGAATATAGAAGAGTCTAAGGAACTTATCACTGAAATTTTAAGTAAAGAATAATTAACCTGTGAAAATGCTTTTTTGTTAGTGTTCAGTATACTGGACACTTTTTTCTTTTTGGTGTCTGCAAGACTGATTATGCTTGAATATTCAGCCTTGCAGTGATATAATTATTAAAGAAATAGAATTTGGAGGACGAATAATTTGGAACAGAAGTACGAATTCAGTCTCGTATGGCCTGACTATAATGTGGGAAAAGAATACGAGAGAAAAGCAAAAACCGGCGAAGGAAGAGCTTTTAATGTTGATGTAATGGCTAGAGATATCAATGTAGATATGATTATGTCAGGTATGGATATCAGAAATGAATCACGCGGATATATACGGGACAGACTTGTTGATATGGTGATTGATTATGAAGTAATCAAATACAGACAAGAGATCCTACGTGATTTTATGAAATATCCGGAAATAGAAGAACGCTTTGATACAACATTACTTCCGGCAATCAATAATTTACGTAAAATGGAAAAGGCAAATATTGCTCATGATGATAATTTGAGACAAATTGCTTGGCGTATTGATATGTTGAGGATTTACGTACAATGTATTGAGGTTTTGTATGATCTGTTTGTGTATGGTGACAAGCAGTTTGAATCAAGAGGAATGCTTCAGTTTCAGGAAATGATCCGCGAACTATATGCCAGTGATAGCTTTACTGAACTCAGAAAAGTATTGCCGGATTTTTATGATAAGCTTTTGTCCATGAAGAGTGTTACTATAGGAATCAACCTGAGTAGTGAACTCAAAGCAGAAGAAGCTATTATCTTGTCAGTTAACGAAAAGTCCTTCAAACGTAAAGGTGTTATGACATCTATCCTTGGTCTGCGCTCTAACGAAGAGACATACTCAGGTCTCAGTCCTTTCTTCTCGATACTTAAAGAGAGTAAGGCAAATTCACTTGATGTTGCTATTATGCGTGAACTTGACAGTGTGCTTGGTGATTCGTTTAAGAATATCGCATTTACGCTAAACCGCTATGAATGGATAGAGACAAGATTCTTATTTGAGCTCCTTCCTGAAGTGTACTTTTATATTGGAGGCAGCCGTTTTGCTCGTGCTTTGACAAAGGCCGGTATGCCTGTATGTTTCCCACTACCGAGACCGGCAGACGATCGTGTGTTTATTGTCAAGGATCTATACGATGCTGGCTTTGCCTTACGTATTCTCTGTGATACAGATATTGAGAATCTTGATTCTATCGTTGTTATGAATGATGCAGAGATGTCTGATAAAATGGGTCGTATCTTTATCTTAACCGGTGCTAACCAAGGTGGTAAGACAACCTACACAAGAGCTGTTGGTATTGCTCAAATGCTATTCCAGACAGGATATCCTATTCCGGGATCCAGCGGTGAGATGAGTCCGGTTGATAATATTCTTACTCATTTCCCGGAGCTTGAGACCAACTCTCTATCAGAGAGCCGACTTGGTGAAGAATGTGTCAGATTTGAGGAAATACTACCTAGACTCACAAAATACAGTATGATTCTTATGAATGAGTCTTTGTCAAGTACAAGCCACCAGGAATGCTTGTTTATTGCAGAAGAAATTATGAAATATATGCGTACAGTAGGTGTTAGATGTGTATTTGCTACGCATATACATGAATTAGCTGAGGATATTCCTGAGCTTAATAAAGAGCCTGCACTTAGTGATTTGGTCAGCATGGTTGCCGGTGTTAACGAGGACGAGGATATAGAAGTGCTTACTGCAGAGGGTAAGATGAAGTATCAAGGTTCCAAGAGAACATATCTCATCAGGCCGATGCCTCCGCAGGGTAAGAGCTTTGCCCTTGATATAGCGCGTACTTATGGTATTACCTATGATCAGTTGATGCAAGCACATAAGTCAAGAAAGAAGGATGTTAACGAATAATGTATGTAAACCGGATGCCTGATAATAAAATATCTGAATTTTATAACGGTAATGCAGATGACTGCTACAAGTTCTTTGGTAGTCATCTGCCATCTGAAATGGAAAATAAAGGTAATATATGTGAAAATACCGGTGTTTTTTTCAGATTATGGGCTCCGAATGCCTATAGTGTTAGCGTTGTAGGCACATTTAATAACTGGAACTCTGCCAAAGATCCTCTTTACAGAAGTGAAGAGGGCTTTTGGGAAGGTTTCGTACAAAATGCGAAGCAGGGAGATTTATACAAATACTGTATTACAGGCTGTGACATGCGGGTCAGATACAAGTCAGATCCATATGCCTTCTATAGCGAACTAAGGCCCGGCACGGCTTCTGTAATATACAATATTGATGCACCATATCCTTGGTCTGATCATAAGTGGATAGACAAACGGTCACGTATAGACTGGCATCATTCTCCTATAAACATTTACGAACTTCATCTTGGCTCATGGAGACGCGGTAATATACAGGATATAGATTATGAAAAAGATTGGCAACAGGTAGAGGCGCGCAAGGCTGAGGAGCCGTTTCTGAATTATCGTGATATTGCAAAGCAGCTTGCTGCATACTGTCTTGAGATGCATTACACACACGTAGAGGTCATGCCTGTGTCTGAACATCCGTTTGATGGATCATGGGGCTACCAGACTACAGGTTATTACTCCATTACAAGCAGATACGGCACACCGGACGATTTTAAATACTTCGTAGATTATCTCCATAGTTTTGATATTGGCGTTATCGTTGATTGGGTCCCTGTACACTTCTGCAAAGACGAATTTGGGTTATATAATTTTGATGGTAGCTATCTGTATGAATATAACTCAGAGCTTATGCGTGAAAATAAATTATGGGGCACCGCAAATTTTGATTTGGCCAAAGGAGAAGTTCAAAGTTTCTTAATATCTAATGCTGCATATTTCTTTAGAGAGTATCATATAGACGGTATAAGGGCTGATGCTGTAGTTAATCTTCTATATCTTGCATATGGACAGCCGGAACATCTAAGACCACGTAATAAGTTTGGCGGAGAAGAGAACATTGATGGCATTAATTTTCTCCGTAAACTTAATGAAACAATATATAGAGACTTTGATAATCCAATGATGATAGCAGAGGATTCCAGTAGCTGGCCACTTGTCACAAGGCCCACTTACGTAGGTGGCCTGGGCTTTACATTTAAGTGGAACATGGGCTGGATGCATGATACTCTAGAGTATCTTGAGGTTGACCCGCTTTATAGAAAGTACTGTCATAATAAAATGAATTTTTCAATTATGTATGGCTTTGGTGAGAATTACATATTGCCATTATCTCATGATGAAGTAGTACACGGGAAGAAAACAGTACTTGATAAAATGCATGGCATATTAGAAGCTAAGTTTGATACTCTAAGGGCATATCTCACATACATGATAGCACATCCGGGTAAGAAGCTTACATTTATGGGTACAGAATTCGGTCAGATAATGGAATGGCGTTATTACGAGGAGCTCGAATGGAAGATGCTGATATATCCTAAACATGCAGGCCTTAAAACCTTTGTGTCAGAACTGAATTATCTGTATAAGACACAAAAATGTCTTTGGGAATGTGATGACAAGTATGATAGCTTTGAATGGATAGATGCAGATAATTGCGATGAGAGTGTTTTCTCGTTTATAAGAAAATCTAAGGACCCCAAAGATTTTCTTGTGGTGGTATGTAATTTCACACCGATAAGGCGACAAGGTTTCTGCGTCGGAGTGCCACGTTTTGCAGACTATTTTGAGATTTTAAATAGTAACCTCACAAGATTTGGCGGTATTGATGAGCCTTGTGAGAAAATAATCAGGCCCAGGCCTGAAGGAAAGAATAATAAGCCTTTTCACCTGCAAATAGATTTGCCGGGGAATAGTGCTGTTATATATAAACCAATATTTAGGAAATAAGGAGATGTTTATATGGCAAAGAAAAATATTGTTGCAATGATTCTGGCCGGTGGACAAGGAAGCAGGCTGGGACTTATGACAAAGAGAATGGCAAAGCCGGCAGTGCCTTTTGGCGGAAAGTACAGAATAATTGATTTTGCACTGAGTAACTGCTCGAATTCAGGTATTGATACTGTAGGTATTCTGACACAGTACAAGCCTCAGGTTCTCAATTCACATATAGGCATCGGCACACCGTGGGATTTAGACCGTGTTCATGGCGGTATTGCGATATTGCCACCATACATGACTGAGGCCGGCGGCGACTGGTATAAGGGCACTGCTAATGCCGTTTATCAGAATATGAATTTCCTTGATGAATATAATCCTGAGTATGTGCTCATGCTTTCCGGTGACCATATTTATAAAATGGATTACAGAATAATGCTCAAAGCGCATAAGAAGAATAAAGCAGATGCTACTATCGCTGTAATTGATGTGCCGTTAGATGAGGCATCACGTTTTGGTATTATGAACACTGATGAGAACATGCAGATTACAGAATTTGAAGAGAAACCAAAGCAGCCTAAGAGTACACTTGCATCTATGGGTATTTACATATTTTCATATCAGAAGCTAAGAAAATATCTTATAGAGGACGCGCAGAATCCTAACTCTGACTACGATTTTGGCAAGAATATTATTCCAAATATGCTTAATAACGGTGAAAAGCTCTTTGCTTACCGCTTTGAGGGCTATTGGAAAGATGTTGGTACTATTGAGAGCTATTGGGAAACCAGTATGGATCTTCTTGACCCTGATAATGATGCAAGAATATATGATAATGAGTGGAAGATTTTCACAGATACTGAATCAAGATCATCTCAGTATATCGGTGTCGGAGCATCATTAGAGAACTCTATTATATCAGAAGGCTGTATTATAAACGGAACAGTAATCAATTCTATTATTTTCCCGAATGTTACTATAGGAAAGAATACGAGAGTTGAGAATTCTATAATTATGAGTGGCTGTAAGATTTGCGACGATGTTATAGTAAGTAAGAGTATTCTATTGGATAATGTTGTGGTAAAGGATCATAACGTAGTAGGAAACGGAAAAGATATTGCTTTGATTGAGAGCTACCGTGTTATTGAGACACAAGGCACTATGGCATAAGAAAGGGGAGGAAATAACATGTTAAAAGATTATATGGCTATTTTGAATTTGGCTGAGAACGAGAATCATATAAGGAGTCTGACAGCAAACAGACCGATAGCATCACTTCCTCTGGGCTCCAGATACAGAGTAATCGACTTTATGCTTTCTAATTTTGTAAATTGCGGCATTAAGAATGTAGGTATTTTCAGTAAATCCAATTCAAGATCACTTATGGACCATATCGGAGACGGTAAGCCTTGGGATCTGAACAGAAAGATTGACGGTGTTTTCCTTTTTCACCATGCATTAGGTGACTTTGTGGGAGGAGATACAAAAGTTCTGAAGAATAATATGGAATATTTTTACAGAAGTAAGAGTAAGAATGTTATCCTGGCATCATCTTATATGATATGCAATATGGATCTGACAAAGGTTGTTGATGCCCATGAACAATCCGGAAAAGAGATTACTGTTGTGTATACAAAGACACAGGAGGCAGATAAGAAATTTGTAAATTGTTACACCCTTGATGTAGAGGAAGAAACAGGTCTGCTCAAGAGTGTTGGTAAGAATGCAGGTGTTGAGAAAGACGCGAATATATGTATGGAAATATTTGTAATGTCAAAAGAAAAGCTTGTGAGTCTTATTTATAATTGTGCTAAGAAGATCAATGAACATAATATATATAATATTTTATTTGATGAGCTGGCAAACATAGATATTAATACATATTATTACGATGGATTTGTTTCATGTATCAATACAGTTGCTGCTTATTATGAAACAAATATGAAAATGCTTGATCTTGATGTTAGTAATCAGCTTTTCAGATTGACAGACAGACCAATTTATACGAAAATAAAGGACGAACCACCTACGCAGTACATCAAGGGCTGCCATGTTGAGAATGTGCTGATTGCTGACGGTTGTGTTATCGAGGGAAATATTAAGAATTCACTTATCGGCAGATATGTTGATGTAGAGGAGGGTGCAGAGGTTAGCGATTGCATAATCCTGCAGAACATCAGAATTCACAAAGGTGCCAAGTTATCACACGTTATTGTAGATAAGAATGTAGATATTGAACCTGATACGATATTAAAGGGTAATAAAGTATTTCCTCTTGTAATCGAAAAGAAAAATCTTGTTAAGTGAGGTATGTAATGAAAATATTATTTGTTTCTACTGAAGTTCACCCGTTTATAAAAACAGGTGGTCTTGCTGATGTTGCATATGCACTGCCTAAGGCATTGCGCGCTGCAGGCGTAGATGTGAGAGTTATATTACCAAAATACGGTGATATATCAGAAAACTTCACATCAAAAATGAATCATATTGCATCATATGGTGTTAAGGTTGGCTGGAGAAATCAGTATTGTGGTCTCGAATATCTTAATTATGAAGATGTGCCTGTCTATTTTATTGATAATGAATATTATTTCAAGCGTCCCGGCTGTTATGGTTTCTATGATGATGGTGAGAGATTTGCATATTTTTGTAGAAGTGTTATGGAGTCAGTTTGCTATATGGATGATTTCTATCCTGATATTATCCATTGCAATGATTGGCATACAGGCATGATTCCATTGTATCTTAAAGATGTTTATTTTGAAAAGCCGGAATTTGCAGGCACCAAGTCAGTATTTACTATTCACAATTTGCAATATCAGGGCAAATTTTCACCGGCGATTATTGAAGATCTGCTGGGCCTTAATCCCGGATATTATACTGAGGATAAAATAAAATACAATGATTGTGTTTCGTTTATGAAAGCAGGTATTGTTTACGCAGATAAGGTGACTACTGTAAGTGAGACATATGCTAAGGAAATTCAGACTCAATATTTTGGAGAAGGTCTTGATGGTTTACTTACTGCAAATTCACATAAACTTGTAGGTATATTAAATGGCATTGATTACGATACACATAGTCCAAAGCTGGATAAGAATCTGGCCATGAATTTTACATCCAGATCTATAGGCAGAAAAGCTGTCAATAAGGCTGATTTACAAAAAGCAGTAGGATTGCCCGTGAATCCAGATGTACCTGTTGTGGGTATGATAACCAGACTTGTCAGACAGAAAGGTATTGATCTTGTTACATGCGTTATGGAAGAAATATTAAAGCTTGATTTACAGTTTGTGATTCTTGGCACCGGAGATACAGATTATCAGGATTTCTTTGAGTATTACGCGTACTCATATCCGGGAAAAATTGCTGCGTGCATGAAGTTTGATAACAGCTTGGCTTCTAAGATATATGCAGGCTCTGATTTGTTCTTGATGCCTTCACTGTTTGAACCCTGCGGACTCAGTCAGATTATATCTATGTCATATGGCACTTTGCCTTTGGTTCGTGAGACCGGCGGCCTTAAAGATACTGTGATTCCTTATAACGAATATACAGGAGAGGGTAACGGATTCTCTTTTGCAAATTATAATGCACATGAGATGTTAAATGTGTTACAATATGCACTTGTGCAGTTTGAAAATAAGGAAGTTTGGACAAAACTGGTTAAAAGTGCAATGAACACACGTTACGGCAGAGAACGACAAGCAAAGGCTTACATGGCTGTATATAATGAATTGATAGGTTAATCGGGGGATAATAAGTTGAATATCAGTAAAGAAAATTTTATTAACGACTATAAACGTAAGATGATTTCCATGTATCAGGTATCTGTAGAGGATGCGCCTGACATGGTTAAGTATATGACGTTGGGTGCCACTATAAGAGACTACATGTCATATGACTGGCATGAAACGCAGATGGAATATGACAAGAGTAAGACTAAGAAGGTCTACTATTTCTCAATGGAGTTCCTTATTGGAAGACTAATGGATTCTGCGCTTATTAATCTTGGTATCAAGGATGTTGTAGAGGAGGGTCTTAATGAACTGGGTATTGACCTTGCCCAAATGGAAGAAATAGAGCCGGATGCAGGTCTCGGTAACGGCGGACTTGGCAGACTTGCTGCCTGCTTTATGGACTCGATGGCATCTATCGGAGTCCCTGGTGTTGGTATTGGTCTTCGCTATAGATACGGCCTTTTTAAACAGCAGATTATAAATGGTTATCAGATTGAGAGTCCTGATGATTGGCTCAAGATTGCCAATGTTTGGGAGACTCGTCGAGATAACGAAGCTTGCATGGTAAAGTTTGGCGGCACCTGCAATACATATTGGGGTGACGACGGTAAGATGTATGTATCATATACCGACTACGAGCCTATTCTGGCGGTTCCGTATGATATGCCAGTTCCAGGGTATAAGAACGGCGTGGTAAACACTCTTAGATTGTGGAGTGCAGAGACCGGCGGAGTTGGTTTTGACTTTGCTACATTTAGCCGCGGCGACTTTGAGAAGGCAATTGAGAGTCAATCTGCTGCAAATTCTATTACAAGTGTGCTTTATCCTGATGACTCTACTGCACGCGGTAAGCTGCTTCGCTTAAAGCAAGAGTACTTTTTCACCAGTGCAGGAATACAAAGTATTATCAATCAGGCTAAGAAAAACGGCGTAGACCTGTACGAACTGGATAAATACGTTGCGATTCATATTAATGACACACACCCGGCCCTGGCTGTACCGGAGCTGATGCGTATACTGATGGATGAAAACGGAATGTCATGGGAGGACAGCTGGAATATTACTGTGAAAACTCTTGGCTATACTAACCATACTATCTTAGCTGAGGCACTGGAAAAGTGGAATGTAAATGTATTCAAGCATCTGCTTCCAAGAGTATATATGATTGTAGAGGAAATAAACAGACGTTTCTGCTCCGACCTTCAAAATAAATATGGTGGGGATTGGAATAAGGTAAGCCGCATGTCCATCATTCAGGACGGTGTTGTTAAGATGGCACACCTGGCAATTGTTGGTAGCCACAGCGTAAATGGCGTAGCAAAGCTCCATACTGATATTTTGAAGGAACAAGAGCTCAGTGATTTTCACCAATTCTATGAAGGAAAGTTTAATAATAAAACAAACGGTATTACTCATAGACGTTGGCTTATGCAGGCAAATCCGGAACTTGCCACTCTCATAGACAATACAATTGGTACTTCTTGGCAGAAAATGCCTCTTGACCTTAAGAAATTACGTAAATATGAAAATGATGCAGCCTTCATTGATAGCTGCGCTCAGGTAAAACAGCACAACAAAGAGAGACTGGCCAAGTTTATAAAGGAAAATTATAACATTACTGTAGATCCTACATCTGTATTTGATATACAGGTAAAGCGTCTGCATATGTATAAACGTCAGATTCTTAACGTACTCCATATTATGGATTTGTATAACAGATTGTGTGAGAATCCGGCTCTCGATATTACGCCCCGTACATTCATATTTGGTGCGAAAGCTTTCCCAGGATATACAATTGCTAAGAATACAATCAAGCTTATTTGTACAGTCGCAGATAAAATCAATAATGACAAACGTGTTGCTGATAAGCTTAAGGTTGTATTTGTACCTAATTATGGTGTGAGTCTTGCTCAGATTATGATACCGGCAGGAGACATCAGTGAGCAAATTTCTACTGCATCCAAGGAAGCTTCAGGTACAGGAAATATGAAATTTATGATGAACGGTGCGGTTACGGTTGCTACACTTGACGGTGCTAACGTAGAGATTCACGAGGCTGTAGGTGATGATAATATTGTATTATTTGGCTTGAGATCAGAAGAGGTTATTGCATATCAGAAAAATGGCAATTACCGTGTACAGGATGTTATCAAAAACGATGTACGTCTTCAAAATATTCTCCGTCAGATAAGTCAGGGATATTTTGGTTTGGCTCCGGAGAGTGATTTTGATCTGATCCTTGATCAGCTTGTGACACATAATGATCCATTCTTTACTTTGCGAGACTTTGGTTCATACGTTGATGCGCAAAATAGAATCAGCCATCTTTACCGAGATACCAATACTTTCCGTCGTATGTCTGTAGTAAACATTGCGGAATCAGGTATTTTCTCCAGTGACAATACTATCAAGAATTATGCAGAAGAAATCTGGAATGTAAGACATGATTATAAAGCATAACTCACGGGAACTTAAATACAAAGATCCATACGGCGCGGTGCCATGTTTGAGCCGCGTCCGTCTTGCTTTTGAATTCTTTGAATGTAATCGGCAGCAGCTTGATGTATCGTCACTGTTAACCCTCAGATGGGAAGCAGAATATGACTACGAGGATATTTATATAATACCGGCTTCTGTAGAGTACATTGGTGAAAATGAGAGCTCCGGTTTTATAGTTACGTATATTTTAGAACCTGAGGTATTAAAACGTCCCGGAACGTATTTTTATTCTCTTCCTGATTTTGCCGACAGGCAGCTTACTGTTTACAGACAGGATCTTGATGTGCCTGAGTGGTTTCTTAACTCCATTATTTACCAGATATTTCCTGACAGATTCTACAAAGGAGACGGACCGTGTGAATATAAGAAAGACTCCTTTATGTATGCTACCTGGCAGGATACACCTATGTATATAAGAGACGAGAAAAACGATATTATTCGTTGGGATTTTTATGGCGGTAATTTATGGGGTGTATGTCAGAAACTGGATTATATAAAAGCTTTGGGCGCTGACATTATTTACTTGAATCCTATTTTCAAATCTATAAGCAACCATCGATATGACACTTGTGACTATACACAGGTAGATGGTCTCCTTGGCGGGGAGGAAGCTTTTGCTCATTTGTTAGAAGAAGCCGGCAAACTTGATATAGGTATAATGTTAGATGGAGTTTTCAGCCATACAGGCAATGATAGTATATATTTTGATATGTATAATAAGTACGGAAAAGGTGCTTATCATAATACTGATTCTCCATATAGGAATTGGTATCGTTTCAAAGAAGATGGCACATATGAGTGCTGGTGGGATATACCGGCAGTGCCTAATGTAAATGAATTAGAGCCATCATACCTTGACTATATTGTTCGCAATGATGATGGTGTTATCAAAACCCGTGGCAAACAGGGTATTTGCGGTTGGCGCCTTGATGTGGCGGATGAACTTCCCAGTGAGTTTCTAAGAGAATTACGTGCTGCAGTATGTGATGACCAGGTTGTACTTGGTGAAGTATGGGAAGATGGTTCAAACAAGGTAAGCTATGGCGCTAGGCGTACATATTTTACTGAAAAGGAGCTTCATACAGTAACCAACTACGTTTTTCACGATAATTTGCTAAAATTTCTGCAGGGAGAGATAACTTCTGGTGAACTTACAGAAGTGTTTGAATCGCTTAAGGAAAATCTGCCAAAACATAACTTCTACGCGCTGGTAAACATGACAGGTACACATGACATTGTCCGGCTGGCAACAGTCTGTGGAGACCGTGATATGGTAAAGGCCTTCTCTCTGGTACAGTTTACATTTCCGGGTGTGCCTCTTGTGTACTATGGTGATGAAACGATGCTAGAGGGTGAATTAGATCCGGATAACAGGCGTCCGATGCCTTGGAATAGTTTGGATCAAGCTTCCGTAAAATGGTTTTCTGATCTTGCCGGATTAAGGAAATCAGACTCCTGCTATACTAAGGGTGAAATAACTTTTGTGAACATGGACGATAACGATATTTTTGCATACAAACGTACCTGGGAAGACAGAGAAAAAATGGTAATTATCGACAGAAAACACAGAGGTATTGAATATTTTGACAAAAAAGTATATAGTGTAGTTACTCAAGCTGGTAATTGGGCTTGGCTACTTGAGAAATAATATAGGATAGGTGATATTTGTGAAATGTCCTTTTTGCAGCCATATGGAAGATAAAGTAATTGATTCGAGACCTACTGAGGAGGGTAGTGCCATAAGAAGAAGACGCGAATGCCTTAAGTGCGGTGCTCGTTTTACCACGTATGAAAAAATTGAGGATACACCCCTTATCGTTATTAAGAAAGATGGCACACGTCAGATTTATGATAGAAATAAGATTATAAATTGTATCTTAAAGGCGTGCAGCAAGCGTCCTGTGTCTATTACTCAAGTGGAGGATCTGGCTATCAATGTGGAGCAAGTTATACTAAATAGTATGAAAAGAGAGATAACTTCTACAGAGATAGGCGAACTTATAATGCCAAGGCTTAAGAATCTTGATGAGGTCGCATATGTAAGATTTGCTTCTGTATATAAGCAGTTCAAAGATGTAGATACATTTATGGCAGAACTTTCCAAAATAATACAGGAGAAGTAATTCCGGGAAATAAAATTTTGAATTTTGACACAATTTTTCACGGTGACAATAAGAAAAACGGTGAAAATTCCATAAAAAACAACAATAAACAATACAGCTTGTCGCACCCTGCGGGAAATATACCGCAGGGTGTATTTTTTTGAAGAAGCGGCTGTGATAGACTTTGCTTGCAAGGGGCAAAGAGAGCCTTGGTGCAGGAAGGAGCCGTAAATAAATGCTGTCAAATATTAAGACGTATGGGATTTTGGGAATAAAAAGCTTTCAAATAGATGTTGAGACCAATATATCAAGAGGGATTCCGGAATTTGATATTGTGGGTCAGGGTGACGTTTCTATTAAGGAGTCCAGAGTGAGAGTCAGGACAGCAATTATAAATAGTGACTATAAGTTTCCTGACGGCAAGATTGCAGTGAATCTGGCACCTGCCGCTTTGCGCAAAGAAGGCACGTTTCTTGATTTGCCTATTGCTGTAGGGATTTTATGCGCATCAGGGGATATTAAGTGTAAATGTATTGATAGATGCGCCATTATCGGTGAATTGTCACTGAGCGGGGAAGTAAGACCAGTGGAGGGTATGCTGATACGCCTTAGTCAGGCTGTGCTTGATGGAGCGATGCACGCCATTGTACCATATGAGAATGCCGATGAAGCGGTGTTAGTAAAGGAATGTAATATTTATCCTGTAAAGGACTTGACGGAGACGGTGTCAGTACTTAATTCTCTTACTCTAGACAGCAAGGGCATCAGTATGGGACGTGTATGCTGTGACGGGAGTTTTGATGAAAGTTCATCTGGAATTGATTTAAATATATCTGATAACATTGAAGATTTTTCAGATGTAAAGGGTCAATATCAGGCACGGCGGGCAATGGAGATTGCAGCATGTGGAGGTCATAATATTCTGCTGGCAGGTGCTCCGGGCTGCGGTAAGACTATGCTTGGACGGCGCTTTGCAGGTATATTACCACCACTTACTGATAGCGAAGCATACGAAGTTACCGGAGTATATAGCCTGGCACGTTTGTTGCCAAATAACAAAGGCTTGATGCGCATCAGGCCTCTTAGAATTATATCACCGGGGATTACCAAAATTGCACTTATTGGTGGTGGCAGACCATTGATGCCCGGAGAGATTAGTCTGGCGCATAATGGTGTGCTCTTTATGGATGAGATGACTGAATATGAGAGTTCCTTTATTCAGCTACTCAGGCAGCCTTTGGAGAGGCGAAGCTTGCTTGTGTCAAGACTTGGTCACGCACAGTGTTTGCCTACAGACTTTATCTTTGTGGGAGCGGCTAATCCGTGTAAATGCGGCAGATATTTTGAAGGTGAATGTACATGTACCCCAAATCAGGTACGGGCAACATTATCGCGCATATCCAAGCCGATATTAGACCGTATTGATCTACATGTTCCGATGAAACGTATTTCTTATGATGATATTGAGTCGCAAGATAGCTGTGAATGCAGTAGTATAATCAGACAGCGTGTTATTCAGGTCAGAGCATATCAGCTAGAACGATACAAAGGTAAAGGATTGACTTTGAATGCTCATTTAACAGGTGCAGATATTAATACATACTGTGCTTTGGATAAAGAATGCAGAAAATTATTGCGCAAAGCTACAGATACTATGAGGTTTAGCGCCAGAGGTTATAATAAGATTATTAAAATAGCACGTACAATTGCCGATATGGAGTTTAGCGATTCTATCAGTGTGGATCATGTGGCTGAGGCTATTTCCTACAGGGCATTTGACAGCCTTTTCACAGAAGAAAAATAACATTAGGAGTATATGATGAATAATAGAGATTTTAATAAGTTTTTCTATGTTTGGATAAGTCTGTTGGGTGAGAGCAGGTATAAAACTTTGCGCTTTCTTATAGAAGAGTACGGCTGTGTTGAACATATAGCGGCAATCAAAAGTCGTGAAGACTTTACTCAGGCTTTGGCGGCATCGGAAAAACTCGCTGAAAATATTTTAGACCCTGATAAGAAGAAGGAGGCTCAGCATATTTGTTGTGAGGCAGCACGCCTTGGTATGAATATTGTGACTCTTGGAGATGAGGAGTATCCTGAATATTTAAGTCAGATATATGCGCCGCCTCTTGTATTGTACTATTACGGCGCCTTGCCTCCTATGGGTTCACAGGCTGTCGCCGTAGTTGGATCCAGAGGCGCCAGTGGATACGGCAGAAATGTAGCATACAATCTATCAAAAGACTTAGCAAGCGCCGGCATTACCATTGTCAGCGGCATGGCAAGAGGAATTGACAGTTGTGCACATAAAGGTGCTTTGGCTGCGGGTACACCTACTGTTGCAGTATTAGGCTGTGGCGCAGATTATATATATCCGCCTGAAAATAAAGAGTTGTACCATAAAATCACTGATTGTGGCGCTGTGATCAGCGAATTTTATCCGGGAACAATGCCTCAAAAGCAGTTTTTTCCTGCTCGTAATAGAATTATTGCAGGGCTGTGTGCAGGGACTCTTGTAGTAGAGGCTCGCAGTAGCAGCGGAGCATTAATAACCACCGACAGCGCACTCAGAGAAAACAGAACAGTATATGCTATACCGGGGAATATCAACAGTGAGCTTTCTCTTGGTACAAATAAATTGATACAAAAAGGTGCGGTTTGTGTTACTTGTGCTAAGGATATTTTAGATGATCTTGGAGTGGATACTAAGCCAGGAGTCATTAGTAAAATAGATGGGCTTGACAAGAATCAGATTGCTGTTTGCCTTGCAATCTTGTCAAATGCACAGAGCGTAGAAGAGGTGTGTGCTGCAACTAGTCTGGATGTTGCAACAGTCCTTGGCACTGTTACTCAACTTAAAATTAACGGAATAATAGAGGGAGTTGGTTTTGGAAATTATGTAGTGAAGTGATTTAATGTTTATACACCTTCAAAAAAACCACTTTACAGAATCAAAAGATGAGGGTATTATAAGAAAATCGTTTTACGATAAGTCGAATTTGCCTGTTTGAGAAAGGTTTTGTGAAAATGGCAGATAATTTAGTTATTATAGAGTCACCGGGAAAAGTTAAAACAATAAGCAAAGTCCTCGGTAGTAAATATAAAGTTATGGCATCGGCAGGACACTTAAGAGACCTGCCTGCAAGTAAGCTTGCCATTGATGTAGAAAATGATTTCAAACCTGATTACATCAACATAAGAGGTAAGGGCGACATGATTAAGGAACTTCGAGCTGCCAGTAAAGCTGCAAAGAAAGTTTATCTTGCGACTGACCCTGATCGTGAAGGAGAAGCAATATCATGGCATCTTTCATATCTGCTTGGTATAGATCCTGCATCATTTTGTCGGATAACATTTAACGAACTTACTGAAAATGCAATTAAGAAAGCTGTTAAGGAACCAAGAGCAATAGATATGGAAATGGTTGATGCATACCAGGCAAGGCGAGTACTTGATCGTTTGGTTGGATATTCTATCAGCCCTGTACTATGGCGCAAAGTTAAGAAAGGTCTCAGCGGTGGACGCGTACAATCAGTTGCTGTAAGACTTATATGTGATAGAGAAGATGAGATAGACGCATTTGAGAGTAAAGAGTTCTGGACCATTTCTGCAAGACTATGTAAAGACACAGATGTAAAGACTAAGGCAAAGGAATTTTCAGCAAAATTCCACGGAACTACTAAGAAAAAAATAAATATTGAGACAGGGCAAGAGGCACAGAAAATTGTAGATGCAGTGTCAAAAGAAATTTTCACAGTTAGTTCCATTAAGAACACTGAAAAAAGAAAATCACCGTTGCCACCTTTCATAACAAGTACACTACAGCAGGATGCATCGAGAAAGCTTTCTTTTACAGCAAGTCGTACAATGAGTGTGGTACAGACACTTTATGAAGGTGTTAATCTCGGTAAAGCAGGCGCTACAGGTCTCGTTACGTATATAAGAACAGACTCTATGCGTATTTCAGACGAGGCTGCACAGGCTGCTCACGATTATATAGAGCAGAATTATGGAAGTAACTTCTTGCCGCCTAAGAGACGTATATATAAAAATAAGAATGCCGCTCAGGATGCACACGAAGCAATTCGTCCTACTCACATTGATTTAAAGCCGGATGATATCAAGGCAAATCTCACAAATGATCAGTATAAGTTATATAAACTGATTTATGAAAGATTTATTGCCAGTCAGATGGCAGATTGTGTATATGATGTATGTGCTGTTGATATTGAGGCAGGTGAATACCTGTTCAAGGCAACCGGTACAGTAGTTAAGTTTGCAGGCTATACAAAAGTTTATGAAGATATCAATGATAAGAAAGAAAAAGAAGACGGCGAGAATGGCAAGCTTCCTGAACTTGGTGAAAATGAGCAACTTAAGACTCTTGCGATAGCGCCCAAACAGCACTTTACTCAACCACCATCAAGATATAACGAAGCGTCACTTATTAAGGCTCTGGAGGAACATGGTATAGGTAGACCGAGCACATATGCGCCGACAATCACAGTTATCCAGACACGTGGATATGTAGGCAAGGAAAAGAAAATGCTATATCCTACTGCTTTGGGTCGTATTGTAAACGACCTTATGAAGAACAGCTTCCCTGATATTGTAGATGTTAAGTTTACTGCAAAGGTAGAGGATAATCTTGACCATGTGGCAGAGGGTGATATTTACTGGGTGGATGTTATAAGAGAGTTTTATACTGATTTTGATAAAGAGGTAAAGGTGGCATTAGATGAGCTGGAACATGTTAAGATACCGGATCCTGTAAGTGATGTTGCCTGTGATAAATGTGGCCGCATGATGGTAATTAAGACAGGTAAATTCGGACAGTTCTTAGCATGTCCGGGATATCCCGAATGTAAGAATACAAAGCCGATTATAGAAGAAGCAGGCGTAGCTTGTCCAAAATGCGGTAGGAATTTGATTTATAGAAAGTCTAAGGCAGGTAAGAAGTATATCACATGCAGCGGATACCCTGAGTGCAAATTCATGTCATGGAATCTTCCTACAGGCAAGGCTTGCCCTGAGTGTGGAGAGCATCTTGAATACGTCATTGGTAAGAGCGGACGATTTGTTGCGTGCAGTAACAAAGACTGTCAATATAAGATTGGAATAAAAGAATATAAAAAAAGCGAGTGATAACAAATGGCAATCTGTGTGATAGGCGGAGGGCTTGCAGGCTCTGAGGCTGCATGGCAAATTGCAAAGAGAGGCATTGAAGTGGACTTATACGAAATGAAGCCTGCTCTGTATTCTCCTGCTCACAATTTACCAACACTTGCCGAAATGGTATGCAGCAATTCACTTAAAGCAAAGACCTTGGATAACGCGTCCGGCCTTCTTAAGGAGGAAATGCGTAGATTGGGTTCGCTTATCCTTGATTGTGCAGACGAGAACAGTGTGCCTGCAGGCGGAGCACTTGCTGTGGATAGAGAACGGTTCTCCCAGAGTGTTACAAAGAAAATAGAGGACAATCCTCTTATCAATATAATCAGACAAGAGGTAACATCTATTGGTGAGATGGTGTCAAAATACCAGGCTGTTATTATCGCATCAGGGCCGCTTACATCTGACAGTCTGGCAAAGGAATTACAAGGAAAAGGTCTGGCTCTGTTGAACTTCTTTGATGCAGCGGCACCGATAATAATGGAAGACAGCATCGATAAGTCAAAGGTTTTCAAGGCAGCAAGATATGGAAAGGGAACAGATGATTACATCAACTGTCCAATGAATAGGCAGCAGTATATGGAATTTTATGACGCGCTGATACATGCAAAGCGTGCAACTGTACATGATTTTGATAATAGTTGCGTGTACGAGGGTTGCATGCCCGTAGAGGTTATGGCAGATAGAGGTATTGATACTTTGCGCTTTGGACCACTTAAACCGGTAGGTCTTAATAATCCGGAAACAGGAGAAGAATATTATGCTGTTTGTCAGCTTAGACAAGACAACAGTGAGGGTACTATGTACAATATGGTAGGTTTCCAGACCAGATTAACTTTTGGTGAGCAGAAGCGTGTATTTGGCATGATTCCGGGATTGGAAAATGCAGAATTTGTCAGATACGGCGTAATGCATAGAAATACATACATAAATGCCCCCGGAACACTTGATGAAACATATATGGTACGTAATTCAGGCTACGATGTACCGTTATTCTTTGCCGGGCAGATAACAGGTGTGGAGGGATATATTGAATCAGCTTCGTCTGGCTTGGTAGCAGGAATAAATGCAGCAAAGATAGTAAAGAATGAAGAAAAGTTTGAACTGCCGGCCTCCACAATGATTGGTGCTTTGGCAAATTATAGTGCTAATTATCAGGGAAGTGACTACCAGCCTATGGGAGCAAACTTCGGTATCGTTAAGCACCAGATAGGTTCTACTGTCATAATTAATGGAAAAAAGAAAAAGTTGGGCAAAACTGAAAAAAAACAGTTGATATCTGAGTCCGCTTTGAATATACTGTCTACAATACTAGATAATCGGGAGGGACATATTAATGAAGAATAAAGATTTTTGGAGCAAAGTCAAATGGATTTCTGCTGCTCCCACAGAAGGTGCAGAAGGCATACCTCTTTTTAGAAAAAAATTTACTTTAGATAAAAAAGTTGCTAAGGCTACATTATATGCAACATCACTTGGTGTATATGATGCATACATTAACTCACAGAGAGTGGGCAATGACGAAATGAAGCCGGGCTGGACAGACTATAATAAGCGTGTGCTTTATTATGATTATGACATAACAGACATGCTTTTAGAAGAAAACTGCATTTTGTTTGCAGTGGCAAGCGGTTGGTGGCACGGTCGTATTTCATATGGCACATATCCTGATAACGATATTGCACTTGCTGCCTACATTGAGATTGAATATGCAGACGCTACTATAGAGCGCATTGCGACTGACAGAACATGGCAGTCAAAGATAGGCGGTCCTGTTGTATGTGCAGATATTTGGGATGGTGAGACATATAACGCAAATGTTGATTCGTATGCAAAGATGTCAACAGTAGCTTATAGAGGAACTAAGTGGAAGAAACCTGTACTTTTCAAACATTTTCACGGAATAATCACAAAGCATATCGGTCCTACAGTAAGAGTGCGTCCGCAGATTTCTCCCGATCCGGTTAAGTCTGTATTGTATTCGTCAATCAATGACAATGGTACAGATTTCGGTGAGATTATTGAGGACAAGGTGGTTACAGGTACATATACAGGCAAGATCAAGGCCGGTACTACTCTGGTTGTTGATATGGGCCAGAATATGGTTGGTTGGCAGAATGTTACAATCAAAGGCAAGAAGAATACTACAGTCACATTCAGATATGGCGAGATGCTTAATGATTCAGGCAGTAAAGATCGTGGTAATGATGGTCCCAAGGGTTCTATATATACAGCTAACTACAGAAGTGCAAAGTCAATCGGTAAATATGTTATGAGTGGCTCCAAAGATGGTGAGAATTATAGACCGAACTTTACATTTTTTGGTTTCAGATATGTTGAGATTACTGCAGATAAAGATATAAATCTGATAAGCTTCAAGGTTGAGTTTGTGAGCACAGAGATGACAGAGACAGGCTATGTTGAGACATCTAACAGCGATGTTAACCGCCTTATCAGTAACGTTCGCTGGGGACAGCGTTGCAACTATCTCAGTGTACCTACAGATTGTCCTCAGCGTGATGAGCGTCTTGGTTGGACAGGCGATACTCAGATTTTTGTTGGTACAGGCGCGTATAATGCAGATGTACGTGGTTTCTTCCATAAATGGATGCAGGATGTACGTGATAGTCAGTTTGATGATGGCAGATATACGGATGTTGTGCCACGTTCACGTGTTGTAGGTCAGGGTAATGCTGCTTGGGGTGATGCCGGTATCATAGTTCCGTATGTGATCTACAGAATGTATGCTGATATCGATATTATTAAGGAATGCTACGCGTCAATGACAAAGTACATGAATTTCCTTATCAAAAAAACAAATATGAACGGTCCCAATGGTGGTTACGGTGACTGGCTTGCGTATGAGCCTACTGAGACTCAGTATATTGGTGTTGCTTATTACGCATATGACGCTACCTTGATGAGTGAGATGGCCGAGGCACTTTGCAACGATGCAATGCAGTCAGGTAATGATGCTCTTGGTGAAAAGTATGCCAGAGATGCACGTAAATATAGAAGCCTTTTCAAGAAGGTTAAGAAGTATTTTCAGGGTAGATATATGCCGGAAGGTGAGCTTACTCAAACATCACAGACAGCATACTTGCTTGCTCTTTATTTTGACTTGCTCCCTAAGTCATATGCAAAGAAAGTTAAGAAACTTCTCTTGAATAAGATTAAAGACAACGGCTACAAGCTCAGTACAGGTTTTGTCGGTACAGGTATTATAAACAAAACACTAAGTGAGATCGGTGCTACCAACATGGGATATTCACTGTTACTACAGACAGAAAATCCGTCTTGGTTGTATAGCGTATACCAAGGTGCTACTACAATTTGGGAAAGATGGAATTCATATACTTTGGATACAGGTTTTGGCGATGTTTCTATGAACTCGTTTAACCATTATGCGTATGGTTCAGTACTTGAGTGGGTATATAAGTATGTAGCAGGTATTGATACTGCTAAGGACGAGCCTGGATATAAACATATTATACTCAGACCTATGCCTGATACACGTACAGACGCAGAGTTACCTGACGGACAGAGCCGTATTACATGGGTGCGTGCGAAATATGATTCAGTCGCGGGAACAATAGAGAGTAGCTGGTATGTGGGAGAGGATCTTTTCACATATGAAGCCCTGGTACCTGAAGGGACAATTGCTACTGTATACATTCCTGTTTTTGACAAAAATGCAAAGACAATTGTCATAAATGAAGTGATTCATCCAACAGATGAGTATACAGTAGAGGAAGTTTCAGGTGTTCAATGTTACGCGATTAATTGTGCACCGGGTAATTATACATTCGAGATTATGATGTGATACACTGACATACAGTTAATATTTTATATGTAACTAAGCCGGCATTTCACAGATAAAACCAGTGAAATGCCGTTTTTTTAGGAGGGATTCAAATGGATTTTACAGTACAGGATATAATTGAATTGTTGAAAAATAAACAGTACAAGCAGCTACGAGCCACGCTTGCCGAAATGTATCCGTATGAAATTGCGGAATTATTTAACAGTCTTAGCAATGAATATGTTCCTTTGGCCTTCCGATTGTTACCGAAAGAACTGGCTGCAGAGACCTTCGTTGAGATGGATAGCGATGCACAGGAATTACTTATTAAGAGCTTCTCTGATTCAGAACTTAAAGAAGTCATCGAAGAACTATATATCGATGACGCGGTAGACATTGTTGAGGAGATGCCGGCAAATGTAGTGCGCAGAATGCTATCGCAAGCAACTCCCGAGATGCGTCGTAACATAAACGAAATACTGAAGTATCCTGAATTGAGTGCCGGCAGTATTATGACAACAGAACTGGTGGAGCTTAAGTCATTTATGTCTGCAGGAGAGGCAATTACCAGAATCAGACGTACAGGAGTAGATAAGGAGACCATTAACACTTGCTATGTTACGGCAGGGGACAGAAAATTAATAGGTGTTATTTCTTTAAGAACATTAATTCTTGCAGAAGAGGACAGTATTGTTGCAGATCTGATGGAAACAAATGTTCTTAGCGTTAATACCCTTGAGGATCGGGAAATAGCCGCTGATATGTTTAATAAATATAACATTATTGCGCTGCCCGTTGTTGATAACGAGTCACGTCTGGTAGGTATTATTACTGTTGATGATGCTATGGAAGTTATGGAAGAAGAGGTTACAGAAGACATCGAAAAGATGGCAGCTATCGTACCTGGTGATAAACCATATCTGAAAACCGGTGTGTTTGAGACATGGCTGCGTCGTATACCATGGCTATTATTACTTATGATATCAGCTACTTTTACAGGTAGTATAATTAATTCATTTGAAAAGGCGCTCACCGCATTACCTGTATTGATTTCGTTTATACCAATGCTTATGGATACAGGTGGTAACGCCGGAGGGCAGGCCTCTGTAACAGTTATCCGTAGCCTTGCTATCGGAGATATTGAGATGAGTGACATCCTGAGGGTTGTATGGAAAGAGCTGCGCACTGCTTTTATATGTGGTATAACTCTTGCTGCTGTGGGTTATGGCAAGATTTTGTTAGTTGATAATATGATTATGGGTATGGGAGTATCACAAATGGAAGCCCTGGTTGTCTGCATAACAATATTTATTACAGTATTATGTGCCAAACTTGTAGGTTGTACATTGCCTATTCTGGCAAAGAAAATCGGACTGGATCCTGCTGTTATGGCAAGCCCATTTATTACGACCATTGTAGATGCAATATCCCTGGCAATTTTCTTTGCTTTGTCAATGTTGATATTGTTATAAATAGTATAAAATGTTGTAAAAATATGCAGTAATTATCAAAAATAATTATTTGTAAAAAATACTCTTGTGGAAATAATAAAAGAATGTTAAAATATTTTAAAAATTGTTACAAAAGTCGAAGCAATGTCTTTGACAAAGGAGGAAACATGAAAAAAATAATTTGTTTTATTTTAAGTATTAGCATGATGGTAGCGCTCGTTCTTCCTATGGCTGTTTCAGCTGCAGAGGAAACATTTGTTTTTGCTACTGAGGAAGATTATGCAGAATTAGGAGTTAATATTGCTACTAAGGCTGAAGCTGATGCTGATACAAGTTTGTATAATGTTGATGGCAAAGTTGTTAATTTTCGTGCCAGCACTTCTCCGGCAGCTTTCAAAGGTGCAACTGATGAGAGATGGTTAATTCCTGGATGGGGAAATGCATATAGTAAAGAATCCTCTCTGTATCTCGGCAGTAATTCTTATGATATGTCTAAGGTTACATCTATTACAATAGACTGGCTAGCAAATAAGGCCGCTGGTAAAACAAATGTTGTAGCTTTGACCAAAGACGCAGCAGGCACAGAAGTAGTTGCGATAGCCAATATTACAGAATTGGATTTGGCAGGAAACATGGCTGAAAAATACACTTCTACCTTAACTGTTACAGATGCAACATATAACGGACCGGTATACCTGTATATGAACGCACAAACCCGTATGTTCTTAGGTAATCTTCAGATTACTGTAGATAACACTATTGGCGATACAGGCAGTGACAATACAGGTAGTGATAACACAGGCAGTGATAACACAGGCAGTGATTCAGGCAACACAGAGACTAACCCGGAGACAGGTGACTTTGGTTTGATCGCTCTTGCTTTTGCAGCGGTTTCTTCAATCGTAATTAAGAAAAAGAAGGAAATCTGATTTTTCTAAAAGTTAATTAGTAATCATCAAAGCGGAACATTAGTGTTCCGCTTTTTTATTTGAGTCAAATTCAAAAGCAGGATGAATTACATCTTTTTCACCTTGACACAAAACGTCTTCGGCGATAGAATATCTTGGTTAGAATATACTATTTCAGGAGGCGTTTTTATGTCTTTATCAACAATCATTAAGATATCGAACAAGTACGGTTCTAAGCCTGAATTTGTACTTGCCGGTGGCGGTAATACTTCCTACAAAGATGATAATTATCTTTATATAAAGGGTTCAGGTACTACACTTGCCACAATCAAAGAAGAAGGCTTCGTTAAGATGAACAGAGCAAAGCTTAGCGCTATGTTCGACAAAAAATATTCTGAAGATACAGTTGCCAGAGAGGCAGAGGTATTAGAGGATATGATGGATGCAAGAGAGAAGAGTGAACTCAGTAAACGTCCTAGCGTTGAGACTTTACTTCACAATCTTATCAACTATACATATATCGTACACACACATCCGTCTATGCTCAATGGTCTTACATGCGGCAAAGATGGTGAGAAGATTGCAAAAGAACTTTTCGGAAATGACATTATCTGGATTGAATGCGTAGAGCCGGGATATATTCTTGCTGCAAAGCTCAGAGAGGCAATGATCGCTTATAAAAACGAGACAGGCAAAGATGCTGATGTGATCTTACTTCAGAATCATGGTGTATTTATTGGCGCTAACTCAGAAGAAGAAATTGATGCTAAGACAGATGCTGTTTTCTCAAAGATTAAGTCTAAGATTACTCGTGAGCCTGATTTTTCTGAAGTTGAGTTTGACAAAGAGCGTGCAGCTCTTATTGCTCCGGCTATCAGAATGATGCTTAAAGGCGACAACGCTACATCAATTTTAACATTCAGAACAAATAAGGAAGTAATGAATTTTGTGGAGAGCCGTGAGGCTTTCTATCCTGTTTCTTCTGCTTATTCACCTGACCATATCGTATATTGTAAACCTTTCCCGCTTTTTGTAGAAGCTAAGGAAGATATAGAAGAGCAATACGCAGCTATTAAAGTAGCTATCGAGGAATATACAGCTAAGAATGGTTTCGCACCTAAGATTGTTGCTATTCAGGGTCTTGGTTTTTATGCTTGGGGTACTTCAAAGAAAAATGCTGACATTTGTGCAGAAGTATTTATTGATGCTTGCAAGATCGGTGTATTTTCACAGAGCTTTGGCGGTAGCCAATTTATGTCAGATTATATGATCAACTTTATCTGTAACTGGGAAGTTGAGTCCTATAGATCTAAGGTAAGTCTTGGCGGTGGCAATGCAAAGAGACTTGACGAGAAAATTTCTATCGTAACAGGTAGTGCACAGGGCTTTGGTCAGGGTATTGCTGATGAGATGCTCAAGCAGGGTGCTAACGTTGTTATAGCAGACCTTAACTATGAGCTTGCTGCAACAAACAGTGCTAAGATGAATGAACTCTATGGTAAGAACAAGACAATTGCATGTAAAGTAGACGTAAGCTCAGAAGAAGCAGTTGCAAGCATGGTTTATGATACAGCTTTGGCATACGGCGGTCTCGATGTATTTGTTAACAATGCAGGTATTGCTATTGCAGGAGGCTTAGAGGAAATGACAGTTGGTAAGTTTGATTTAGTAACTAAGATTAACTACACAGCTTACTATATCTGCGCTAAGTTTGCTTCCAGAATCATGAAGATTCAGAATAAATTTGCTCCGAAGTATATGATGGATATTATCCAGATCAACTCAAAGTCAGGCCTTTCCGGTAGTAAAAATAACTTTGCTTATGCAGGCAGTAAGTTTGGTGGCATTGGTCTTACTCAAAGCTTTGCTCTTGAGCTCGTTGGTTACAACATCAAAGTTAACGCAATTTGTCCAGGAAACCTTCTCAACGGTCCATTATGGTCAGATCCTGTTAAGGGATTATTCGTTCAATACCTCAATGCAGGTAAGGTTCCAGGCGCTAAGACAGTAGAGGATGTACGTAAGTTCTACGAGTCTAAGGTTCCTATGAACAGAGGCTGTGAGACTATCGATGTAGCTCGTGCTATTCTCTACATTATTGAGCAGGAGTACGAGACAGGACAAGCAATTCCTGTAACAGGCGGACAGAATATGCTTAACTAATAAGCAATGTAATTAAAATATAGTCAAAGGATTAACAAATGGCAAGAAAAGATACTTACGATAATGAAAGTATTAAGTCGCTTAAGGGGCCTGACAGAGTCAGGCTCCGTCCTGCGGCTATTCTGGGCTCTGATGGCCTGGAAGGTTGCGAGCATACTTTCATCGAAATACTCGCAAACTCAATAGATGAAGCCCGAGAGGGTTACGGTAAGGTAATTGAGATTACCAGATTCAAAGATCATTCAATACAGATTCGCGACTACGGACGCGGATGTCCGGTTGATTACAATGCCAAGGAAAAGCGTTACAACTGGGAACTTGTATATTGCGAGCTTTACGCCGGTGGCAAATATAACAACAACTCAAGCGGAGATTATGAGTTCAGTCTTGGTCTCAATGGTCTTGGTAGCTGTGCTACACAGTATAGTTCTGAATATATGGATGTAACCGTTTATAAAGACGGTTTTAAATACGATTTACATTTTGAAAAAGGATACAACAAGGGCGGCCTCAAAAAGGAGCCCTGTCAATATAAGCAGTCAGGTACAATACAGAAGTGGAAGCCTGATTTGCAGGTTTTCACAGATATTAATATACCACTTGAATATTTTCAGACTGTTCTCAAGAAACAGGCCGTTGTTAATGCCGGTCTTAAGTTCAAGCTCTTTGACGAGGCATCCGGTGAAAAGTTTGAGTACCTCTATGAAAACGGCATTATAGATTACGTAACAGAGTTATCTCAGGATCAGGGCTTTTCTTCTCCTCAATATTACGAGACAAGTACTAAGGGACGTGATCGTGATGACAAGCCGGAATACAAGGTCAAAATGCAGTTTTCATTCTGCTTCAACAATAAAATCAATGTAATTGAATACTATCACAATTCAAGTTATCTGGAAAATGGTGGTTCTCCGGATAAAGCCGTAAAGGCTGCCTTTGTGGCAGAAATTGACAAATACATTACAAAAGAAGGCAAATATACTAAGAATGAAGATAAAATCTCCTTTGTAGATATTGCAGATAGCTTGATTATCGTAACTAACTCCTTCTCAACAGAGACGAGCTACGAAAACCAAACAAAGAAAGCTATTACAAATAAGTTTATAAGAGAAGCAATGACTGACTTCATTAAGAAGAATCTGGAAGTTTATTTTATTGAAAATAAACTTGAAGCAGATAAGATTATGGAGCAAGTGCTTATAAATAAGCGTAGCCGCGAGTCAGCAGAGAAGCAGCGTGTTAATATCAAGAAGAAGCTGCAAGGCAATGTTGATATGACAAACAGAGTTAAGAAGTTTGTTGATTGCCGTACTAAAGATGTAGCGCGACGCGAACTCTACATCGTAGAGGGTGACTCTGCTCTCGGTTCTGTAAAGCTTGGTCGCGACAGCGAGTTCCAGGCAATTATGCCGATAAGAGGTAAGATACTTAACTGCCTCAAGGCTGACGACAGTAAGATATTTGATAGTGATATTATAACAGATCTGGTGCGTGTGTTAGGATGTGGCGTGCAGCTTAAGAGCAAACATAACAAAGACCTGTCAATGTTTGATATTAATCTCCTTAAATGGAATAAAGTTATTATCTGTACCGATGCGGATGTGGACGGATTCCAGATCAGAACATTGGTGCTTGCGATGATTTACAGACTGATGCCTGACTTGATTGAACAGGGTAAGGTGTTTATTGCAGAATCACCGCTGTATGAGATTAATACTAAGAAGGATACATATTTTGCCTATGATGAGAAAGAAAAGGCAAAGATCTTATCAGAAATTCAAGGTAAATATACAATTCAGCGGTCAAAAGGACTAGGTGAAAATGAACCTGAAATGATGAAGCGTACTACTATGAGTCCTGAGTCACGTAGGCTTATCAAGGTAATGCCCTATGAGGCAGAGGAGACTGCAAGAGTATTTGAGATGCTCCTGGGCGACGACTTAGAGGAACGTAAAGAACATATAAGACTGTTTGGACATCTGTATCTTGATGACTTGGATCTTGCGTAAGAGGAGGGGATAAAATGGCAGAAAATGAACAGAAATTATATCGTGAGCAAGTAATTACTGATACTTTGGAAGTAAACTACATGCCATATGCTATGAGTGCAATTCTATCTCGTGCTATCCCTGAAATCGACGGATTTAAGCCTTCTCATAGAAAACTCTTATATACTATGTATAAGAAAGGCCTGATTAATGGATCTCGTACCAAATCAGCTAATGTAGTTGGTGAGACAATGAAGCTGAACCCTCACGGTGACCAGGCTATTTACGAGACCATGGTAAGAATGACACGTGGTAATGGAGCGCTTTTGCATCCATATGTTGACTCAAAGGGTAACTTTGGTAAAGTTTACTCCCGTGATATGGCATTTGCTGCTGCGCGTTACACAGAGGTTAAGCTAGAGAAGATATGTGAAGAAGTTTTCAGAGATATCGACAAGAATACAGTAGATTTCGTTGATAACTACGATGGTGAGATGAAGGAGCCTGTGCTTCTGCCAGTTACCTTTCCAACGATACTTGCTAACTGTACGCAAGGTCTGGCTGTAGGTATGGCAACAAATATTTGTAGTTTTAACTTGCATGAACTGATCGATGCAACTTGCAGTTACATAGATAATCCTGATTGTGACCTGCTTCAGTATATACAGGCGCCTGACTTTTCAACAGGTGGCACTTGTATTTATAATAAAAGCATTATGTCATCAATCATTGAGAAGGGCAGAGGCAGCATCAAGGTACGTGGTAAATACAGACATGACAAGAAGAATAGCTGCATTGAGATTTACGAGATTCCGTATACCACTACCGCCGAAGCCATAATGGATGACATTATCAAGATTTTCAAAGAGGGTAAGATAAAAGATATCCAGGATGTACGTGACGAGACTGATATTAATGGCTTGAAGATTACTATTGATGTGAAAAAATCAGCAAATGTAGAGGATATAATGAATAAAATATACCGTTTCACTACTTTGCAGGATAGCTTTGCGTGCAACTTCAACGTTATTGTAGATGGCAGTCCAATGGTGCTTGGCGTGCGCGGTATATTAGAGCACTGGCTCTCGTTCCGTATGACTTGTTTAAAGCGCCAGATCTCATACGATATTGCAGCTAAGAAAGACAGACTCCATCTACTCAAGGGTTTAGAGAAAATCCTGCTGGATATTGACAAGGCTATCAAGATTATTCGTGAGACTGAGAAGGACGACCTCGTTATACCTAACTTGATGTGGGGCTTTGGTATTGATGAGGTACAGGCTAACTTTATTGCAGAGATCAAACTTCGTAATATTAATAAAGAGTATATTATTAATAAAATTGAAGAGATAGATAAGTTGCTTAAAGAAATTGCTGACCTTGAAGATCTGGTAAAGACTGACAAGCGTCTTCATAAGTATATTCAGAATCAGCTTCGTGCAATTGAAAAGAAATATGCAAAAGATCGACTGACAGATGTTATACAAGAAGACGAGGTTGTAGTTGTGACTCAAGATCAGATGATTGAGGAGTATAATGTAAGATTATTCCTGACTCAGGAAGGATATTTCAAGAAAATTCCTCTTACAGCTTTGCGTAACAATCCTGAACATAAATTCAAAGAAGGTGACAGCTTTGTTCAGGAGCAGGAGTGGCACAACAAATCCGAAGTGATTTTCTTCTCTGATAGACAGAATGTTTACAAAATGAAGATTCATGACTTTGCAGACAGAAAAGCAGGCGAGATAGGTGATTATCTTACTAATATTCTCGGCATGGAAGATGGCGAACGCGTTTTGTGCTTTGTTCCTACAGACGACTACAAAGGCGAATTCCTGTTTGGCTTTGCAAATGGTAAGATTGCAAAAGTGCCCATGGAAGCTTATGCAACTAAGAATAATCGTAAGAAACTTATCAATGCGTATTCAGACGTGAGTCCAATTGTTGGTATTGAATTTTTCACAGAGGATATTGACGTTGCAATTTGTGCAGAAAATGACAGACTTCTTGTTGTTAATTCTTCTTTGATACCACTCAAGACGACCAAGAGTTCGCAAGGCGTACAAGTGCTCAAAATGAAGAAGGGTATGAATGCAAAATATATGAAACACGTCGATAAATGCGGATTTGCCGATTACAAAGTGTATCGCGTGAAAAATATTCCGGTAGCCGGATGTTTCTTAAAAGATGCAGACAGACAAGTAAAACAATTAAGTTTATTTGATGAATAATAAATAATTTTGGAGGTTATATATTATGGAAAAAGCAAATTTATTAATCGAAAAATTAAATGACAAGGATGTTAACGTAAGACTCTCTTCGCTAAGAGCTCTTAAGGCTATGATTGATAGCGGTGAGTTAGAAGCTCCTGTTCAGGGAAATGACGTTAACAACCACATTCATACAATCTATTCATTTTCACCGTATTCACCTACAAAAGCAGTGTGGATGGCATATCAGGCAGGTCTCAAGACTGCAGGCATTATGGACCATGATTCACTTAGTGGCGCTCGCGAATTTATTGAAGCTGCTTCAATTCTCAACTTGTTATCTACAATTGGTGTTGAGTGTCGTGTAAAAATGTCAGATACTCCTTTAGTTGGTAGACGTATTAACAATCCTGACCAGGATAGTATTGCTTACATGGCACTGCATGGTATCCCGCACCAGTATATTGATACAGTTGTTGAGTTCTTTAAGCCTTATGTTGCAGCTCGTAATGAGAGAAACAGAAAGATGATTGATAATATAAATGCTTTGACAGAACCTTACGGCATCACAACGTCTTTTGATAATGATGTTGTTCCGCTCTCTATGTTCCATGAGGGAGGCTCGATTACTGAACGTCACTTACTCTTTGCCGTTGCTAAGAACATTGTAGCAAAATTTGGCAAAGGACCTCAGGTTGTTTCATTCTTAGAAGACGAGATGAAGGTTCCGCTGTCAAGTAAAGTAAAGGGCTTTCTCAACGATAGCGAGAATGATGTTTATGAATATGACCTGCTTGGTGCACTGAAGAGTAACATGGTTGAGAAATTCTATATCAATGCTACTGATGAGTGCCCTGATGTTCGTGAGATTATAGCTCTCAGCGAGAAAATTCACGCTTTCTCTGCGTATGCATACCTTGGCGATGTAGGCGACAGCGTTACAGGCGACAAGAAAACACAGAAATTTGAAGATGATTATCTTGATGTTTTGTTTGAGACTCTCAAGGAACTTAAATACACAGCAGTTACATATATGCCTTCACGTAACACAATGGATCAGCTTCGTCGTGTGCGTGCACTCTGTGAAAAGTATGATTTCTTCCAGATAAGCGGTGAAGATATTAACTCTCCAAGACAGTCATTTATTTGTATGGCTCAAAGAAATCCTGAATTTAAGAACTTATATGATGCAACAATGACACTTATTGAACGTGAGAAGAGGTTAACAGATGAAAACGTATGATATTGTCATAATAGGTGGCGGTACTGCCGGTATTTTCACAGCGTACGAGCTTAACAAGTTGAAGCCGGATGCCAGGATTGCCATTATCGAGCAGGGAAATGTAATCAGAAAGAGAATTTGCCCAATTGTCGATGGCAAGGTAAAGACATGTATCAACTGTAAGAACTGTTCTATTATGAATGGTTTTGGAGGCGCGGGTGCTTTTTCTGATGGTAAGTTCAACTTTACCACAGAGTTTGGCGGTTGGCTCAATGATTACCTGCCTGATAATGAGGTTATGGATCTGATTGAGTACGTTGATAGCATTAATATTCTATTTGGTGCTACAACTGAAAGATTTTCTACGTATTCAGAGGCTGCAAAGAAGCTGGAAAAGAAGGCGTTAGAACATGACCTGCATTTGTTGCAGGCGTCTGTAAAACATCTTGGTACAGAGAAGAATTTGGACATTCTTACTAACATCTATGACTATTTGCAGGATAAAATTGACATTTTATGTAACACTACTGTAGAACACATCATTAAGACTTCTTCCGGTGAATATGAGCTTGTGATAAACGGCGCTTCTGATGTTAAATGCCAATATCTGGTAGCAGCACCCGGTCGATCCGGTGCTGAGTGGTTCTCAAGCGAATGCAGAAATCTCGGTATTGATCTTGTAAACAACCAGGTTGACATAGGTGTTCGTGTAGAGCTTCCTGCAAAGGTGTTTGAAGAGATAACCAATGTAGTTTATGAAGCAAAACTTGTATACCGTACTAAGCAATACGGTGACCATGTGCGCACATTCTGTATGAATCCTAATGGTCATGTTGTTATGGAAAATGTTGATGGACTTATTACTGTAAACGGTCACAGTTATAGTGAGGCTTCTCTGCAAAGCCAGAACACAAACTTCGCGTTACTTGTAAGTAATAGATTTACTCAACCTTTTAACCAGCCTTATCAGTATGGTAAACGTATAGCATCGCTATCCAATATGTTAGCAGGTGGTGTACTGGTACAACGTTTTGGTGACTTGGTAAAAGGCGTGAGAACTAATGAGCACCGTATGAGTAAGAGCTTTACAAAACCTACTTTGAATGCTACTCCGGGAGATTTGAGTTTGGTGCTGCCCAAGCGCCATCTTGATAATATTATTGAGATGATTTATGCCTTGGACAAGATTGCGCCCGGTACAGCTAACTATGACACCTTGTTATATGGTGTTGAAGTTAAGTTCTACAGCTCGCGTATTGTATTATCTAATTTGCTTGAGACAGAACACACAAACATGTTCGCATGTGGAGATGGAGCAGGAATCACAAGAGGCTTATCACAGGCTGCGGCAAGTGGCGTTCATGTAGCAAGAACAATTTACGCAAGAATGTCAAAAATGTAAAAAATCTTTGGCGGATAGGTTGCAATTATCCGCCTTTTTTTATATAATCAAATCTGATTTTACATTAATTGGAAGGTGCTGTTTATGGAGCTTTTAAAACAAAAAATCATAGATCACGGTATCGTTAAGGCGGGCGGTGTTCTTAGAGTGGACAGTTTCCTTAATCATCAAATAGATATTTCACTTTATCAGGAGATTGGTAAAGAGTTCTATCGCTTATTTGAGTCCGATAATGTTACAAAGATTCTTACAGTAGAGGCGTCAGGTATTGGTATTGCGTGTATGACAGCGCAGTATTTTGGTGTACCTGTAGTCTTTGCAAAGAAAAGTAAAACGTCAAATGTGGCCGAAAATAATTATGTTGGTCACATTTATTCTTTTACCCATCAATGTCATAATGATATTATTGTTAATCGTGAATATGTCACACCACAAGACAGAGTCCTTCTTATTGACGATTTCCTTGCGAAAGGAAGCGCATTTGAGGGACTTATTGATATTGTAAAACAAGCCGGAGCATATCTTGTAGGAGCTGGTAGCGTAATTGAGAAAGGTTTCCAGGGCGGTGGGGACAAGCTTCGCAGCTGTGGTATTAGGGTAGAGTCGCTTGCGATTGTTGACTCTATGGAAGAGGGACAACCTATTGTCTTCCGTAACTAATTTTGGTGTAAATTTATTTACATATATTTATTATTAAATTTTGCCGTAAGGCAGGGAGGTTTTTTACAATGAAAAAAGTATTATCTTTAGTGCTGGCTTTAGCAATGGTACTTTCATTTGCTGTAGGTTTTGCTGGTTGTGGCGGCAACGAAGACGGCGATGATTTCCTTGTAGGTGCTATTTACATTAACGGTAAAAATGACACTGCAGGTTACACATTTGCACATCATAATGGTATTACTAAAGCTATGGAACAGCTCGGCATGGACGTTAGCAAGCAGCTTAAAATTGTTGATAACGTACCTGAGGATGACGCTCAGGTTACAAATGCTATCAACACATTAGCAGCACAGGGATGCAAGCTTATCATCGGTATCAGCTTTGGTTATCTGACTGCTATGGAAGCAGCTGCTGAAAAATATCCTGATATTATTTTCAGCCATGCAACAGGTTATTTGTCAAATGACACAAACTTCAACAACTACTTTGGTCGTATTTATCAGGCACGTTACCTTGCAGGTATTGCAGCAGGTAAGAAGTCACTTGCTGTTAACAACAACAATGTTGGTTATGTAGCAGCTTACGGCACAGAATATGCTGAGACATGTAGTGGTATTAACGCTTTTGCACTTGGTGTACAGGCAGTTAATCCTAATGCTAAAGTTTATGTAAGCAAACTCAACGCATGGGCAAACGAGATAATGGAGCGTCAGCTTGCTGAGAAACTTATCACTGACTATGGTTGTGGTGTTATTGCTCAGCACTGTGACAGTGCTCTTCCTCAGATCGCAGCTCAGGACAAGAATGTATTCGGATGCGGTTACAATTCAGATATGACATCACAGGCTCCTAAGAGTCACCTTACAGCTCCAATCTGGAACTGGGATGTTTATTACAAATTAGCTATTGAGACAGCTATGAATACTCCTGATGAGTTCATGACTAAGGTAGGCATTTACTACGGCGGTCTCAAAGAAGGTTTTGTTGATATTTCTCCTCTTACAGAGAACTGTGAAGAAGGCACACAAGCTATCATCGATGCAGTTAAGAAGATGATGGTTGATGGCGAATGGGACGTATTTACAAACGTTAAGCTTTCTATTGCAGCTGACGGCACAATCACTAAGGTTGAAGGTGCTATGACAGACAATAAGGGTGCAGAAGTTATCTCCGCTGATGGTAACACATATTCAGTATATGATAAAGCTGGTAATCTTGGTCCTGTAGAGGGCGGTAAAGCTGCTCAGGATGGCGTTATCAAGGGCTCTATGAACTGGTATGTAGCAGGCGTTGAAGAAAAATAATTGATAAGGACAATATATATGAGCAATAATATTTATGCGATTGAATTAGAGAATATTACTAAGACCTTTGGTAGTGTTGTCGCAAACAAGAACATAAACCTTAACGTTAAGCAGGGCGAGATTCTCGCCCTGCTTGGCGAAAATGGATCCGGAAAGACTACGCTTATGAATATGCTTTCCGGTATTTATAAACCGGACAGCGGTACTATCAAAGTAAACGGTGTACCGGTTACTATTCATTCACCGGAAGATTCTAAGAAATACGGAATTGGAATGGTACATCAGCATTTTAAGCTTGTTGATGTTTTCACAGCTGCTGATAATATCTGGATGGGCGCTCAAAATGCAGGATTGATTCTGAAAAATGACAGATATGAAAAAATAGCAGAGATAAGCAATAAATTTGGATTTGAATTCAACCCGCGCAAAGTTGTTTCAAATATGTCTGTAAGCGAGAAACAGACACTGGAGATTTTGAGAGTGCTTTATTACGGCGCGAATGTTATCATTCTTGACGAACCTACTGCGGTACTTACTGTACAAGAGATTCGTAAATTGTTTGATGTTCTTCGTCGTATGAAGGAAGAAGGGCACTCCATTATCATAATTACTCACAAATTAAATGAAGTTATGGAAATAAGCGACCGCGTAACTATTTTACGTAAGGGCGAATATATAGATACAGTAAACACAAGTGAGACTAACGAACAGGAACTTACCGACCTAATGGTAGGTCATAAGGTTAATCTTAATATTGAACGTGTAGAGACCTCGTTTGATCGTCCGCTACTTGAGATTCGTAATCTTACTATTAAAAATGATGAAGGCTCAAAAGCAATAGATGATGTTAATTTCTATATCCGTGGTGGAGAGATACTTGGTGTTGCCGGTATAGCTGGTTGTGGCCAAAAGGAGCTATGCGAGGCTATCGCGGGACTCCGCAAGATAGAAGATGGACAGATTATTCATAAGGGTGAAAATATTGTTGGACTTACACCGAAGGCAATTATAGAAAAGGGTATATCAATGAGTTTTATACCTGAGGACAGACTTGGCATGGGATTGGCTCCGTCTTTGTCGATTACCGACAATATGATGTTGAAAAATTATAACCAGGGTAAGTCAATCTTTGTTGACAGAGATAAGGCAAGAAATAAAGCTCAGGAATTAATCGATAGACTTGGAATAGTCACTCCATCTACAGAAACACCGGTGCGTCGTTTGTCTGGTGGTAATGTACAGAAAGTGCTTGTTGGTAGAGAGATTGACGCAGGTCCAAACGTTATTATCACAGCATATCCGGTTCGAGGTCTTGATATTAACTCTTCATATGCTATTTATGATATCTTAAATGAACAGAAGAAAGATGGTGTTGGTATTCTGTTTGTTGGAGAAGATCTTGATGTTATGCTAGCTCTTTGTGACAAGATTATGGTACTTTGCCATGGTAAGCTTATGGGTGTTGTTCATGCGCACAAGGCGACCAAAGAGGAACTTGGTCTTATGATGACCGGTGCTAAGGATATTTCTGAAGTAAATGGTAAAGTTGCTGGTATTGCAAAGGATTCACTTATTGCAGACAGTAAGGAGGCTTCTGATGAATAAAAATAGAGAACCGCTTATTCGTGTTGTTAAACGTGAGGGTATGAAAAGAAGAGAGATTGTGATGCTTTATTTTGGTGCAATTATTCTTGCCCTTGGTATTGGCGCTATATTGCTTCTGTCTCTTGACGCTGAACCTTTTGAATATTATGAAAAAATGTTTACTATGGGCACTATAGGCAATAAACTTGCCTATATCCAGTTCCAAACATATGTTCAAGAATTTGTACCTCTTTTAATAACATCTCTCGCTCTTTCTCTTGCTTTCAAAATGAGATTCTGGAATATCGGTGGAGAAGGACAGTTTTTATTAGGATCGCTAGCAGGTGCTACAGTAGCGTTTATGGTACCAACATCCACCAACGTGTTTTTATCAATGTTTCTTATGATATTAGCCGGTGCAGTTGTAGGTGGCTTAATAGGTTTATCAACGGCAGCTCTCAAAGTTAAATTTGGTACAAATGAAACATTATTTACTTTGATGATTAACTATGTTGCGCTTTATGTTATGAGGTTTTTCGGCGAAACAAAGGCAGATTGGAACATTTTCCTGCGCCCCGAAGAACGTCCTAAATTCAACCAGATTCCTGATAATACAAAGATGTTTACAATTAAAATCGGCGATTTTTCTCTGGAACTGTCATTGATTCTTGCAATCGTACTTGTTGTAGTGCTTTATTTCTATTTGAATCGCACAAAGCAAGGCTATGAGATTGCAGTTGTGGGAGATAGTATTAATACAGCAAAATATGCAGGTATGAAGGTTAATAAGGTTATATGCAGAACAATGTTTATTTCAGCCGCACTAATTGGTGCTGCAGGTGCTCTCAGAGTGTCAAGTGTGCATGCGCTTTCGGACTCAATTACAAATAGTGTTGGCTGGACAGGTATTGTTGTTGCATGGCTAGCTAAACTGAATCCTATAGGTATTGTTATTGTTTCTGCTTTGATTACATTACTTCAGTGTGGTTGTCGCTTTGCATCGTCTAGCTTTGGTAATATTGACAGCCATTTTGCTGACTTATTACAGGGAATTATTTTGTTTGTTATTCTGGCAGCAGACTTCTTTATTCGCTTTAAGATTGTGTTTAGACACAATTCGAAGAAGAGTTCATCTGAGAAGGAGGTAAATGCATGAACGTTTTTGTAAATTTCCTTTTTGTTATAGTAAAAAACAATATAGCTCTTCTTTATGGTACTGTAGGTGAGATTGTTACAGAGAAATCAGGCAGTCTTAATCTTGGTGTAGAGGGCACAATGGCTATTGGTGCTATTGGCGGCGTACTTATTGGATGTAAATCAGGAAGTTTGTTGGTTGGTATTTTGGCTTCATTCTTCTTTGCTGCGTTATGTGGTCTGTTCTTTGCTTTCATGACAGTAACTTTGCAGGCAAATCAAAATGTTACTGGTTTAACAATCACTACATTTGGACTTGGCATGTATTACTTTATTGGTAATGCATTCAAAAATGCTGGTAAATGGCCTACGAACAACGTTGTAGATAGTCTTAACGGTATGAAGCCTATTGAAATTCCACTTCTTAGCAAAATTCCTGTTATTGGTAAAGCATTCTTTTCACAGAATATATTCGTTTATTTGGGAATAATTATTGCGGTTGTTATATGGTGGTACTTAAAATATACTAAGCCGGGACTTCGTATTCGAGCAATTGGTGAAAATCCCGCATCTGCTGATGCTGTTGGTGTAAATATTACGCTATATAAATATGTTCATCTGATGCTGGGCTCTGGTATTATGGGTATAGGCGGATTGTTGATGGCACTTACTCTATCTGGTAGCTTTGAGGGAAGTAAATGCTGGATTGACGGTTTTGGATGGATTTCCATAGCCCTGGTAATCTTTGCTAACTGGAACACATTGCTTGCGATTATAGGTACTTTGGTGTTTGGCTTGTTTAATACTCTAAAGGTTTATGGTAGTACGCTTGCTGATTTTTATCCTAAAGTTTTTGGATGGCTGAACAAAATTCCACCGCAATTTATGCAGGCGCTTCCGTTTATTATTACAGCAGTTGTGCTTGTTGTTTCTTCTATCAGCAAAAGAAAAACAGACGAACCTGCCGCTATCGGACGCAATTATTACAGAGAAGAAAGGTAATTTATTAATATAATGAGTAAAAAAAGAATTTTTAGTGGTATACAGCCTTCGGGCAATTTGACAATCGGCAATTATTTGGGAGCCTTAAAGCGTTTTCCTGAACTTCAGGATGAATATGAGTGTATTTATTGTGTGGTTGATTTGCATACGCTTACTGTACGCCAGGATCCTGTTGCCCTCCGTGAACGTTCATATGCGCTTCTTGCTTTATATATGGCTTGCGGTTTGGATCCGGAAAAGACAACTTTGTTCTTACAATCTCATGTATCCGGTCATGCTGAATTAGCGTGGATTCTTAACTGCTACACTTATATGGGTGAATTAAGCCGTATGACCCAGTTTAAAGATAAGTCACAAAAACACGCTGATAATATCAATGCGGGACTGTTTACTTATCCTGTGTTAATGGCAGCAGATATCTTGCTTTATCAGACTGATGTAGTGCCGATTGGCCAGGATCAGAAGCAGCATCTTGAGATTGCTCGTGATATTGCTATCCGTTTTAATAAGCTTTATGGCGACACTTTTGTTGTTCCTGAGGCATATATAGCAAAGCAAGGCGCAAAGATTATGAGCTTGCAGGAACCGGACAAGAAAATGTCCAAATCAGATACTAATGTGAATAATTTCGTTCTTCTCATAGAGGAACGCGACGCGATTATCAAGAAATTTAAGCGCGCTGTTACGGATTCCGGTAGTGAAGTCCGCTTTGATCCGGATGAGAAGCCCGGTATTAGCAATTTGCTTAGTATTTATGCAGCTACTCGTGGTATTACTATTGATGAGGCACAGGCAGAGTTTGCTGGCTCACGTTACGGCGATTTTAAAATTGCTGTTGGTACAGCTGTGGCAGATATGTTGGCGCCTATTCAGGCCCGCTATAAGGAAATATTAGCTGATAAGTCTTACCTGGACCGCGTACTTCATGCAAATGCGGAGCGCGCCTCTGCTATTGCTGAGGTCACCTACCGCGACGTCCGCCGCAAAGTTGGCTTTATCGTCTGATTTTTTTTTTGAACTGCAGCTTTTGTTAATAGACTGCTGCTTTGTTAACAAAATATTGTCTTGTTACCGCCAGAGGAAGATTGAGGCAACCTCCGGCGGTGTTTTTATGTCACAGTATACTGCCAGACGTGTTGTTTTTCCAACAACTCAGAATCCTATTCACAAAACTTACATAAATCAAGGCGGCTAATATACGCACACTCATAAATAACTCTTGTTTTTTTCAATAATATTGTCTCGCGTGAAAAAAATTGCCTGACTTCAACATGTCGAGGTAGTAAAACAGACAAAATATGGCAATAATAAGACATAGTAAATCAGGCCTTACTTATTGCCTTTTTTCAAAATTTTATTAACAAAAGACCGATTAGACGAAGACTTATATTTGTGCTTCTTAGTGATATACTTTGATGAGCTATCTATGATAGATTTAGACAGGGAAGCAGGTAAACTCCAGTTTCCTATGTTATCAAGCCTGATAATACCTGGGAGCATACTAATATTCTTTTCCTGAAGTAGACTGCGTCCGGATGCAATTTGCTTCAAAGCATGCAGCGCCGGTTTCATGTGAATAGCACTGGAATCTCCTGAACAAAAGGCGATAAAATTATGTCCGGGTACGATGCCACAACGCAAATACGCTTCCATTTTCTTGCAAGCATCTTTGAAGTATGCAGGATCATTCATCATGCCAAAATACTCAATATAATATGTTTTGCCGGCGCAGTTACACTTAAAATCCGGGTAGAAAACTTTTGGCGGCAAATCAACCATCCCAAATTCCGATGCTAAATTTTCAGTAGTAATGGTATCCTCAATTTCCAGACGAGTCTCGTACTGCGGCGTTAGACCGCACTGCAAGAAAGCATCATGCAATAACAGTTCTCCGCGCGACATAAATCTCTCATTAGATCCATCCAAACACTTATATTTATCAGGTGAGAAGGATAATCTGTACTTATCATGCCACTTACGACAAGATAAAGCTCTATCTAACTCTTTGACGGCGTTGATTTCTTCTTCGTTTAGATCCGGAATATCATCAGGATGGTGATTGAAAGAAGACAGAATAAACCTACGTGTGTTATTAACCAGCTCTGTGATGTATTTAAGAGATTCAGACAAATATCTGTATAAAACAGCATCGCGCTTTGTTTCGGCATATTCTTTATTAGTAAGGAAACGCGTGGCATGGTGCACTTTCTCGCACCCATTTTTATCTATCCATTTCTTAGAAATCCTAAGATAATGTTGATTGTATTCGTATATCCTGGGACTACAGCCATCCTTGGGTGTGTACTTAACACGTTTCTTGTAAAATCGGATCTGCCCCGGATCAACCATGTGCGCCAGTCTCTGTTGTAATTGGTACTTTTTCTTACTAGCAGATAGAAGCTGTGTTCGCAAAATTGCGTACACATCAATTATTTCATTATCCGCAACAGGTAAATCACAAAAAATCGCCATGTAGACATTGTAAACCCAAGGTGAAAAAATATCTATTATTTTCTAAAAATGTTTCAAATAATGAATAAAAGAAAATATTATACAGTTTACCAGTGGCATAAATGTAAATATACAGACTTCTTATGAATAATCAGGCATAGTATTATTTCCCGGAAATGGGAAGCGCCGGCGGGAAAAACTACCATATTTTTCTTCTTAGACTAAATGCAACATCTAAATTACATTGTTGCATTTACTTTGAGAATTTACTTGACATTTTATTCCGCATAAATAATACTTTTTCTCATTGTAATTTTCTCCCTATCGTGCTAATATATGAAGACGTGGGTCGGATACCTTACATTATGACTATATAAAGAACAGGACTTCATCGTATGCAAACAGGATTCGATAATAATAAGTATTTACAAAAGCAGACTGAGCAAATAAAGAAAAGAATTGAAAGGTTTGGAGACAAGCTTTATCTTGAATTCGGCGGCAAAATGTTCGACGATTTTCACGCAGCAAGGGTATTGCCCGGATTTGCAGCTGACGGCAAGATAAGACTCCTTTGTGAGTTCAAGGACATTTGTGAGATTCTGTTTTGCATAAATGCAACTGATATAGAGAAGAACAAGATCAGAGCGGACCTTGGTCTTACATATGATTTAGAGCTTCTTAGACTTATTGATTCTATGAGAGAGCTAGATCTTAAAATTGATAATGTTGTTATTACGCAATACAACGGTCAGACAGCAGTTGACAAATTCAGGAATAAACTGGAAAGACGTGGTATCCATACATATCTGCATTATCCAATAAAAGGGTATCCAACAAACGTAGATCTCGTTGTTAGTGATGACGGTTACGGAAAGAACGAATTTGTACCTACAACAAGACCTCTTGTTGTAGTAACCGCTCCCGGACCATGCAGTGGTAAAATGGCAACCTGTCTATCACAACTCTATCATGAGAATAAAAGGGGAGTCAAAGCAGGTTACGCTAAGTTTGAAACATTTCCCATCTGGAATATTCCGCTCAAGCATCCTGTTAATCTTGCGTATGAGGCTGCAACAGCAGACCTGAACGACGTAAACATGATCGATCCATACCACCTGGAGTCGTACGGCGAGCTTACTGTAAACTACAACAGAGATATAGAAGTTTTCCCTGTGGTAAAGACAATTCTCAATAAGATTTTAGGGGAAGATGTTTATAAATCTCCTACTGATATGGGCGTTAACATGGCAGGTTATGCAATTGCTGACAATGATAAAGTATGCAAAGCAGCCAATGAAGAAATAATCAGAAGATACTACAGAATAAAAGCAGATTATGTACAGGGGTTAGTTGATAATGATACTGTTGATAAGATCAGTATCATAATGCAACAAGCCGGCCTTATGCCTGAAGACCGTAGTGTAGTCAAGGCAGCTCTTGATAAACGCAAGCAAAGCGGGAAACAAGCAATTGCGATACAGTTGCAAGATGGTACTATGGTAACAGGTCGTGACACAGATTTGATGGTGGCCTCAGCTAGCTGCGTGCTTAATGCACTAAAGAAACTGGCAAACATGCCAGATGAGCTGCTTCTCATATCTCCGGAGGTGCTTACACCGATAATTGCACTCAAAGAGTCTCTTAACGGCAAGAAAGATCTGGTGCTTGACATTGACGAGATTCTCATTGCGCTCAGCATATGTGCCGCGACAGATGAGAATGCAGCAAAGGCCCTCAGTCAGATAGACAAGCTTAAGAATCTTGAGGCTCACTCAACAACTATTCTGCCTACAAATGACGAGCAGATTCTCAAAAAAATAGGACTCAACCTTACTGTCGAGCCCTGCTTTGCTACCAATTTCTTATATAACGGAAATTAATCAAATAATAAATTATATAAATAATCTTGTAAACGAGAGGCTACATCAGGTTGGTACGCCTCTTTTGTTATTTCGTTGTTGGATATAACCCTAATGCCTGCGCATGGCACACCAAAATGCTTGCATACTTCATATACACCGGCGCACTCCATCTCTTCCGCAATTTCACCGTACATATTACGCAGTCGATTGATTTGATTCTCATTTCTGCTGAACAAATCGCCACTACCAAGTATTCCTGTGAAAATCCTGATGCCATCTCCTCCTGTTGACAGCCTTTTCACCAGGTCCTTGTCTCCATCAAAGAATTTAAATTGGTTATCAAGAGGAATCTCTGCGTCATCGCTGCCAAAATTAATATTTATATTCACACTTTTCTCTGCAACAACGAAATCTCCTACATGCATTTCAGGTAAGTGAGCTCCGGCTGTACCCTGATTAATAATATATGACGGGTGAAAATGATTAATGGCAATAGTAGTTGCGATAGTGGCATTTGTCATGCCAATACCTGTCAGACTGATGACCAGTCCATCAGAAACATAAAAAACAAAGTCATTAATAACTACTTTCTTAAAGTCATTACGTTTCTTAAGCAAATCTGCGATCTCAACCATCATGGCGCCCTGTATCAACACAAGTGGACGATAAGAAAGCTTCGCCACAGACCAATTCTCCATAACAACACGCATTTTATTCGCTAATTTACACGCGCCATATAGATCGTGTGCCAGATAGTTACCGCATTCTATGCGACTGTTTCCGGGAATATATGAGTGATCGTACGAATGACCGCCTGACAGGGCAACAAAATCAAGGGCATCACGGACAAGAGTAATCGCATCCTCATAAGACACAGTATTTCTCAATAACAGGTAGAATCCGGTCATGCAGCCCATAGGGCCAAAGTATACAACTTCAGAACCAAACTGACTGTTTCTAACAAATGTAGCAAATAAATGCTCTATTGTATGAGCTGCCTCCACACTCATGAAAGGGGGCGTATTAGGCTTGATAAAACGTAAATCGTATGTCACTACATCGCCGTCAATACGAGAAATATACATACCGGGCACCAGTACATCATGATTAACATCAAAGCTGGCGATACGTCTTAGCTCCTTCATCTTAAATCAACAACCTCTTCCCACTTAAGTCCCATATTTTCCTTGCCGAAATGGCCGTAGTTAGTAGTCTTTGCATATAAAGGTGTACGCAAGTTAAGATACTTAATGATTGAAGCAGGTCTCATATCAAATTTATCAAGAATACGCTTCTCAATCTCACTCTCAGCAATTGTATTTGTGCCAAAAGTTTCAACGCGAACACTAACCGGCTCTGCAACACCGATAGCATAGCTTATCTGAATCTCGCACTTTGCAGCAAGACCGGAGGCAACTACACTCTTAGCAATATGTCGAGCCATATATGCGCCGCTACGGTCAACTTTCGTTGGATCCTTACCACTGAAAGCGCCGCCTCCATGACGTCCCATGCCGCCGTATGTATCAACTATGATCTTACGTCCGGTAAGACCTGAGTCAGCACATGGTCCGCCTAACACAAACCTACCTGTAGGATTTATAAAGAATTTAGTGTTTTCGTCAATTAATTCAGCCGGAAGCACTGCTTTGATAACGTGCTCTAAGATATCTTTACGCAAATCCTCGATAGACACGGAGTCTGCGTGCTGTGATGATACAACAACCGCATCAATCCGAAGTGGCTTATTATCTTCTGAATATTCCACTGTTACCTGGGATTTACCGTCAGGACGCAGATAGGGGAGCGTACCATCTCGTCTCACCTGTGTCAATTTATATGCCAGTTTGTGGGCAAGACTGATAGGAAGAGGCATCAGCTCCGGCGTCTCATCGCATGCGTAGCCAAACATCATTCCCTGATCTCCGGCACCTTCAATATCAACGCCCATTGCAATATCAGGTGACTGCTCATGTACGCAGTTAAGTACTGCACATGTGTGTCCGTCAAAACCAAGGTCTGATGAATCATATCCAATATCAACAACTGTATCTCGTACTATCTTTTGAAAATCAACGTATGTAGTAGTTGTGATCTCACCCATAATAAGGATCTGACCTGTAGCAGCAGTTACCTCGCAGGCAACACGTGCCTTAGGGTCATCATTTATAATAGCATCCAGAATGCGATCTGCAATAGTATCGCAGATTTTATCGGGATGTCCTTCTGTAACTGATTCTGATGTAAAAAACTTTCTTGACATTTTCTCTTCTCCTCAAAATATTCTTATATTCTTACAGAAATACCTTTATTTGCCAGGTATTTCTTCAATTCAGGTATACTAAGCTCTTTGAAATGAAACAAAGATGCCGCCAATACAGCCTCTGCATGTCCATCTACAACAGCGTCATAAAAATGCTCCATGGTGCCGGCACCGCCTGATGCAATTACAGGAATATCGACATTATCACTGACAGCTCTTGTTAACTCAATATCATAACCAGCCTTAGTGCCGTCACAATCCATACTTGTCAGCAGTATCTCACCGGCGCCCATCTTGGCACACTCAACAGCCCATTTGACAGCGTCAATGCCTGTGTTCACGCGTCCGCCGTTCAGGTAAGCATCGAACCCCACAATCTGCCCTTTATCATTATAACGCCTTTTGGCATCAATTGCCACCACAATGCATTGACGTCCAAAACGATAAGCGCCTTCCTGCACCAGAGTAGGATTCTTCAATGCCGCCGAATTAACACCAACCTTATCTGCACCGGCAAGCAGCGTGTCGCGTATATCATCAACTGTTCTGATACCGCCGCCTACAGTAAATGGCAAGAAAATATTTTCAGCAATTCTTTTCACCATATCTAGCTTTGTAGCTCTGGCGTCTGATGAGGCAGTGATATCCAGAAATACCAACTCATCTGCGCCTTGACTGTCATAAGCTTTGGCACATTCAACCGGATCTCCGGCATCAATCAGATTAACAAAATTCACGCCTTTGACTACTCGGCCGTCCTTGACATCAAGACACGGAATAATTCTCTTTGTATGCATAAAATGCTCCTTAATCAATATAAAACCCTGTGAAAAAGGGCTTTCAAATATTATACAAAAGAGATATAATAAATGCAATTACGAATAAGGAGAGTTTTTTATGGAAAGCTTATTGGATTTATTAGATAAACACGGAAATTTAACAATTGAAGAGATGTCAACAATGCTTGGACGTGACGCCGCGGAAATTGCCGCTGAGATTGATGAATATAAGAACGCAGGTATTATCGTAGGCAATAAGCTTATAATCAACTGGCAGAAGACAGCAAGAGAGTTTGTTACTGCCCTTATCGAAGTAAAGGTGACTCCTAAGTTTGGCAGAGGCTTTGACGAGATAGCAGAGAGATTTTATCAGTACGAACAGGTAAAGTCTGTTTACCTTATGTCAGGCGGATACGATATAGCTCTCATAATCGAAGGAAAGACACTTACAGAAGTAGCACTGTTTGTGTCACAGAAGCTGGCGCCTATGGATACAGTAATCAGTACAGCCACACACTTTGTACTTAAGAAATATAAAGAGGACGGAATGTTACTGGAGATTCCTCACAAAGATGAAAGACAGGTGATCTCCTTTTGAGTTTCGATCCTAATAGTTTATTAAATCCTGTTCTGACCGCTATTAAGCCGTCTGGCATCAGAAAATTATTTGATATTGCAAACAGCATGGAGGGTGTTATATCTCTTGGTATTGGCGAGCCCGATTTCCCGACTCCTTGGCATATACGTGACGCAGGTATTCGTTCACTGGAAGGTAGCCGCACACAGTATACGTCCAATGCCGGTATGATAGAGTTAAGACGCTCTATATCAGAGTATCTGCAACGCAGATTTTCACTGGAATATAACCCGGATAGCAACATATTAGTTACAGTAGGCGGTAGCGAAGCTATCGATCTTTGTATGCGCGCACTGCTTATACCGGGCGATGAGGTTATTATTCCTTTCCCCAGCTTTGTTTGTTATGCTCCTATAGCAGAACTTTGTGGAGCAAAGGTAGTACCAATTTATATGAAAGCTGAGGACAATTTTAAGCTTACTGCTACAGATCTCAAAAATGCAATTACTGACAAAACAAAGCTATTGGTGCTGCCTTTCCCGAACAACCCTACAGGTGCTATTATGGACAGACAGGATCTGGAGGCTATCGCAGATGTATTACGTGATACAAATATTGCGGTGCTGTCTGATGAGATATATGCAGAGCTTAACTATACAGAGGAAGGTCATGTTTCTATCGCTCAAATAGATGGAATGAAAGAACGTACTATTTTGGCAAACGGCTTTTCAAAGGCATATTCTATGACAGGATGGAGAATGGGTTATTTATGTGCTGCGTCAGCTTTTGTGAAACAATTTACGAAACTGCATCAGTATGCAATTATGTGTGCACCAACGACCAGCCAGTATGCGGCTATCGAGGCTATTCGCTATGGTGATGAAGATGTGGCAAATATGCGTAAGGAATATAACTATCGTAGACGTTTTATTGTAGATGGTTTTAATAAATTAGGTCTTACATGCTTTGAACCGCAAGGTGCATTCTATTGCTTCCCATGTATCAAATCAACAGGCTTGACATCAGATGAATTTTGTCAGAAGCTTCTGTATGATAAGAAGGTAGCCTTGGTGCCCGGAACCGCGTTTGGCGATAACGCAGAGGGTTTTATTCGTGTGTCATATGCATATTCTATAGAACATATAAAAATAGCGCTTGACAAGATAAAGGAGTGGCTCTCAAATGAATGATGGATGCAAATGGATATGGACACCAGATGGATATGAAGAGAAAGTAAATATTTATGTTCATTTCAAAACAAGTTTTACAATAGAGGAGTGCGCAACTGCTTCTGCCTACACATTCAAAATCAGTGCTGACAGTCAATATGCGCTGTGGATTAATGATAGATTTGTGAATTATGGTCAGTATGCGGATTATCCTGATTATAAGGTATATGATACGCTTGATGTGACTGATTATATAGAATCCGGTGAAAATAAAATTTATATTCTTGCATATCATCAAGGTACCAGTTCATCTACATATACTACAGGTAGGGCAGGGCTTCTTTTTAAATTGATAAACGGAACAGATATTATTGTTCAGAGTGACAGTAATGTTCAATGTGCGGTGTCTACTGAATATAAGAATGGACCTATTGAGATGGTTTCAGGTCAGCTTGGTTATGCTTTTGAGTATGATGCAACAAAGATTGAGGATAATGTATGGTGTGATGCAGTAGTTGTAGGTACTCCAATACGTCTTACAGAAAGACCTATACAGAAGCTGATAATTGAAGATAGAGCTCCTGCTACTCTGATTGCACAGGGCGTGTATAAATATGATAGAGCTACTGTCAACCATGTGACTGCAGAGAAAATGCAAAGAGCATATATGTCAGCAAGAGAACTTGGACATATAGCACCTACAGCCGGTCCGGCTCCGTATGCTATCAGTCCGGATAGTCCTCTTTGTGTACAGGCAAGCTGTGATGATGGAGTATACTTAATTATTGACTTAGGCAAAGAAACAGCAGGTCTATTTGATATTTTAATACAGGCAGACAGAGGTACTGTTGTTAATATCGGTTATGGACAGCATCTTGCTGATCTACGTGTGCGTACTTCTGTAGGCGGACGCTGTTTCACAGGAAAATATATATGTTCAGGTCGTGGTATTGAACATTTCACACATTTTAATAAACGCTTTGGCTGCAGATATATCGAACTTATGATCGAAAGTGGCGAGTTTGATCTGTATTATGCAGGTGTATTGCCTACGGTGTATCCTGTGACAAATGTTGGCAGATTTGTTTGCTCTGACACGTTACATAATAAAATTCATGATATAAGTATTGATACTTTGCGCTTGTGCATGCATGAACATTATGAAGATACACCATGGAGAGAGCAGGCCTTATATAGCATGGATTCACGTAATCAGATTCTCTGTGGATATTATACGTTCGGAGAATATGATATGCCTCGCGAGAGCCTGCGTTTACTGGCAATGGGACAGAATGCTGATGGGCTTTTAGAGTTATGTGCTCCGGCTAAGGTGTCTGTAACAATTCCATCCTTTTCTTTGCAATGGATTTTAGAATTATATGAGTATGTTCTATATAGCGGAGACTTGGATTTTGCATATGAAATGTGGCCATGTGCAGAGAAGATTATTGCTGCCTTCTGGCGTAACAGCCGCGGACGTGAACTGGTAGGATCTTGGTCTCATAATAGCAGATATTGGAATTTCTATGAATGGGCACCTGGCCTTGATGGCAATTATATGAATGATGTCCGTGATAAGAATAACAAAGAGAATTTTGATGCACCTTTGTCATGCTTCTATATGATAGCACTGCTGCGCATGATCAAGCTGGCAAAGTGGCTTGTATCATATACAAGTGATGATATAGATTTTATGGAAAAATCTTCTTGGTTTGAGATGCTGGCAAGTGGAGTTTACGATAGCTTTGATGCGGCTTTTTGGGATAGTAGCAAAGGTGTATATGCAACGTATATAGTAAATGGAGAGAGAACAGATCATTACTGTCAACTTGCAAATGCTTTGGCGTTATATGCAGGCCTTGTTCCGGAAGAAAAGATATCTACTGTATCAAATGCTTTGGCATATGATAAATCTCTTATTCCGGTAACACTCAGTGCTTCTGTATTTAAATATGAGGCTCTGTTAATGCAAGGGGAGCGCTTTGCTCAATATGTAATAGATGAGATTGCAGATAAGTGGGGTAACATGCTCTATCAAGGCGCTACTTCCTTCTGGGAAACAGAGAAAGGCAGCTGGGATTTCGATAATGCAGGCAGCCTCTGTCATGGGTGGAGCGCAGTACCTCTTATCGTATATTACAAATATATACTTGGCGTTACTCCTGCAGAACGTGGGTTTGGTGATTACAAATTTAAACCTTTAAGAACATCTTTAATAACTGCAGAGGGTAATATTTATAGATTAAAAGGAAAAGCTCTTCATGTAAATATTTCACCGGAAGGATTTGAAATACAATAATCTTGACTTTTGACTTTATAAACAGTATCATACATGGTTGTTGTATTATTTTTTCTACAACGAATAATATTTAGGTGATTTTATATGACATTCGGTAGCACAAGAGGAATGAGCAAGGGATATAGCTTCTCAGATGCAGTACTTCGCGGTATTGCTCCTGATGGCGGACTCTTTATCCCAGATGAATTCCACGTATACGATTCATTCGAGCTCTCTGAGCTCTCAACATTAGATTATAAAAGTCTTGCATGTGAGATTTTCAAGCATTATGCCACTGATTTTACGGCTGAGGAGATTCGTGCTTGCGTAGATAAAGCATACACAGGTCTTGACGTTAAGCTTACATCAGTAAACGGATATCTTAATGTGCTTGAGTTATGGCATGGTCCTACAGCAGCTTTTAAGGATATGGCTTTGCAGATACTGCCTGAATTTATGTCTGTGGCCCTCAAGAAAAGTAACAGACATGATAAGATTGCTATCTTAACTGCTACATCGGGAGATACAGGTAGCGCAGCGCTCAAAGGCTTCAAAGATGTTGATAATATTAAGTTGATGGTATTTTATCCGGTAAATGGTGTCAGCCAGATGCAGAAGCGTCAGATGGTAACACAAGAGGGCTCTAATCTTAATGTTGTTGCTGTAGAGGGTAACTTTGACGATGCACAGACAGGCGTTAAGAACATTTTTGCTAACTATGAATTTTCACAGAAAATGGCAGAAAGAGGATACAGTTTATCTTCTGCAAACTCAATTAACATAGGAAGATTGCTGCCTCAGGTTGTTTATTATTTCTATGCTTACTTTCTTATGTGCAAGAAAGGCGCCGTGACATTTGGATCAAAGATTAATTTTGCAGTGCCTACCGGTAATTTTGGAAATATTCTTGCATGCTATTATGCAAAGAAATGTGGATTACCTGTTAACAGAATTATTTGTGCTACTAACGATAATAATGTAGTTTCAGAGTTTATGACAACAGGCACATATAATGCAAATAGAAAATTTATGGAGACTATTTCACCTGCGATGGATATTCTGATTTCTTCAAATTTAGAGAGACTTCTCTATGATATGACAGGTGAAGATAGCGCCTTGGTTGCTGATTTAATGATTTCGCTCAAGAATCAGGGTGTGTACAGTGCAGATAAGAAGACAATGAACAATATTAACGCTCATTTTTGGTCATCATATGCGACACAGGAAGATTGTATCAGAACTATTAAGTCAGTGTATGAGCGGTACGGATATCTTATTGACCCTCACACCAGTGTTGGTTTTGATGTGTATGATAAATATGTTATATCAACAGGAGATACAACCAAGACTGTAACAGTATCTACTGCCAGTCCTTTCAAATTTAACAAGACAGTTTCTGACAGTATCTTTGGTGAAAATGATACGGCATCAATGAATGAATTTGAGATTTTAGAGTACTTATCGGCAAAGACAGGCAATCCTATTCCATGGCCGCTTAAGGATCTTGATAAGAAAACAGTGCTTCACAAGAAAGTATGTAAGAAAAGCGATATGATTAAAGAGGTGGATGAGTTTTGTTCAAAATAGCTATATTAGGCGGCGGAGTTGTAGGCTCAGGCGTAGCAGATATTTTAATAGATAAAAGCAAGGCGCTCTCTGAGCGTTTTCACAAAGATGTTTCACTGGCATATATTCTCGATATTAGAGATATGACAGGTACGAAATATGAACCATATTATACTAACGATAAGGAAGTAGTATTCAGCGATGATGATGTAAAGCTTATCGTTGTTACAATTGGTGGTTTGGATCTTGCTGCAGATTTTTGCAGACGTGCTCTTAAATCAGGCAGACATGTTGTTACTTCTAATAAAGAGGTTGTAGCAGCTGTGGGTCGTGAGCTTACATTGCTTGCAGATGAAAATAATGTTCGTTTCCTGTATGAGGCAAGTAGTGGCGGTGGCATTCCGATTATCCGTCCTCTTAATCTTTGTCTTGCATCAAATGATATTTATGAGATTAATGGTATCTTGAATGGTACAACAAACTATATATTGACATGTATGTATCAGGACAGACTTTCTTTTGATGTTGCTCTTAAAAATGCTCAGGCGGCAGGTTATGCAGAGGCAAATCCTTCTGCTGACGTAGATGGATACGATGCAGCACGTAAAATTGCAATATTGTCTTCAATTTCATATGGCAAGTTCGTTGATTATAATGATGTAAAATGTACGGGTATTAGAGATGTTATATACGATGATCATGAATTTGCTGCAAGCGCAGGCTATGCAATTAAGCTGATTGCCGGTAGCCGTAATACAGATAAAGGTGTTACATGTACGGTTGAGCCTAAGCTTGTGCCCAAATCTAATATGCTGGCATCTGTTAATTCAGTGTATAACGCAGTACTTGTTAAAGGTTCATACACAGGCGACACACTTATGTACGGACAGGGTGCAGGTAAACTGCCGACTGCCAGCGCTGTTGTAGGAGACATCATTGATATTCTCACAGATGCAAACAAACAGGCACTTCCCGGATTTGTTCATAATAATGCTGTTGTTATAGAAGATACAGAGGCGTGCGATAAGTACTATGTACGTATTAATGTATCCTATGATAATGAAAGCGATGATATCAAAGATGCTGTAATTAAATGCTTTGGTGACAAGGCGTTATTCCTTGGTGCGTCTTTATCAAATCATAGTATTGTTGCATTTATCACTGAGAAATGCACTGCAGCTGATTTTACTGCAAAGCTTGATGCTTTCTGTGACATTACAGGAGCAAAGGCGGAATATAAATTAAAAGTAATTGATTAAAATTGGTGGAGAGAATGATGAAAGTTATTAAATTTGGTGGCAGCTCGCTGGCTGATGCAAAACAGATATTAAAAGTATGTAAGATTATTTTATCGGATGATGAGAGACGTCTTGTTGTTGTTTCTGCTCCCGGTAAGCGATATAGCGACGACAAGAAAGTAACAGATATGCTGATTTCTCTTGCTGATGCAAGCTATAACGGTCAGAATACGGATGTTATTTTAGATGAAATTGTAGAACGATACGCAAGTATCTCACGTAATCTTGGTTTGGATAATAAAATTATTAATCTTATCAGAGAAGATCTGGTAAGCCGTATTAACACAAAGACTGAGAGTTATAATAAATTTGTTGATTTACTTAAAGCGGCAGGCGAGGATAACAACGCTAAGCTTATTGCATACTATTTGCAAAGTAAAGGCGTTAACGCAGAGTATGTTAACCCCAAAGATGCCGGAATGATCCTTACTGATGAGTTTGGTAATGCACAGGTACTTCCGTCATCATATGATAAGCTCAGTGAACTTGCAAATCGTGATACTATTATGATTTTCCCAGGGTTCTTCGGATATTCTGAGAGTGGAGAGGTTGTCACATTTTCACGTGGCGGATCAGATGTCACAGGCGGTGTACTGGCTGCAGCTATTAAGGCTTCGGTGTACGAAAACTTTACAGACGTAGATTTTGTATATGCTGCTAATCCTAATCTTATTGATAATCCTTTCCCGATTCCGCTGTTTACATACGAGGAAATGCAGGAACTTTCATACGCCGGCTTCAGTGTACTTCACGAAGAAGCTTTGGCTCCTGTTTATAAGGTAGGCATTCCCGTTAATATCCGCAATACAAACAATCCTGACGCCAAGGGCACAATGATTGTTCCCGGCAAGATGGCTCCAAAGCCGACTTTACCTGTTGTAGGTATTGCATGTGACAAAGGCTTCCTCACACTCCATGTACACAAGTACATGATGAACCGTGAGATTGGATTTGGTCGCAAGCTTCTCCAGATTTTAGAAGAAAACGGTGTTCCTTTTGAACACATGCCTTCAGGTATGGACAGTATCTCAATTATCATGCGCGAGAAACATTGTGCAAATGGTATTTTGGAGAAGATGATTGAAGAAATTAAAACAACTCTCAACGTTGACAGCGTAGTTGCGGAGAAGAATCAGGCGATTTTAATGCTGGTTGGCAGAGGTATGACAAAGAGTGTAGGTGTAGCTACAAGAGCTACTGCTGCTTTCTCTAAGTCAGGCATCAATATTCGCATGATCAACCAAGGTTCATCCGAGGTAAGCATCATGTTCGGTGTAGAAGAGAGCGATGCCAAGGCTGCCGTTGTAGCACTTTATAATGAGTTTTTTAATTAAGGGATATAGATGATCACAAATCTTGCTGAATACAAAGAGTATATACGTAACAAGAAGATTGCTGTTATCGGTTTCGGTATCAGCAATCAAGCTTTAGTGCGTTTTCTAAATAAATGCGGCGCCCATAATATCAGTATTTTTGATAAGTCAACAGCTGACACATTTATTTCTTCCTGTGAAAAGCTTGTTTCCGCCGGAACGATTTGTGACTATTTTTATGGAGATAAATATTTATCGACTTTGACAGGTGGGAAATATGACATTATTTTCCGCTCTCCGATTGTTCGTTATGATACTCCGGAGGTAGCTGCATGTGTAGCTGAGGGTAGCGTACTTACTTCGGAGATTGAAACAGTTCTGATGTTGGCACCTTGCAAAACATACGGCGTGACAGGTAGTGATGGCAAGACCACGACTACCACTTTAATCAGTAAATTTCTGGAAGCCCATTATGCAGGTAGTGATACAAGAATCTGGCTTGGCGGTAACATAGGTAGACCACTTATTGATGTTATTGATGAGATTAAGCCATCTGACCGTATAGTTCTAGAACTCAGCAGCTTCCAGCTTATGGATATGAAAATCAGTACTGATGTTGCTGTTATTACTAATCTGTCACCAAATCACCTGGATGTACATAAAAGCTATGAGGAATATGCTTTTGCTAAGAAAAGCATATTTGCATATCAAAAAGAGAACGGACGTCTTGTTTTAAACGCTTTAGATGAGATGTCAGTAAAGTTGCTGGGGGACAGAAGAACAAATGTTTCATATTTTTCAGCAAGAACAAATAAGGTTCCGGGATTTTCATCTGGCTCATCGCTTTTATCCGATGATGGCAGTTATCTGGTTTATAAGGATGCATCAAAGAGACTTACTTTGTCTCGTGACACAATCAACGTACTTGGGTTATTTAATGTAGAGAATTTCCTTGCAGCGATGTGTGCCGTAAAGGATGAAGTAGATGACAGTGATCTTGAGAAGGTTGCTGCTGCTTTTCACGGGGTAGAACACCGCCTCGAGTATGTACGCACTGTTAGCGGTGTTAAATTCTATAACAGTTCTATAGATAGCAGTCCCAAAAGGACTATTTCAACGTTATCTGTTTTTACACAAAAGATAATAATGATTGCCGGCGGCAAGGATAAAGGTATTTCTTATGAAGAAATCGGACCTGTTCTTTGTGAAAAAGTTAAGGTACTTGTGCTTGTAGGACCCACTTCACAGGCTATTGAGGAGTCTGTTAATAACGCGGATCCCAATCATAAAATTACAATTATAAGACAACACAATTATCGGGATGCTGTTGATTGTGCATACAGTCATGCACAGTCCGGAGATATTGTTTTATTATCTCCTGCCAGCACAAGTTTTGACCTCTTTAGAAATTTTGAAGAACGCGGAAAGAAATATAAAGAAATTGTAAATTTACTAAACCTCAAGTAAAAAACAACTGAAAAATAAAAGGGTGACAGTTGACACTGTTGCATAAAATATATATAATCATTTTGTTTAGTTTGCCCAAATCTAACCTGGGCGCATTTTGTGTTATTAATCGTTTCACAATCTACAAATACGGAAGGTTGAGCGTATGAATAAGAAGAAAAAGAAAATTGTTAAGTTTTCGGTTGTGGCTGCATTGTTTGTCATACTCATAACAGTGCTGATTATCAACTCGGTTACAAAAGAACCGGGTGCTCAGCAGTTTGATTATGAGAATTATGATGAGATGGAGTTCAACCCATTCGTGACCAATGAAGACAGACTTGACAACAGCTTGCTGGATTATGGTAAGGTTCTCAGCAAATATGCCAAGAAGGGGTATAAATATTATGCAGGAGATGATATAAGTCTTGAGTTTTCTGCTGATAAATCCGGAAACCTCACTATATTTGAATCCGGCAATCCTGATAGTGCTGTTGTTGTTGACGGTAGCGATGCCGAGGGAGCATTACAGCTGTTTTCAAAGGTAGACATGTTCGCTGATGGATTTAAGTATACTGATCCGTCAACAGATAAGGAAGTTATAGTAACCGACATAAAAGACGGTTTATATGCTTCTACAGGCAAGACCACAATAACATTCCAGGTGACAGTTCCTGAGTCGGCTTTGTACTCACTGCGTCTGGATTATTATCTTTTAAGCGGTAAATATGCGGACATGCTTGTTTCGTTTACTATTGACGAGAAGTATCCATTTGCAGATGCCAGCAATATGTATTTGAAACGTACATACACTTTCTATGATACAGAATATTTGGATAATAAAGATATTGTAGGAAACCAGATCCGTGGTAAGACTATGATTCTATATGCACAAAGAAGTACCATTATGACAAATCCGGATGGTATGTATATTGATCCGTATAGATTCTATATGACAGCTGGTACGCATACTGTTACAATGACATTTGACAGAGAACCGGGTGTTATTAATGGTATTAGTTTTGTTGCACCTCCTGTTATTGCCGATTATGAAGATTACAAGGCAGCAAATGGTTTCAGCAATGATAAAATATACAAGGGAAATGCTATTAAGACAGAGCTCGAAGTTCCGGACTTCGTTACCAGTATCGGTACACGTATGGAAACAGACGGAGACTATTTCACATCTTCTGTTGTAGATGAGAAGCCTTATAAAGTAACGCTCTACAACATATTTGGCGGAGACAACTGGAATGCAGGTGGAGACATAACACAGTGGACGTTTGAAGTTCCTGAAACAGGTTGGTATGAGCTCGGATTTAGATTCAGATCTCAACTTACATATGTAGCATGCTATAGAGAAATCAAAATTGATGGAGAAATTCCATTTGAGGAAATGAAAGAATATTGTTTCCCATATTCAAATGGCTGGATTGCTACTTCAATATGTGATAAGAATCAGAATCCTTATTATTTTTATCTTGAAGCTGGTAAGCATACAATCACTATTACTAATAAAATTGGTCCTATGAGACACTCTGTTTTAGCTTTAGAGGAATCTATGGATTCAATCTCAACCTTAATTAACAAGATTGTTAAGATTACAGCATCTACAAGATCCAGTGCTGGCGGATATGTAGTTGATGCTAACCGTGACTGGGATTTACAAAAATATATTCCTACAATCCAAAAGGATATGACGACATACAAAGAACTGTTCATAAAAGCATATAAGGAAGTGTTAAAGCTCAATGGCAATAAGGTTCCTTCTTATGCATCTGCTATTCAGGTAGCATATGAACTTTTTGAAAAGTTTGAGAAAGACCTGGAAACTATTCCTACGTCCTTGAATGATATAAATAATACTATTTCAGGTTTGAGTACAACTCTTTCTTCTATAAAAGATCAGCCTATGGCAATGGATTACATGCTACTTTGCAAAGAAGGATACGATTATCCTGATACTGTAAGTTCAGGTTGGCAGTCTTTCAAAGTTGGTGTTGTTAGATTCTTCCTTTCTTTCGATAAGGACAGATATGCGAACTATGGATTGAGAGAAGCTGCAAGTGAAGATGATACAACTATAACCGTGTATGTATCACGTTCAAGAGAGTATGTTCAGGTTCTTGAGAACATGATCGGTGAAGAATTTACTTCAAAATACGGTATAAAGGTTAATGTAAATATGGTTAATGGTGGTTCTGAAGGTCTTATCATGAAAAGATATGTAGCAGGCACTGCTCCTGATGTTGCTATTTCTTTCGGCGCAGGAACTCCGTTTGAATTTGCTATAAAAGGCGCTTTGACTCCTTTGGATACATTTGAGTCAGGTGAATATAATGGTCAGGAATATCTTGGATTCCATGAATTGAAGGAAGCATCATATTACGATGAGGTGTTTGTGCCGTTTAATTTCAAAGATCACTATTATGCATTCCCTGAGACACAGGGATGGTCAGCAATGTTCTATAGAACAGATATATTTGAAGAATTAGGTTTGACTCCTCCGGACACTTGGGAAGATATTTATGATATTTTACCTGTGCTTACTAATGCAGGATATGATTTCTGCTATGATTTTGGAGCAGGTAACTATACACCTTTCTTATTCCAGCATGGTGGTGAATATTATGACTATCATGGCATGGAGTCTGCTTTGACTACACAAGCTGCCTATGATGCCTTTATTGAATACACAGACCTATATATTCAGTATAACTTCGTATATGCGTCTAACTTCTATATGCGATTTAAATCAGGCGAGATGCCGATTGGTCTTTCAGGTTTAGGCTTCTATTCTCAGCTTAACTATGCGGCTCCGGAACTTGATGGCAAATGGGCTATGCTACCGCTCCCGGGTCATGCAAGAGTTGATGAAAATGGTGAAGTATATGTAGACCGTTCAACAAGTGCCGGTGGTGCAAGCTGCGTTATTATGAGTAGCTCAAAACATAAGGAAGAGTCATGGATATTCCTCCAGTGGTGGTTGTCTGATGATGTTCAGGCTGAATACGGAAGAGAAATTGAAGCTTTATTCGGAGTGGCCGGTAGATGGGATACTGCAAATAAGAATGCTGTAGAGGAGCTTCCTTATACACCTGAAGAGTTAGAAGTCATTAAGGAGCAATGGAAGTGGCTTAAAGAAACTCCTCAAACACTTGGTGACTACTATACATCAAGATATCTTCTCACAGCGCTTAACCAGACTGTTTTACAAGGCCAGAGTGCGAGAGTTGCGTTAGAGGATGCTATTCGTGTAATTAATAAAGAAATGAAACGTAAGCAAGAAGAATATTGGGATGAAATAGCTGATGGTCCGGACCCGAGTATTGGTTCATGTCTCCACAGCCTTAAAGAGAATTAAGAGGTGAGATGAGTGGCAAAAAAGAAAGATTCAGAGAAAAACGAATCAACCGTACCCGCAGTGCAGAAACCGAAGAAAAGATTCTTTAATGTTGAGAAGCGTTTTGGTTATACATTGCATGAGATGTGGCGCTATAAGATGTCTTATGGCTTGGTTGCACCATTCTTTATATGTTTTATTGTATTTTCACTTATACCACTTGTGTGGTCTACAGTGTTGAGTTTTACATATTGGAACATACTTGAAGATCCGGTGTGGATTGGATTGGATAATTACCAGTACTTATTTGTAGATGACCCGCTGTTTTTAAAAGCCTTTAGTAATACTCTTTATTATGCAGTAATCGTTGGTCCTTGTGCGTACATTGCATCATACTTCTTTGCCTGGATCATTAACCAGGTACCGGATAAGTTTAGACCTATATACGTACTTGCTTTCTATGCGCCGTCTTTGACAAGTGGCGTTGCTATGGCTGTTGTTTGGAATGTTATGTTCTCAAATGATAGTACAGGATATTTGAATTCATTGCTTTTAAGATTGGGCTTCATATATGAACCGATTCAGTGGACTCAAGATGTTGACCTTATTATGCCTGTAACAATTATTGTTGCATTATGGTCGTCATTAGGTACCGGATTCTTGTCTTTCGTTGCTGGTTTCAGAGGTGTTGACAAAGAATTATATGATGCTGCTGCTGTTGACGGTGTTACATCAAGATTCCAAAGACTTATATATGTTGATATACCACAGACAATGCCTCAGTTACTGTTTGCTGCAGTATTACAAATTACAGGAGCTTTTTCTGTTGGTGGTACAATGGCAGGTCACCCATCTCCGGAGGATGCAGGTTTGACCATCATGTTGCACTTGGGAGACTATTCTGGTACGAGATTTGAAGTAGGTTATGCATCTGCTATTGCGGTAGTATTATCGGTATTGATTTTAGGTCTTGGACGTATGGCGTTCAAAATATTACAGGATAAGTAAGGAGGGAAAATATGTTACAAGTTGACGTTGATTATTTAAAAAAAGCAAAAAAACGTAGAGACTATTCTGGAATTGTAATTATAGTTTTCTTAACATTAGCCGGCATTGTTTCATTCCTTCCTTTGATATATATGGTAAGTACGGCGTTTAAGCCACCGGAGGAAATGTTCTTATATCCGCCTACATTTTTTGTTAGGAATCCTACCTTGCAGAACTTTTCGGATCTTACCACTGTAACTTCAAACAGCCTTGTTCCATTTTCAAGATATTTGTTTAACACTATTGTTATTACAATTGCGTACTTGTTCTGTTTGATATGGGTAGATACAATGGCTTGTTATCCATTGTCAAAACATAAGTTCCCTGGTCATAAGGTACTGTTTAAGACAGTTACAACAGCGTTAATGTTTGTAACAGCTGCGGCAGGTATTCCTTCATACTTGATCATTACAAATCTTCATTTGGATAATACATGGTTAGTTTACATTATTCCGGGATTAGCATCTACTACTATCTTGTTCCTCATGAAACAGTTCATGGATCAGGTACCAAATGATATATTTGAAGCAGGTAAGATTGATGGTGCCAGCGAATGGAAATTATATACTAAAATAGCACTTCCTCTGTTGAAAAACGCACAAGCTACTGCCGTAATTCTCTCGTTTGGTGGTATTTGGGGAGATTCAGCTACCTCTAATACATATATATACGAAGAACAGATGAGAACGCTTGCTTTCTTCATGGGAACAATCGGTGGCAATATTGCCAGAACTGGTGCTACTGCGGTTTCTTCATTAATTATGACTTTACCAAGTATTATAATATTCGTAATACAACAAAGTCGAGTTATGGATACCATGGCTCACTCAGGAATTAAATAAGGAGGTTACAGGATATGAAAATGAAAAAATATATTTGTTTACTTCTGTTATTTGTTCTTGTATTTTCATGTACTTTCACGGTTAATGCAGAGACTCCATATTCAAATTACTATTTGAATATGAAAAACGGAAGTCTTGATATGCCGCTACCGATACCTGCTGCCTATGAAGTATACACGATAATTGATAATCCTACTACAGAAACCGGAAAGCTTAAGAATCCACAGGACATATTTATTGATGATGATGACAATATATATGTAGTTGATACGGGCAATAATAGAATTGTAAAATATGATTCAGACTATAATTATGTATTAGAGATTTCCGGAACAGGTACATATCCAGAAGATATGTCTGCTCTTAAAAATCCAAAATGTGTATATGTGGATTCTAAATCAGGTACAATTCTAGTTGCTGATTCAGGAAATTCAAGAATTGTTGAATATACTAAATATGGCAACTTACTTTATTCCTTTGAAACACCTAATAGCGAATTGTTGTCTGAGGATTTCGTATATCAGCCAATGAAGGTTACCAAAGATACACGTGGTTATATCTATGTATGTAACAATGGTGATTATAATGGTATTATGCAGCTGAGTGCAGACGGAGAATTCAGAAGCTACTACGGTACAAATAAAGTTAATCTTTCTTTTTGGGAATCTTTAGCTAAAGTCCTTTGGGATAGAGAAGATAGAAAAGGTTCTGTTGTTACTTTGCCGTATACATTTACTAATATATTTGCTTCTGATGATGGATATATGTATGCCACAACAACAACGGCTACACCTCCTCAAGTCAGAAAGATTAATATTGCCGGATCTGATGTATTATATGGATCATTTAACTTTGTTGATCAGAGCGTAATGTCTAACATGAAAGGTGGTACACAGACATTCATTGATGTAACTGTTGATAGTAATAACAATATGTTTATTCTTGACCAACGTTATTGTCGTGTTTACTCATATGATAAGTGGGGAAATAACATTTGTGTATTTGGTAGTGATGGATTAGGTCGTGGACAAATAAGAGTACCTGTAAGTATTGAAGTTGATAGTCGCGGTCGTGTATATGTACTTGATGATGCAACATCTACCATTATTGTATATGAGCCTACAGATTTCATCAAGACAGTACATAAAGCTAATAATATGTTTATTAACGGTCAATATGAGGAATCATTACCAATTTGGGAAGAAATTCTTGAAAAAGACAGTTACTATACACTTGCTCTTATTAACAAGGGTAAGATTGAGATGAGAAAAGCTCTTACTGATAGTTCAAAAGAATATGAAAGCTATAAAACAGCAATGGATTATTTCGTAGAGGCTGAGGATGCAGCTAATGCGTCCACTGCATATGTTGAGATTCGAACATATTTTATAAGAGAAAACTTTTCCATTATTGTAATAGTTATTGTTGCTCTATTATTGTTATTGATCGGATATAAAGCTTTCAAGCGATATAGAAGAAAAAAATATGGTGTGACTCCGGAAAAGAAAAATGTATTTACAGCAATTAAGAATTTCTTTGGTAGAGTGTATGGTGTGATTCGTCATCCTGTTGACGGATTCGAAGGCATAAGATATGAAAACAAAGGTTCTTACAGTGATATGTTTCTTGTAATGATTTTGTACACGATTGTTGCAGTTGCATCTGAATATGTAACAAGCTTTATTTTCAGAGATGGTCAGGCTTTAGATCTGATTAATCCGATGCAAATAGTTTTGACTTCGTTATTGCCTTGGTTTGTTATGTGTGTAGTAAATTACGGCGTAACGACTATCATGTATGGCGAAGGAAGATTAAGAGACGTATTCATTGCCGGCGCATATTGTCATGCTCCGTGGATGTTTGCAATGTTACCGATTCACGCTTTGACACAAATACTTACTTTAGAAGAAGCAAGTCTTTGGAATTTATGTAACACCATTCTTATGATTCTGGTTATATTCCTTGTTTACTTTGCGATTAAGGGTATTCATGGATTCCATCCTGTAAAAGCTTTTGTTGTATTGTTTATTACTGTTGTAGGCGTGGCAGCTGTCGCAATGCTGTTCATGTTAGTATATGGACTTACTTCACAGCTATTTACATTCATTTCACAAATAGTAAAGGAGTTGGGTTACCTTGTTTAAGAAAAAGAAGAACAATGTTGAAGTAGAAGAACGCAAGACTTCTTTATATATTGACGAAGCAGAAGCAGCGGCATATGCTGCTAAAATGGCTAAGAAGAAATTCTACTTAAAGATAACAAAGGTTGTTGTTTCACTTGTTGTTGTTATTGTTGCAGCCTTTTTGATTATTAAAGTAGGTTTTGCCGAATCAAATAATATTTCATTTAGTGATGAAGGTCTTGTAAGTGACGTACAAGTATCTGAACCTTTAAAAGATAAAGGTATAAATGGACAAATGTTAGGCGATGAAGGATTGACTCTTATTGCTGAAAATGAATATCTGGAGATGAGTTATTCACCTAAAGATGATTTGTTTATTTTCAAGCACAAAGCTACCGGTGAAGTGTTCAGAAGTTATCCTGAACCATTACAGGCGACAGAAGAAGAACCTGAAAAATCAGATATAGACATATTTAAGAAAGGCACAGCAACGGGTAACATTATTACTTCTCCTGTGTTTATCGGATATACAAAAATGTCTGGTCGTGATACTGGTTTATTTGTTGGCGTAAATACTCAAGAGCATGTTAAAAATGTATACTACATCAAAGATGGTATAAGATTAACATATGAAATGACTGAATTAGAGTTAGAATTCTCAGTAGAAATTACTCTCAATGGTAGTGAGGTCAGATACTTTGTACCGATTAATGGTGTGATTGAGCGTCCTTATCTTGCTGATGTTTCAGTTGAAGAAAGACCATTGCTTTCATCAATAGCGATATTACCGTATTTATTTGCTCATAGAAACGGAGAAGCAGGTTATTTTGTTGTTCCGGACGGCTCTGGTGCAATTACTGACTTCGATGCTACAAGAGTTAATAATGCAAGTGAGTATGCAAAGAGAATTTATGGATGGGACTATACAATAGATTCTGTAACAGATGCAGAATCTCAGCCAAGATATAATAATCACACTGTTTTGATGGGTGCATATGGTATTATAGAAAATCTTAATGATAGTGCTACCAGTGTTAATAAATACGCAAATTCGATGATTACAGGATTTGTTGAGCAAGGTGATGCGAACGCTTATTTAAGAATTTCTAACCCCGGTGTAAGAAACGTACCATTTTACGCTGTGTATATTCAATATACTTATCGTGAGTATTTCAACAGACAAGTATCAAAATCAGGAACTTCTTATTCAGATATTACCAAGACTATGCAACTTGGTGATATAGAGCAGATTATTACTTTTGATTTGTCAACTGAAAAAGAATATGATTATAACGATCTTGCTAAAACTGTAAAGGGTAAGCTTATTAATCAATGGAAAAACAGATATGGTATTGATGTTACATTAGGCGGTATAAAAGATGTGGACGTATTGAATTTACGTACATTTATGGGTGCTGAGAATGTAACAGGTGGCATAGCAAACCAGCTTAAAGTTATGACTACATTTAAGGATGCTCAGAATATTTATAACGATCTGAAATCAAAAGGAATGTCAGATATAACAATGACTATGGTTGGTTGGCAGAACAATGGATATTATTGGAATGCTACATCAAAACTAAAGCCAGATAGCGCATATGAAGATGAACTTGATATGGAAGAGTTTAATGATTGGGCGGAAGATAATGGCATAAAGGTTCATTACGACAATAATTTACTTGTCTTGTTTGGTTCTCCGTCAGGTTCTGCAACATTAAGAAATTCTGTTGTTAAAATCCCCAGTACATTCTATTTAAGATACAAACTTAAGACTGTATCAGGTGCTTATTACTATGGCGGTAATGGATATTTGTTGAGTCCTTTGTATTATGAGAGCAAAATTCTTTCTAAAAACATAGAAAAGTTGGAAGAGTATAATGTATCTGGTGTTGTATTGCAACAGGTAGGCGATACTTTGTATTCGGACTATAATCAGTTCAATGCTTTATTCAGAATCCAGATGATGAATTCATATGCAAAATGGTTAAGAGAATATAATGAATCTTTTGAAGATGTAGTAGTTTATACAGGTAATGCTTATTCAATTCCTTTTGCTACATCTGTTTTGGATATATCATTAACAAAATCATCTCATGTTGTATTGGATGAAGAGATTCCTTTTGTACAGCTTGTTTATCATGGAATGATTCCATACTATTCCAAAGCTATTAATAATTGTGATGTTGAGTATTATTCATTACTCAAATCAGTAGAATATGGTGCATTAGGATCTTTAGAAATAACAAATAAAGAATCCTCATTGTTGAAATGGACATATTATGATACTCTTTATAAATCTAAATATGAATTATTGAGAGATCTTGGTACTATCGAAATGGTATATAATGCAATCAATGAGGCTGTTGCTCCGTTTGTTAACGAAACAATAGAAAATCACTATAAGGTTGATAAAAATGTAGAAGTATTTTGTACAGAATACTCAGATGGATCTCGCGTTTATGTATGTTATGAGAATAATGCTGTAGAGGTAGTTGACCAGAATACAAATGAAACAATTTCATTTGAAGGTCAGGGCTACATCGTTAAAAGCGCGAAAGGGGAGTAATTTATGGAAGATAAAAAAACTAAAAATAAAAAAGTTTTAACTAAAAAGCAATTGGCACATAGAAGAGTTAAAACTACCTTCCTTTCTTTCGAAAGAAGACGAAATTTAGAAGGTATAATATTCTCTGTACCGTGGCTGGTTGGTCTTGTTTGGTTCTTATTTATTCCGCTTTTTATGTCGGTAAAAATGAGTTTTTATCAGGTAAATGGTCAGGACTTGCTATGTAATTCAGGTTTAAGTACTTGGGTTGGCTTTGAAAACTATATTAGTGTTATACAAGATCCTAACTCTGGCCAGGTTGTTTTAAACTCGTTTTTAAATGCACTATATCAAGTTCCTGTTATTGTAGGATTTGCGTTGTTTGTTGCGGTTTTATTAAAACAAAAGTTTCCCGGAAGAGTATACTTCAGAGTGTTTTTCTTTATTCCGGTTATATTGTCGGGAGTTATAATGTCTTACTTATTTCAAGATGATGTTGGTAGCATTAGTGTTTTCAATTCTATTGTTGCCGGTAATCAGTTCTTTGGATTCTTTGGTGAGATTATGGCAGAAATCGGACATATAATGTGGAGAAGTAGTGTAGAAATTCTTATTTTCCTTGCTGCACTTCAAAGTGTACCTGATATTTTATATGAAGTAGTTGATCTTGATGGTGCTACTGCTTGGGAATCTTTTTGGCACATTACACTTCCATATGTATCTCCGTTTGTCATTCTGAACTGTATATATGCGTTGGTTGACTCATTTGTTGACTCTACCAACCCTGTTATGAACTTACTTAACGGAATGACTGCATACGGCGAGCGTGCTGCCTTGAGCTGGTTATACATGTTAATGACCTTGCTTGTTATACTTGTATTTATTCTCTTCACAAGGAGGTGGCTGAAATGAAGAAATTAATTAACAATATTAAAGAATTCATTCTTGGTTTGATAAAGAGATATGAGAATCTTGGATATAAAGTTAAAAAGAAAATTAAATTCATTATTGGTCGAATATTTTTGTATTATGTATTAATTGAACTTGCATATTTATTTATTTTGCCGTTTATTTACATTTTTACAACCGCTTTGATGTCATCTCAGGATTATATGGATCCTACTGTGCAATATATTCCTACACACATCAACTGGGAAAACTTCTCAAAAGCATGGATGGGATTAGATATAGTTGCTGTTAATCCGTCTTTGGATCCTGATGTAACACCTGCTTTGGGAGATTATTATTCTACCTTATTGAATACAGTTATTCTTTCCTTAGGTAGTGCAATATTACAATCAATTTCATGTGCGCTTGTTGGATACTCACTGGGACGTTTTAGATTCAAAGGCAGAATGTTAATTATGTTGTTTGTTATTATCATATTATTGATACCGCCACAAACACTTATTACATCATCCTTCTTTATGTGGTCGCAATTAAGGATGGCAGAAGGTTTTTATGCAATATTAATTCCTACAATTTTTGGCCACGGATTAAGAGGCGCGTTATTTATTTTGATTTATATGTACTTCTTCCAAAGAATTCCGGATGTTATGGATGATGCTGCCCGTATTGATGGAGCAGGTCCTGTAAGAGTATTTGCACAAATTATGTTCCCTCTGGTAAAATCTGCTTTTACTATAGTATTTATTTTCTCTTTTGTATGGCATTGGAATGACAATCAAGAGACTATAACATATACATATTTGCCACAACATAATACACTGCAAGAAGCACTTAGTAAAATTTTAACCAACTATCTTTCAGAACTAGGCTTTTCAGGCGGCGCTGTAAGTGAAGCAATGAAGGCTACTGCTGAACCGGTGTTGTTTGCAGGTTGTCTGATGGTTATGTTGCCTGTATTGCTGGTTTATTTGTTAGGTCAAAAGAAGTTGGTTGCCGGCATTGAGCGTATCGGTGTCATTGAATAAGATTGTTGGAGGTATTATATTATGAATAAAAATATTATAAGATTATTCACAATGCTGTTAGTGGCTGTTATGATGTTATCGCTCATATCTTGTGCAGGATTGAATAATGACAAAGATAAGGATAAGATTGTTGGCATGTCTACTCCTGTTCCGATTCCGGAAGAATTGATTGGAACGATAGTTTTTTCGTCTTACAGAACAGAAGAGGGAGAAGTTGCTCATTTTGAATATATGCAGGCATTTGTAATGCAGTATCCTAGTGTAGATATTGAACTTGATCTTACAAATAGCTATGACGAATATTTTGCTACTCTTGATGAGAGAATTAAGAATGGCACAATCGGAGATGTTTTTACAATTGATGCTGCTATGATTGCAGAATATGCAGAAGCAGAATTGATTGTTGATTTAAGTGAGCATAGTGAAGGGGTTATAGATTACACAAGTAATGAATATGAGAAATTGTATCCATCTAAATTATTCTTCCCTGCTGCTTTTGAAAACTCTCTGTACGAAGGGCGATTATATATGTGCCCGGTAGAGTACAACAATACTGTTGTTTTCCTTAATCTTGACATGCTATCTAAAACTGATATAGATCCGATTGTACCTGATGATGATTGGACATGGCAAGATATAGAAGTAATTGCAGAAAAATTGAAAGAAGCAGGTTGTACAACTCCTATTGTAATGGATTATTTCGATTATTCTGTTTGGGGAGCTTTTGCAAGAAGCAAGGGTGCAACATTATATAATGAGATATCATTTTCTGATAAGGAAATCGAAATGACTCTAACAAATCCTGATGTTATCTCAGGAATTGAATATCTTGCAAATAACTTTATTAGGAAGGGTTATGTTGCAGATAAGGTTCCTTCTGAATTAAGTGCTAGCGATTTAGCTCAATACGGAATTGTAATATGTAATCATTCTGATTTGGTAAGATGGGGCTCAGATCTTATTGCGAATGAAGAGGCAGACAATGGCTTTGAATGGGAGTTAGCTCATTTTCCCGGATTTTATAATGAAGAGACAGATACAGTTAATCACGCAATCGGCGTTCAGACAATAGGACTGGCAGTATTCAATAGAGAACAATATAATATCGATAATGGTATTTATGACAGTATTAATGACGAGGAGCTTCTTGAAGAAGAAAAAAATAATGTTGAAAATTCAATAATTAATTCTATAAAATTTGCATTATATGCAATGGTTAAGGAAGCTGCTGTTGCTATTACTGGACCGGATGGATACAGAGTTCCTGCTCTTATGTCAGCAAATGCCATGAAATATTGGCGAAAATATCCTGTTGACGGAAAAAATACGTCTGTATTTTCGTTATATAACGAGAATGATTTTGCCGGTGAGCTTTCATCATTTTTAACTCTTGCTCCGACTAACGAGATTGAAAAGGCGATGGGATCAGCTATTCAAAAATACTCAAATGATTCTGATTCAAAGACATTTGATAAATATATGCAGGAAATTCAGGATGCAGTAAATACACATTAAAATGTAATAATTTATTCATTATCTAATGTATTTACTTTTATTAAATCTATGTTATTATTAACATAAATGTATAATACTACTTTTAGGAGGTTTATTAAATGAAAAAGATTGTTAAGAGAGCAATTGTTTTATTAATTGTAACTCTCACTCTCTTAGGTATGGTTGCTTGTGGTCAGCCCCCGATTGTTGACGTAGACCACGTCAATGCCGATTATGAGCCGGATGTATCTGGTAACATTACTTGGACATTTGACACATCTAATGCCTTTGCAAAGAGAGCAGCGACTTCTTTTATTAAAGCATTTGAGAGTGCATACCCCAATGCATCAGTAGAACTTGACTCTTCAGGTACAAGTGCTGCTCGTGTTACAGGTGGTACAATTGGTGATGTATTTTGGTTCCCTGAGACTCAGATTTATGAATATGCGATAACAAATAATGGACTTATGCCACTTGAAGGTTACGTAGCTGCATTAGGTTTAGATTTATCTGATGTTTACATGGGTATTTATGAACTTGGTAAAGTTGACGGCCACCTTTTCTATGTGTCAAGAGACTATAACTCAATTTGTTTCTCATATAACAAGTCAAAATTAAAAGAGTTAAACCTTGATACACAGGTTTCTAATGATTGGTCTTGGGATACATTGCGCTCAATTGCTAAAACAGTAACAGAAGCTACTGCTAACGACAGTGAAAAGTATTATGGTGCTAATATTGACCTTACATATTCACCTGTTTATGTAACATTCTTTGAATCATCAGCTGGTGGTACATGGTGTGATACAGAAGAGAAGAAGATTACTTTTAATGATGAAAATGGTTCTACTCTTAGAGCTTTACAGGAATGTATTGATGATGCTCTTGCTGGATATATTAATCCAGGTGCAGGTTCACTTACAGAAGGTACACCTGTATTCAAGTATTTGATTCATCCTAACGTTCTTACTCAAGGTAAGGATTATGATTCAGCAGGTCTTGAATGGGATATGGTTGCATTCCCTGGATTTGGTGAGAATGGACAGAATAGAGGCTTTGGTTGCGGATCTTCAGGATTTGGTGTTTATAATAGAACACAGAACCCAGACACTGCAGCAGCATTTGCACTTTACTTCTATACAGAAGAAGGACAGCTCGCATATAATGGTCAGCCTGGTGCTTCAGTACCGGTAGTAGGTGCTTTAAAGGATTCTGATTCTTGGAGATATCCTGATGAAACAGAGTGGAAGGATAAGAACTGGGATGCATTTGTATACGAAGCACAGACAGCAAGTATTGTAGGTCAGGTAGTATGCCGTATGCCTTATGAAGTTGCTGAGGTTATCAATAATGAAATGACTCTGATTATTAACAAAGTTATGAAGGGTACTACATCAATTGATGACGCATTCAAAGCACTCGAAACAAAGTGTAATGAATTGTGGTCTACTCTCGTTGATTATTAATAATTACTAAAATAGTGAAGATAACTCCGTAGATAATACGGAGTTATTTTTTTATTAACACAATTAAAGTAGATAATATAAAAGAAAACAACGTACATATAAACTTACTTAAAAAATATTTTTTACAAGATAAGTCATTTTCAGACATTACGTTATAGATCTGCATATGAACACACAAACCAGACCAAGCACATACAGTACATATAATAATATATTTAATACTATTATTAGTACAATATTGTGAATTGATAATAGAAACACCGTTATTTAACTCTAAGAGAGAAGTAATAACATTTTTAGAATACAATGGTAAATTTGAATTATTGATAATAGCAATTATGCAAGCAAAAAATACAATCAGAGCACAGATATTTATCATTAAAAACATAGAATCTATTATTGATTTATTGATATGATATAAAATAGATCTCTTTTGAATATTTAGTTTTATAATATTATTATATAAATTATTTTTATTTTTTATATTTAACAAGTAACCAGAGATAATTGTCGAAAAAAATATAATAAACCAAATACTAAGTCCATACCATATAGAACCAAGTGAATATTGTCCTACTATAAACAACATAAAAGCAAGACTGGGCATATTTGACATTGAACACAATATTTCAGCCTGAGATTTTGATATTTCACCGGTGTTGTATAACAATGTAGTTAGTTTCGCACCTGTTGGGAAACCCGCTAATGCGCTAATAAAAATAACGAAAACACTATGTCCCGGCATTTTTAACAAGTAGTTTGCAGGCCTATTAAATATTTTTCCTATATACTCTGATAAATTAGTTTTTATAAGGATGGAAGTCAAAACACTAAAAGGAAACAATGTCGGAAAAAGTGTTTGAATAAAAAAGTATAAAGCCTCAAACGATGCGACCTTGCACAAATCTATATTTAGAATAAATAATACAAATATTATAATACAAATTATAGCTGTCATAATACCAAAAGAAATTTTTATATCAATCAAATATATGAAATCCATAGACTTTTTATGTTTTATATAGTAAAATTAAAAGATGATATTTATAAAGGAGATGAGCGCTATGCCAATAAAAATTCCAAATGATTTACCAGCAAAAGAAATATTGCAAAAAGAACATGTATTTACAATGGATGAAAATATGGCGTTTCATCAGGATATAAGACCACTTAAGATAGCTATTATGAATCTCATGCCTAAAAAAATTGAGACAGAGACACAACTAATGCGGATGCTTAGTAATTCACCACTTCAGGTGGAAATTACTCTGATCCATCCCAAAACACATGTATCTAAAAATACATCTGCAAGTCATTTGAATACATTTTATGTAAACTTTGATGATATTAAGAATAAAAAATACGACGGCTTGATTATAACAGGAGCCCCGGTTGAGTTATTAGAGTTTGAGAAGGTAGAGTATTGGGAAGAATTGTGTGGTGTGATGGAATGGTCAAAAACGAATGTGACGACAACACTGCATTTATGCTGGGGTGCACAAGCAGGCATGTATTATCATTATGGAGTTAAAAAACAACTATTACCTAAAAAGCTTTTTGGTATATATGAACATATTTCACGAAACAAGTTTGTTCGATTGTTGAGAGGCTTTGATGATAGCTTTTATGTACCACACTCAAGATACACTACTACATCAATCAAAGATGTTGAGAGCATTCCTCAACTTGATATTCTTGTCGTATCAGAAAAGGCTGGTTTATGTATGTGTGCATCACATGATAGAAGGCAAATATTTATGACAGGGCACTTGGAATATGATAGGGATACATTGAAGAATGAATACTTTAGAGATGTGGAAAAGGGCATTGATATAGATATACCTGAGAACTATTTTCCTGAGAATGATGTTACAAAGAAACCAAGATTTCAGTGGAAAAGTCACGCATATCTATTATATGCAAATTGGCTTAATTATTACGTTTATCAGGCAACTCCATTTGATTTGTCTGTTATTGATGATAAGTTTTCACCGGATCAGAAGGGTATGATAAAGAATGACTAAACAAAAAATAGAGACATATATAACACGAGATAAAAAAAGAAACGCAATTATTGCGTTTTGTATTGTGTTGTCTGTTTTTATTATTATTGCAATATTAGAATTATTGCCGGGAAACGCTCCTGATCTATCACAAGAAGATGAAATCGGTGTGAGTAGAAGAATATTATTTCCATTTGTTTTTACTGATGAGAGTAAGAATTTGTTTTTAATTAATGATAAATATGAAATACTGCCTATAGATGATACAGTTTCACAAAATGTACATGATATAAGTGCCGGAAAGGTATATTATTTACGTTCAAATGCTTTGTATGAATATAATATTAAGAAAAATACAAGAAAAGTTCTGGTGAATAATTGTATTTATTTCCGACTAATGGAAGAGAGATCTGTTCTTTTAGTGGTAGATGCTCAAAATATGGTTAAGCTATATCAATTTAAAGGCAATAAAATAATCACTTTGAGTAATAAGAGTGTACCGAATCTGTTAAGTGATGAGCTATATTGCGTTGGTGAAAATGGTGTAGTCTTTGCTGATAATGCAGATCCTGAAACAGGTAAAATAGATTTATTATTTAGTAATAACGATGGAAAAGTTAAAAAAATTGCAACTGCAGTTGACCCGGGAAAGAATTTCTATCTTAGTAATAACGATAAATTTATTTGTTTTAAGAAAGATGGCGCTTTGAAAATTGTAGATACGAAAGGCAAACAAGTAGTATCTGTTGAAGGTGCCCAGATAGTAAAACCATCTATAAATCCAGTATTAACTGAACCAAGTACAGAAACTTTTATTTTAAATCAAACAATACCGATTACGTATTTGCTGTCTGATGTGACTACAAGTGATAATACTACTACGGCTAAATTGTTATATTTCAATGGAGAAAAGTTGAAAAATGTAGCTGAAAAGGTGTCTAATATTATTTATTATAGTGCTGAAGATGACATGATTTTATATACTGTACAGAATGAAGAATCATCCGTAATATACATGTCAACGAATGGATCTAAGCCACAAAAGCAGATAACATGTGACAAAAACGCTACTTTTATGTACCAGGAAACTTTAGGCTTGCTTTATTTTAAAAACGAAGATGACACATTAAATAGATACAAGGTTCTTGATATATCGTTGAAGGTATCTAAAATTTCAGACAATACCGGATTCTTATATGGATATCATAACAAGAAAATAATGGCTTATCAAAAAAATGATGGTTCACATAATGCCTATATTTTATTAAAAAAAGGTAATATTGAAAAAATAGATATGGAAAATGAAATAAGATTGTATGGTTTAGATGATGATGCATATCTTTTATGTAGAAAGTATTCGGAAGATAAACTATCACTTGATTTGGTCATAAACGATGAAGCTACTCGTTTGTGCACCAGCATATCAAATGGTGTGTATTTTGATTCAAATATGGAATATGTTTTATATTCGTCAGAAGGAAATTTATATATTTGGAATAATGGTTCTGTCGTTGATTTAGGATCATTTTCCAATATTACTCCTGCATTATTAACTGCGTAAATGGTTTAAAAAGAATGAGGAAAGTAAGTATATATATATTGTTAATATTGATAATTTTTGTTCTAAGTGGCTGTGAAAACACGCCAGACAGTTCTGCTGTGTTTAGTCCTGGGCCTACCATTGAAGCGGAAGTAACTCCGGGCTTTTCACCGGATATAAATAATGAGGCATCTCCTACACCTATTGCAGACCGTGAAATTGATTTTAAAGATCCTAATTTTGAGGTTGTAATAAGAAAAGCATTAGGAAAAAGTATAGGGGATATATTAGTCTCTGATGTACAACGAATAACTTCTCTTACAGCTAGAGTGTGTGGCATACTATATGTAGATGAATTAAAATATTTCACATCATTAGAGTATCTGGATTTGTACGGAAATAGAATAAACGATTTGACACCTCTGTCATATCTTACCACACTAAAGGAACTTAATTTATCAAAAAACTATAATGTTTTATATTCTCAAGGAAGAGAAGGCTTTGATATTTCTCCTTTGAAGGGGTTAATCAATTTAGAAAAATTGGATTTACAAGACAATATGATAATAGATATAAGTGCTTTGTCCTCAATGGTACATCTTAAAGAATTGAATTTGAGCAATAATAAAATTACTGATTTATCTGTAATGTCAGCGTGCATTTCCTTACTATATGTTGATTTATCAGGCAATACAGAACTAGAGACTATGAGTCCTATATATACATTACAAAATATAAAAAAGATAATGGCTAATAATTGTAATCTGAAAACATTGGACGGTATTTCTCAGGTAAATACTTTACAACATCTGGAAGTTAACCATAATAAACTTGAATCTATCAGTCCTGTATGTTTTATGACTGATCTTGGGTATATAGATGCATCTAATAATTATATTTCAGATATTTCGTATCTTAGTGGAGATATATCAATAAAGACCTTGAATATATCATATAATCTTATTTCGGATTTTAATGTGATTATGAACATGCATGCCTTGAAGAATATTACATGGGTAGGTAATCCTGTCAAAGATTATACGCCTATAGATACATTTGAGAATAAAGAAGGGACAGAAATAGAAAATGAACCGATCAATTGATACTTTTAATAATGAAGTCAGAGAAAGTTCGAATATACAGTGGTTTCCCGGTCATATGGCAAAAGCAAGACGGTTGCTTTCTGAAAATTTGAAACTTGTTGATGTTGTAGTTGAGCTGGTAGATAGCCGTATACCTTTTTCTAGTCGCAACCCGGAAATAGACAAATTAATACAAAACAAACCTCGTGTCATAATTGGAAATAAAAAAGATCTTGCAGATCCGGTACAAAATAGCTTTTGGGCAAACTACTATGCTGCCAGAGGCACTCGTGTATATTTTACAGATTGTAAAACCGGTGGTGGGAGCAAAGAAGTAGTGAAAGCTATAAATGAGATGATGGCAGAGAAAACTGCGAGATATTTAGAAAAAGGACGCAAAGCCCCGATTATCAAGGCAATGATTGTTGGTATACCAAATGTAGGCAAGTCCTCTCTTATTAATAAGATTGCAGGGTCAAATGTAGCTATCACAGGAGACAAGCCCGGTGTGACAAGAAACAAACAATGGCTTAAAATGTCTGATAATATTTATCTCCTGGATACACCGGGATTATTATGGCCTAAATTTGACGACCAGATTGTTGGATATAAACTTGCTGCTACAGGAGCTATCAAGAATGATGTATTGGATGTACAGGAAATAGCAATATATCTTATAAGATTTATGAGTAAATATTATCCACAGATACTTAAGGAAAAATATTCCATTGAAAACACATCAGATGTTGACTTTCCGTCATTTGAATCTGGGCTTGCTATGTTAGAAGCTTTTGGCAGGAAACGAGGTTGCATTGTGAAAAAGGGTGAGGTAGACTTGTACCGTGCATCTATGTACTTACTTGATGATTATAGAAAGGCAAAGTTTGGCAGAATTTCACTTGATAATGCTGACTGCTTAGGTGAACACAATGACTGAAGAGAAATTTCAATTAATGTGTAAGTATGAAAATGAATATGCTGCTCAGGGAATTACAACTATTGGTGGCATTGACGAGGCTGGGAGAGGACCGTTGGCAGGACCGGTAGTTGCTGGGTGTATTTTCTGGAATAGCACAGGCCCCTTTGTAAAGGCTGATGACTCTAAAAAACTAAGTGAGGCGAAACGGGAACTTCTATATGATGAAATAATAAATAATGCATTGGCGTGGGGTGTAGGAATCGTAGATAACAACATAATTGATGAGATTAATATACTTAACGCTACGCAGCTTGCTATGAAAAACGCTTGTGAGAATGCTGTGAAGATGCTAAAAAAAGATAATCTTGATCAAGAAGGTATTATTTTTATTGATCATGTAAAATTAAATGATATGCCATGTAGCACTTTGTCTATAACCCATGGTGATGCACTGAGTGTATCAATTGCTGCTGCTTCGATTATAGCAAAAGTAACAAGGGACAGAATGATGGTTGAATATGATAAGCAATATCCAGGCTACGGTTTTGCAGGCCATAAAGGTTATGGTACTAAGAAACATTACGAGGCGATACGCCAATTCGGTATAAGTACCATACATAGAAAGACGTTTTTGAAAAATTTTGTAATGTAATAAAGGATCAGGATATGTTAGTAAAAAATTCAAAATTTGTTATATCAGCTGTGTCTCCTAAGCAGTATCCTGAAGGAGATCTGCTTGAGATTGCATTTGCGGGCCGATCTAATGTAGGTAAATCATCTCTCATAAACGCTCTTGTAAATCGCAAAGACTTAGCGTATAGTGGATCACGTCAGGGTATGACGCGAATGATCAATTTCTATAATATTAACGATGAAATTCATTTTGTTGATTTACCGGGATATGGTTTTGCCATGAGAGCCAAGAGTGAGTTGGATTTATGGGGAAAGGTAATAGAACAGTATTTGAATGTAAGAGACAGATTGTATCTTATGATAATGCTTGTAGATATACGCCATAAACCCAGCAAAGACGATGTAAATATGTACAACTGGATATTAGCCTCTGGCCTTGAATATATAGTGGTTGCTACTAAAACAGACAAAGTCAGCAAAATGCAAGCAAAGGAAAATATTAAAATTATAAAGAAAGAACTTGGCATGCCAGAATGTATACCTGTTTACCCGGTATCGGCAGAGAAGAAAACCGGAATTAAAGAATTATGGACAGCTATTGATAATGTAATCACTGAGGAGGAATAAGAATGAAAAAATTGTTTTTTAATAAGGATTATATAGAGAAAGTATGTGAAAAGTATCCTACACCTTTTCACATATATGATGAGAAAGGAATAAGAGAGGGAATAAGACGGCTACAAAAAGCTTTTGCATGGAATGAAGGGTTTAAAGAATATTTTGCGGTGAAGGCTTGCCCAAATCCTTTCCTCATAAAAATGATGTTAGAAGAAGGCTGTGGTGTTGACTGTTCATCCTATACAGAGCTTATGCTGGCGGAAAGTCTTGGTTGCCGCGGGGATGATATAATGTTCTCATCTAATGTAACACCGGCAGAAGATTTCCAATATGCACGTAAACTGGATGCAATTGTAAATCTGGACGACTTCTCGCATATAGATTTTCTGGCAAAAAATGGTGGTATTCCTGAGACTATATTTATCAGATATAATCCGGGCGGAGATTTCAAAATTGATAATGCTATAATGGGTAGACCGGCTGATGCAAAATATGGATTTACCCATGAACAAGCCATAGAAGGCCTCAAAAAGCTTATGAGCATGGGTGCAAAAACATTTGGTATTCACGCTTTCCTGGCAAGTAATATGACAAATAACGATTATTATCCAAAGCTTGCTAAGGTGTTATTTGAGACTGCTGTAGAGCTTAATAAGCAAACCGGTGCAGATATTAAATTTATAAATCTGTCAGGAGGTATTGGTATTCCATATAAACCAGAGGATAACAATCCGGATCTTGAATATATTGGAGCTCAGGTTAAGAAAGCATATGATGAGGTTATTGTGCCATCAGCTCTCGGCAGTGTTACACTTAAGACAGAACTTGGTAGATATATTACAGGACCTCACGGGGTATTAGTTACCAGAGTTCTTCATGAAAAGATTACATACAAGGACTATATTGGTGTGGATGCTTGTGCTGCGAATCTTATGCGTCCTGCAATTTACGGAGCATATCATCATATCATAGTGGTAGGTAAGGAAAACGAACCATGTGACCATGTATATGATGTTACAGGCGGTCTTTGTGAAAATAATGATAAATTCGCTATTGACAGAAATCTTCCAGAAATAAAAGTAGGAGATATACTTGCGATAATGGATTCAGGTGCTCATGGATATGCTATGGGATATAACTACAACGGAAAGTTAAGAAGCAGTGAATTGCTCAAATGTGAGGATGGCACTACGAAGCTTATAAGACGAGCAGAGACTCCAAAAGATTACTTTGCAACATTTGATTTCAGTGATATAATCAAGGTTTGAACGAATAACACAGGGGGATATAAGTAGTATGAATACTGTTAAAATAAAAGAAATTGCATCAAGAGTACAGGAGTTACGTGAGATTTCAGACGTGACAGTTGAGGAAATGGCTACAAATCTTAACATTGATGTGGAGCTATATAAGGCATATGAAAATGCGGACAAGGATTTTCCTGTTAGTGTTTTATATGAGATTGCAGCGCAGCTTAATGTAGATCTGACAGAATTACTTACCGGCGTATCGCCCAGACTTGCAAACTGTTCTTTGGTTAGAAAAGGTGAAGGTATTACTGTTGACAGATATGAAGGATATGATTTTGAGAGTATTGCTTACAAATTTATCGGTAGGAAAATCGAACCTATGATTGTAACTGTAGGAAAGGAAACAGAGGTAGCAATACCGGCTCTTGTGTCACATCCCGGTCAGGAATTTAACTATGTCGTCGAAGGTCGAGTCCGAGTCATATTTGGTGGCAAAGATTACTTCTTAAATGAAGGCGATTGTTTTTATTTCGATCCCACCGTACCACATGCACAAACTGCAATGGACGGTAAGGACGCAAAGTTTTTAACTGTTATTTTCTGATTGTAATAAGGAGCTGTAAATACATGGATTATATATTAAAAAAATACTTACCCCGTGTTGATTTTGAGTCATACGAGGATTTTAAAGCAAATTATATAGTAAACGTACCGGATAATTTTAACTTTGGTTTTGATGTAGTAGATGATTGGGCAAGAGTAGAACCGAATAAGAGAGCTCTTGTATGGTGTAATGAACCTGATAGTGAAGTATATGAAGAATACGAGTTTTCATTTACCGATATAATGAAACGCAGTAATCAGATGTGCAACTATTTTCTTTCTTTGGGATTGAAGAAAGGTGATAGAGTGATGTTGATTATGAAGCGTAGATATGAATATTGGATGACGGTTACAGCTCTACATAAACTGGGAATTGTTGTTATTCCCGCATCATTCCAACTGACAGAGAAGGATCTGATATACAGAATCAACGCTGCTAATGTAAAGATGATCGTATGTGCTCCGGATAGAGATATTATAGGGCATGTTGAGAACTCTCTGGAACAGTGCCCCGGCTTACTTTATAAAGCATTAATTACAGGTGAAAAGGTTGACAAGCAGCAGATGACTGCAACCAAGAAACCTACAGGAATTGCTATCGACCAAGTGCGTGAAGGATGGATTAATTATTGCAAAGAATATCTGGCGCATAGCGATGTATATGAACGACCGATAGGCACTGATGCTGATGTTATGGCAAATGATCTGATGACCCTGTATTTTACATCCGGTACTACCGGTATGCCCAAAATGGTACAGCATGTACAGTCGTATCCTTTAGGACATATTGTTACAGCAAAATATTGGCAATGTGTTGAAGAAAACGGCTTACATCTTACAGTATCGGACTCGGGATGGGCAAAGTTCTCATGGGGCAAGATATACGGTCAATGGCTCTCAGGATCTGCTGTTCTGGGATATGATATGGTAAAGTTTGATGCGCACAAGTTGTTAGATGTTATGTCTCATTTTAAAATAACAACCTTCTGCGCGCCTGCAACCATGTACAGATTTATGATCAAGGAAGATATTGAGAGTTATGATTTCTCATTCCTGCATCACTGTTGTATGGCAGGCGAACCGCTTAATCCTGAGGTTTTCAACCAATGGGAGCGAATTACAGGTCATATGCTGTATGAGGGTTTTGGTCAAACAGAGAGTCCGGTTTTACTTGCTAACTTTAAATGGATAACTCCGAAACCAGGATCAACAGGTAAACCGACTCCGGCATTTGATATAATGCTTCGTAATAGCAATGATAAAGATTGCGAGATAGGCGAAGAGGGAGAGATTGTTATTCGTGATGCAGCTCATAAGAGACTTACAGGCCTTACTATAGGATATGCAGAATATGATAATTCGGGTTTGTTTGCCGGCGGCAATTACCATACAGGAGATAATGCATGGTTTGACGAAGATGGCTATTATTGGTTTATAGGTAGAGTTGATGATGTTATTAAGTGTAGTGGATACAGAATAGGACCGTTTGAGGTAGAGAGTGCTATCATGACACATCCCAGTGTATTAGAGTGTGCTGTTACAGCTGCTCCTGATCCGGTAAGAGGACAAGTCGTAAAGGCTACAATAGTTCTTACTAAGGGATATGAACCATCAGAAGAACTGAAAACAGAGATTAAGAATCATGTAAAGAAAGCAACCGCTCCCTATAAGTACCCAAGAATCATTGATTTTGTTACTGAACTACCCAAAACTACCAGTGGTAAGATAAAAAGAAATGTTTTAAGGCAAAATTGTTAGTTGAAAAATTAAACGCAACAACGAAGAACTAAATGCAACGTGAAAAGTTAAATGCAACATGGAAAAACTGAATGTACAGCGCTTTTCAAAAAAAAAGCACTGTACATTCAATAAAAAATAG